>NZ_PGCL01000001.1:300000-600000 GCF_004297185.1 Methanofollis fontis
AAGACCGACGGCCCCGGTTCGCACAGGGCCAGGGGATGGTCCCATATCACCTGCCTGATGATCCGGATCGCCTGCGGGGCGTCGGCGGCATACGGTATCCCGACCGTGTACTCGAACCGCCGCGCCACATGGGCGACATAGTTTGTAATATCAGAGGTAAAGACCGTTTCATTCGGGATCCGCACATAGATACCGTCATAGGTCTTGATGATCGTCGAGAAGATGTTGATGTCGGTGACATTCCCGCTGGTGCCGCCGATATTGATGTTATCCCCGATGGCGATGGGGCGCTCGACAATGAGAAATATACCCGAGACCAGGTTGCCAATCACCGACTGGCTCGCGATACCGATGACGATCGAGGCGAACCCGCCCGCCACCAGCAGACCGCTCAGGTCCACCTCAAAGTAGGGGAGGATGATCAGAAAGGCGATGATGGCAATACCGTAGTTGACCGCCTTCAGGAGGATGTCGAGCTGGTTGCGCTTGATCTTGTCGGTCAGGCTCTTTTTCAGGTAGATGGTCAGCACCCGCGAGATCACCGCCGCCGCCGCCACGAGCAGGCAGACATAGATCAGGTGCCCCCAGGTGATCGCCGAAACGGAGGTGACCGGCGCATCCAGGCTGAAGTTCAGGGGGTTCATCTCCTAGATCCCCTGGTCCATCAAAAACCGGGAACGCTCGATTCCCGGGATCGAACGCGCCGTATAGAGTTCGAGTGACTTGCGCTGCCCATCCCGATACGGGGCGTCATGGCAGCCGGTTTCCGCCACCATCGAGCTGGAGATCCGCATCCATGCCCGTATGGAGGCAGAGTCGTCATAGAAGATCTTCATCCCGTAGCCCTCGAGCACCACGCGGGAGACATCCACCCAGGCATTTGTGGCATTGGTGATGGTGAGGGAGAGCAGCCCCTCGCGACGGGGGTCGACGAGGGGCGGGGAGAAGGCAACCTGACTCCCCCACCAGCGGGCGATCAACCCGCGGTCCGGCGAACCGTAGAGGGTATACTTCTGCCGGTTCCAGGAGAAAATATCCAGCACCTCATAGTTACCTTTCGCCGCCACGAATACGGCCACCTCGATCGGGAAGGTGAGATAGACCGTCTCCTGTGCCCCGGGCTCGATCGATACCGGTTCAAACTCTACAATCAGGTGGCGGGAGACCTCCCGCGGCAGGTTGAGGGGTTCGACGGGATTGACGATCACACGCCCGCCCGAGGAGACGAGTTTCCGCTCGGCGCTGCTGCCGTCCAGGCTCCTGCGGTAGACATATATCCCGTTTTCCTGGTTTACCTCGATGGAAAAACCGTCTTTCTCTATGTGGAAGGCGAAACCGTAGGTCCCGTACACGCATTGCGTATTCGGGGCGGCCGGTATTAAGGTATCTGGAGAATGCGTCGAATATGGCTCGTGATACCGGGGGGTGAAGGAATACCTACTCCCCGCTCCCCTCTTCCACCGCCACGACCTCGATGGCAAAGGTGAGGTCCCTGCCGGCCAGGGGATGGTTGGCGTCCAGGGTGACCGCCTCTTCAGTGAGGGCGGTCACGGTGACCATCACCACCTGCCCCTCCGCCACCTCGACCGGGTACTGCTGCCCGACGGCGAACTCGATCTCCGGCGGGAACTGCTCGCGCCCGACCACCATCACCAGGTCATCACGCTGCGGGCCGTAGGCCGCATCGGACGGGATGGTGAAGGTCTTTCTTTCCCCGACCGCCATACCGATGACGGCCTCCTCAAAACCCGGAATCACCTCACCCCGCCCGATGGTGAACCGCAGGGGGTCGCGCTCGCGGGAGGAGTCGAAGATGGTGCCGTCGTCGAGGGTTCCGGTGTAATGCAGGAGAACAGTGTTGCCGGGTGCTGCAATAGTCATACAGAGTATGCAGGGTCAGACATCTTACTGTTTTCCCTGCCACAAAAAGAAGACTGGCGGTGCAATCCGCCGCTTCAAAAATTTAGTATCTGCGGAATTCGGTTCTGGGCTTCGGGGGCCGGGCCTCGTCGATCCTGAGGGTGCGCCCCATGAACTCGGTCTCATTGAGTGCGGCCATCGCCTTCTCCGCTTCCTCAACGGTGGCAAACTCGACAAAGCCGAAGCCTTTCCTCTCGAGGACACGGACGGACGTTACATCTCCATAGCTCGCAAACAGCTCGCCGAGCTGCTCTTCGGTGGTCGCGTAATTGAGATTACCGACGTACAACCTGCTGGTCTGCATAGTGTTACTCCCATCACTAACATCATGCACTTCCGGAAAAACATCACAGAGAGTAAAACAGAAATGCAGAATATCAGGACGTAGATCCCCGTTATACGCCACCACCCAAAAACCTTTCTGACGGGGCGGGGGGCGACAGCATCTTCCCCCCCAACGACCACCCTCAGATATGGCACCGCACCGCATCATCGCCGTCGACCTCGCGCTGCTCCTCCCTGATGGGGTTGCCGGGGAGACCCGGAGACTTAACGCCCTGATCAGCAACCGTTCAGGCGACCGCTCCATCCTGCTCGGCACACAGCGCTGTCTTCCCCACATCACCCTTGCCATGGCCCCCCTGGAACAAGGAAGAGTATCAGAGGCAGCGGAGGTGCTCTCTTCCGCTCTGGAGAGATGCGCCCCCCTCCACCTGACAATCTCCCGCATTTCCACGGTCGTGACCGGCGCCGGACACGCCGTTTCAGGCTTCGACCTCGAACCCGCCCCCCCCCTTCTCGCCCTCCACCAGGAGATCGTCGACGGCCTGGAGGCGATCCGGGCATTTGAACCCCCTGCGCTCTGTACTGGCAGAGGAGAGGAGTCAGATGCCCATATGGCCGGGTATGTGCAGCATTTCCTGGATCACTCCGCACGGGAACGCTACAGCCCGCACATCACCCTGGGCGCCGGAGAGGCGGGGGATGCAGACACCCGGTTTTCGCTTCCCCATTCCTTTGCGGTGCGCAGGGGGGCGGTCTGCCATGTGGGGCGGAGGGGCACCTGCCGGCAGATCCTCGCACAAACAGAAATATAGGGGGAGGGCGAGGTGGGAGTGATGGCCGAATCCTGGAAAAAAGCAAAGGCAGAGGCGGAGAGCCGCGGCCTCCAGCACGTCTACCATGACATCGATGCCGGCACCTACGGGGCATGCAGGGCAGACGAACGGCAGGGAGCCTTCTCCTGCGGCGTCTTCACCGAGCACCGCTGCATCCACATGCCCGCATCGCTGAGTGCAGAGGAGATGGAAGAAAAAGAACGGGTGTTTCTCAGGGAAAACCCGGACTGGGCAGGGTGAAGGGGATCACATCCTGAACCTGCCGGGGGGAACTGCGATCTCGAAACAGGCACCGAAACCCGCCCTGCCGGTCTCGGTGATCGTGATGTCGGTGATCCCCAGGATCTCCCGGATGAGGAACAGGCCATATCCCTGATTTTTGCCAAATCCAGCCCTGAAAATCGCCTCCTTCTCGTCCGGGGGCACACCGACGCCGTCGTCCTCGCAGCGGATCACCAGGGTGCCGTCACGCACGACGCTCGAGAAACGGATCGCCGAGACCTCCCCACCGTGGTTGAGGGCATTGGTGATCAGGTTGCAGAACACCTTCTCGAGCATGGGATCGGCATAGACGCGCACCCCGTTCAGGTCGGCGTTCACCAGGGCGTTCACCCCGTTCAGGGCCGCACAGGAGCGGATCAGGGCGCCGGGTTCCTGCCAGACCGGCGGGGTATTGCCCATCTGCTGGTATTCGGAGGTGAACCTGAGGTCTTGCTCGATGCCTGAGGCCATAAGATGCGCTTTTTCAACATACGGAGAGGATACACCCATATTCTCCGCCAGATCCAGGTAACCGTCCAGGGCCATCAGGCGGTTGAGGATATCGTGGCGGGTGATCGAGGTGAGCAGGGCGAGTTTCCGGTTCGCCTGCGCCAGCGCCTCCTTTGCCAGGTATTCCTCGGTGACATCGGCGCCCGACGCCAGTACACCAACCGTCCGTCCGTTTTCGTTCTCCAATACAGCGTTTCTCCACAGGATGCGTCGCACCGCCCCGTCCGCCCCGACGATCTCGTTCTCGTGGACCAGGGCATCGGAGATGCCGGTGTCGATCGAGGCGATCATCGAGCGCACCCCCGCCCGGTCCGCCTCCGGGACATATGATGCCACCCAGTCGGTGCCGATCACCTCCTCCTGGGTGCACCCGATCAGGCGTTCGCCCTCGCAGTTGATCAGGAGCACACGCCCCTGCAGGTCGAGCACCAGGATGATCACCGCCGCAATATCCAGGTAGTTCTGCGCCCGGTCCCGCTCGTCCCGCGCCTCGGCCTCGGCCCTGGAGAGGTTCCGGAAGATCAGGGCATACGGTCTCTGGAGACCGGTCTCAATGATTGCACAGTAGACAAATGCAAATGCCCCGATCTCCAGCACGGTGCCGGCGGATGCGGAGAGCACCGGGAAGATCATAACGGATACTCCGGAGAGAAGGAGGAGGAATATGGCGGCGATCAGGTATCCGAGCACCCAGGCATCGAACTCGTCCCGCCGCTTCCAGAAAAGGTAGCCGGAGAGGGCGAAGGCGCAGGCAACGACGACACCGGCAAGAGGGATCAGCATGGGGGCAGGCGGTGACACGAACGGGATGAGGAGCATGACACCGGAGAGCGCCATCAACATCCCGAAGATCTGCCATTCCGCCCCCTTCTTGCCGGTCATCGAGAGGGCGATGAGAAAGGTTGCGGCCTCAACCCCCACCGCCGCCCACCCAAAACCCGCATTCAGCATGAAGGCCGACGACACCAGGGGTTCTGGGAGAACAGAGATCGAATGGGCCATTCTGAGGACGCTGACAAAGAGAAAGCCGATCCCGAGACTGACCAGAAAATCGTTCTTCTGAAAACGCCTGACATTCCAGGCTGTGACAAATATAACACCAGAAATGACAACGGCGATCATTTCGCCAAGAAAATGGGCAGCCGCAGGATTGAAAAACTGGATCGCCCCGAGTGAGCAGATGAAGAGGAAAAGGACAAAGAGGTTGAGGGAGACCTCTTTCCCGGGGGGGAGGGGCATTCTCATCCAATAATAATTAAGATGCAATATAATACTTCTGATCCGATCCCTTGATAACCCCGGCGAGACATCCACCCCCTGCATGAGCACAGAGATCGTCACCTCGATCGAGTTCCAGATGAGCCTCCTCCTCTTCATCGCCCTTGCGGGCTACCTTGTGGCCTCACGCCTCGACCAGTCGGCAGTCATTGGTGAGATCCTGGTCGGGATCGTCGTCGGCCCGAGTCTGCTCGGGCTGATCACCTACACCGATTTTGTCGCCAGTCTGGCCGCACTCGGCGCCGTCATCCTGCTCTTCGTCATCGGGCTTGAGTTCAACCTCCGCGACATCCTGGACGTCAGATATGCGGTGATCGCTCTTGCGGGGGTGATCGTCCCCTGGTTCGGCGGCTACTGGCTGACCCTGGCGCTCGGCTACGGATTTTCGAGTGCGGTCTTTATCGGGACGGCGATGACCGCCACCAGCATCGCCATCACCGCCAACGTGCTCCGCGAGATGGGGATGCTGAGCACCCCGGTCGCCCGGGCGATCATCGGAACGGCGGTGATCGACGACGTCCTCTCCCTGATGGCCCTCTCGATCACGGTGGACGTGGTCTCGGGCACCTTCTCCCTCCTCTCGGTCGGCACCGTCGTCGCCAAGGACGTTGCCTTCATCCTGATCGCCGGATATGCCGGCATCCGCTTTTTCGCCCCCATGCTGGAGCGGGTGGACCGCCTCCCCTTCGCACAGCGCTACCCCGAGTTCGTGTTCATCACGGCGATGATGTTCGCCTTCCTCTTCGCCATGGGAGCGGAGGCCGTCGGGATATCGGCGATCATCGGGGCGTTTATCGCCGGCATGTCCTTCAGGGGGGTGGACCTGACCCATTCCCACGACCTCAAGGAGGGGGCCGAGTACCTGCATATCATCTTCGCAGCGATCTTTTTCGTCTCCCTGGGCATCCTGGTCGACATCACGGCACTCACCCCCGACATCATGCTCCTCCTGGTGCTGCTGACGCTGGTGGCGGTGATCACCAAGGTCGCCGGGTGCGGCATACCGGCCCGCCTGCAGGGGATGTCGGTGCACGACTCCCTGGCCGTCGGCTTCGGCATGGGGCCGCGGGGCGAGGTGGCGATGATCGTCGCCCTCATCGGGCTGAACCTGGGGCTGCTGGAGGGTGGGATCTATGTGGCGATCGTACTGATGAGCCTGATTACAACGGTGATCACACCGATCGTCTACCGGAACTGGCTGTTCAGGAAAATGGACCGGCAGAGCCCGGGTTGATCAGGAGGGACCCTGATCACTGCCCTTCCCTCTCCTCCTGCACACTGAACTCGGCATCGATCACGCCCTCCTCCTCTTCCGGGATCAGGAACCAGGCGATGAGATAGGCAGCAACGCCGGTGACCACAAAACCCAGAAGGGCAAAGAGCGCCCAGAGCACCCGGACCACCGTCGGATCGATCTCCAGGTAGCGGGCGATGCCGCTGCAGACCCCTGCAATGATGCGGTCGTCCCGCGGACGGATGAGTCGTTTCATTCCCACAGATCATCCTTCGGCACTCCCCATAAAAAGGGTTCTGGGGAGGGGATCACACTTAAGCCTCGCCGGGGACATGCTATCCCATGGAAGAGAAAGAACGCCTCAAAGGCGTGCCCGGCATGCTCAGGCCCTTCAAGGCATGGCTGAAGGGTGCCGCCCTCCCCGACGGCGCCCAGATCGTCTATTACGGTTGTCCGGGCACCTGTACGCCATTCATCGAGCTGCTCGCCTTCGCCACCCGCGACCTCCCCTATGAACAGGTCTTCGTCCCCTACCTGGACGAAGAGAAGGCCCGGACGATCCGTGCTGAAAAAGATGTCGGGATGCAGATCGGCGATGCACCGGCGTCCCTCTCACCGGCGGTGGCAGTGATCATGGGGGGACTTGCGATGCCCAACATTCCGGTGGAGGCCGGAGCGGCGGCAGAGATGCTGGCGCGGCACCCGGAGGCCCGGCGGATCGGCGTCTGCTTTATGAGCATGTTCGAGCAGGCGGGCTGGCTCGACACCCTCGATTTCGACCTCCTCATCGACGCCGCCATCGACCCGGTGACCGTGTACGCCTGACCTTCAGGCCGTCATCACCATCGGGTCCCGGCCCTCAAGGACCCTCAGGAGGTCCTTCATCATTTTTTCTACCTGCGCCCGTCCGGCAGTCCGGTCCCCGACACGCAGTGTCAGGTCTCCCCTCCGGATCAGCGACAGGGCGGCGATCCCCTCGAACAGGTTCATCTCCGCAAGTTCCTCAAATGTTATCGCCTCGTTCATACGTCCCCCGGAAGATACTATCAGGGCGATCCTATAAATCCTTTCCTCAGAGCAGAAGGCGATCCAGGCGAGTATCACGGATATTTAAGAACAGAAATCGGGAATTAACCAATTTATCGATTCCCTGTAGCGGCAAAACGGAAGAAGTGCCGGGGCATTCTTCCGGCCCACCCAGAGACGTGCAAAAATATGGTGGGTTTAGAGGTAGGGGTTCCGGAGACCCTTACCGACACCGAAGGTTGCACGGGCGTCCAGGGTCTTCTGGTTCTTCGTGATCTTCTCGGTGGCGAGCTTGGTCACGAGGTCCAGACCGGGCTTGACATCGGCGATGTCCTTGGTCTCGAAGCAGCCGGCGGCGATCGCCTTGGCCCAGACATCATCGCCGACAGCCGTCCTGACAAAGACCGTGCTCCAGCCGTCCGGGGCGCCGACCGATCCGGTCGAGACATCGGCCAGGTTGGAGACATAGTCCAGGCAGACGTGGCAGCCGGGCTGCTCGTACTTGTGGGTGATCTTGAGCGGGATCTGGGAGACCGCACCGCGCTCGGTGTAGGCCCAGAACTTGCCCTTGCCGATGTCCATCTTGGTGACAGACTCGAGTTTCTGGTTGCAGTGGTCCTCGACGATCGCCTCGATCGACTGGTAGGAGAAGTTCTCCATGCAGAAGATGCCGATGGCCAGGGCGATCTTGTCGGGGACGTCGCGCATCCCGATCGGGTAGAGCTGGGCCTTGCGGACCGCCTGCATCTGGCAGGGGGTGCCGACAATACCAACCTTGTCGAGACCGTAGCTGCGGGTCGCCTCCTTCAGGAGGGCGACGTTCGGGGAGAGGTTATATTTCGTGCCGCGTGCCGCAAGAAGCTCGGCCTTGGTCGTGGCAACGACCGGTTCGGGCTTCCAGGGCTCGTCGGACGGCCCTGCGACGATGGCGCCGTCGATGATCCCCTCTTCGAGTGCATACGCGAAGAGCTGGGTGACAATACCGCCGTCCTGGGCTCCCTTCAGGATTTCCTTGTCAGCGCTGCGTGCAGCAACAACAGACTTGTAGTTACCGAGTACCATTTACTTCACCTCACTCCATGACTCCTTTGATGAGTTCGGTAATGCCCTCGAACTCGTTCATCACATCGAAGTTGAAGAAGCTCCTCGGGCACTGTGCATAGCAGGCGCCGCACTTGATGCAGAGGTCGCGGTCGACATTCGGCTTGCCGTATTCGATCGTGATCGCACGGACCGGACAGGCGGCGGCACAGGTACCGCAGCCCATGCAGAGGCCCTGGTTGATCACGTCATACATCAGGTCGCAGCCGCAGGCCTCGTCGCCGCGCTTGGCAAGATCCATGAGCGGCTTGAGGTATGCCGTTGCGAGCTCCTTCTGCTCGTCGGTGCCCTTCAGCAGCAGGTATGCCATGATGGCGACGTTCCTGATCTGCTGCGGGGTCGGCGCACAGCCGGGGATGTAGAGGTCAACATCGATCAGCTCGCCGATGGGCACATATGACTCCATCTGCGGCTGGTTCCACTGGCCACCGCGGGCGAAGCGGGTGATGTTCCCGTATGCCGCACAGCCGCCGAGGGCGACGACGACCTTCGCCTTCTCCCTGGTCTCCTTGATTTCATCGACAGAACTCTTGTCCTGCAGACAGACCGATCCCTCGACGAGGGCGACGTCCATCTCTGGGACATGCCTGACATCTACGAGGGTCAGTGCGTAGACAAGTTCCGCGTAGTTGTCAAGTATTTTGAAGAGTCCTTCGTAGTTGTCTGCAAAGGACACAAGACACCCGGTACAGCCACTCAGGTGCACGTGCCCAACGGTAATTTTCTCTACCACAGGCTTTTCCTCCTTTGTATTTTCAACCTTTTCTTCCACTTCGATCTCAGAAGGCTTCACATCGGGTCTGGGTGCCGGTTGAGCAGTCTCTTCCGGCGCCTCAACCGATTCGGCAGGCGTTCCGGCAGGCGCCTGCCGGGCCTCTTTGACGGATGCAGGCCTCGGAGCGGGGGTCGGAGCAGGCTTTTTCACCCATTTCACCGAGCCCTTTTCCTCAGCGGGAGTCTGCTCCGCCCCGGCTGCGGGTACCGCCGCCGGTTTCGGTGCAGGAACGGGCTCCTCAGGCCTGGGTGACTCCTTCTTCCCGAAGATCTCCTTTAATTTTGATAGTAGCCCCATAATCCACCCCAATTTCTTTGAGTACATGACGTACTGCTTTGGGAATGGCCAAATTTACCTCATCTGTGAGCCCCAATTCGAAATTGGGTTCGGTAACGCGCTTTGGCTGACATCCAATAATCGTGATGTCGACCCGTTCCTTGAGCATCTGGAGCGGTTCGACCAGATTCCATGAGTGGACGTCCCGGTAGCTTCCCGGAGGAAGGTCATCCGGTGTAAGACGGACGAGTGTGCCCGGTTCTGCACCGAATTCAGCAATATCAACGATCACCAGTTTCTTCACCGGTTCGTCTGACTGAGCCATCAGGGTAAACAGGTAGTGCGGTCCGCCGAGTCCTCCATCGATTACCTTGACATTCTCCGGAAGGTCGAGCTTCTGAAGTTCCTCGACCACCGCAGGGCCAAAGCCGTCATCGGCGAAGAGGGGGTTTCCGCACCCCACAATCACGATTTCCTGGAACAGCATGCGTGTATACCGCTCATTCGATGAGTTTCTGGGCCACTATCCTCTTGTCCTCGTCGACCACCAGCATGTGGGTCGCACATGAAACACACGGATCATATGCACGCACAATGACCTCAGCAAGCTGCCAGGGTGCGCCCTCGAGGGCACGGCTGCAGGTCGGGAAGTTCCAGGTGGTCGGGACGAGCAGCGAGTACCAGCCGACCTTGCCGTCCTTGACCTTTGCGAGGTGGACATCGGTTCCACGCGGGGCCTCGTTTGCCGCCCAGCCAAGGGTTCCGTCGCCCTGCGGGATCTCGTCGGCAATGACCTTGCCGGAGGTGTCGAGGGCGTCGGCAGCCTCCATCATACCGTAGAGGCACTCCATGTATTCCATCTGCCGTGCAATCTGCAGGCCCATGGCTCCCTTCTTGTCGAAGTTCTTGAACTGGACAAGACGGGCACGCGGCCCGACCTCGACCGGCTGACCGTCATACAGGGGCACGCCCATGCAGGCCTCCATCTGCGGCCAGGCCTTGGAGCCTGCCGGGGTGGTGCCGCCGACCGGGTAGTTCGGCTCCTCGTAGTCGATCTCGGTCTCACCCATGTACCAGTCCCAGGGGCGGACCTCGGTCCAGCGCTCCGGGAACCAGGTCGGGTTCTCATCCAGGCTGCTGCTGCCGTACATCGGAGCGGTGGCCATGTAGCCCTGGTTGTGGAAACCAAAGGTGTCGGGCACCGGCACTTCCATACCGCCAACCTCAACGGTGTCACGGTTCTGGAAGTTGTTGAAGACGGCGATCATGAACTCCATCTGCTCGCGTGCAAGGGGCAGGGCCTCCTTGGCGAGGTCATAGACCTTCTGCTTGGCCCGCGGGCTGATGTTCTTGTACATACCGCCGATGCGGGGGTTGGACGGGTGCACCGCCTCGCCGCCGACGATCTCGCCGATGGTCTGGCCGACTTCACGGAGCTTCTGGATCCGCAGAGCGACCGAGCGCACCGGCTCCTCAGCCGAGAACGGGTTGATCTTCGTGTCCGTGCCCGGAATGTACATGTCGGGCAGGGAGAGGATGTTGTGCAGGGCGTGCGAGTGCAGCCTGTTTGCGCACTGGAGGATGTACCGGAGGAGCATTGCGTCCTCGGGGACTTCACATCCGATAGATGCCTCCATCGCTTCAGTACCGGCGAGTGTGTGGGCAATCGGACAGATACCACAGACGCGGGATGCGATCTTGGGCACCTGGTGCATCGACTTGCCGATGGCGAGTTTCTCGATACCCCTGACGGGAGTCAGGCTGAGCCAATCACCACGCTCGACGATGCCGTCGTCGTTTATCTTGAGAACGAGTTTCGTGTGTCCCTCGTGTCTCGTCGTTGGGGAAATCTCTACAACTTTCGACAAATATATCGCCTCATTATGGTTTGGGTTGTTCAACCAGCGATACCACTTCGAACCTGTGCAATAGGTGTGACACGTACCACAGAAGTACGTCTGATGGAGTTATCTCACGTTTTTAGTTATACCTTTCGCTTTAACACCGATCAAAAGACCCTTCCATTCATTTTATTCGAAGAGGATGCTCCGATCACTGGGAGGAGATTAATTATTAATTTTTCATTATATTGGCCGCATTTTATCCACATATACCGCAAAAAACAGCCAAAATTACCCACAATATGGCCATATTTAACATCTGTGCCGAAGAAAGGGGTAATCGGGTTAAACAAACCGGATCTACCGATCCGGAGGGGGGGAAGCGCGGCGTGAAAAAATTTCAGCCCGAAAAAAACTACGGGGTTATTCCCCGTTCAGTTCGTTGATCAGTTCGGCCAGAGTGGCCTTGCGCTCGGCATAGGCATCGTGCTGGTGGATGCTCTCCTCGTTGGTCTGGCGGATCAGGATGATCGAATCGCCGGGCAGGTTGCCGAAACCGGCGACGACATGCCGGGCCATCTCACGGACACAGTCCTCGACAAACCGCGGGTTCCGGTGGGCCTGCATCACCACATAGTTCTCGTCGCCGCGTTTGAGGAGCTCATAGATGCGGGCGCTCATCGAGTCCTTGAGCACGGCGATGATCGCCTCCAGGGAGACGTGCTGGTCGTCGTCGGTCTCGATGGAAAGGAAACCGCGGCCACGCTGGTTGTGGGTGGCCATCGGCACCTCCTCGAAGAAGGCGTCGATCTTGTCCTTCGGGATATCGAGGTTCTGCATCACCTTGGTGGCATGGTCCTTGACGATGTCCTGTGCACACGGACAGGCGGTCATGCCGGTCACCTCGGCACCGATGATCTTTCTGATGATCGGGGCGTGACCGGTGCGCTTGGCGATGGCGCGGGCATGCACCTTCACCACCTCGTGGCAGCTCGTCTGCGAGACCGGGGTCTCCCGGCGGATCATGAACTGGCTGCGCATCTTCACCTCGGTCCGGTCGGCATACTCGTGGTGGTCGAGGAGTTTGCGTGCAACAACACTGCAGAGCTGTTCTATCTCATTGACTTCACCGTTGATCGCCTCCTGCAGCACCTCATCGATCACCTCGAAGTTGCGGGAGAGGTTTGCACCCTTCAGGCTCCCGGGAAGGTCGACGAAGACATCGAAATTCGAGATAAAAATGACCGGGCGTTTGCCGGGACGGGTGACTTCAACCAGTTTCTTTACATTTTTTACGCCGACCCTCGTCAGGTTGATGCGGACATCAGGTGTGGTCGACTGAACGTCAGGCAGTTCCATGTATCTAAACCTCAATGACTGGGACGAATTATCGTCGTTCCGGCGCCGAACAACCTATCAAGGCACCGGAATTAGAATGGAATTAGGTTTCCCCTATAATTATTTATGAACTTCGTTATCACATAATGCTGGTATCGTATGGTCGAGAAGTATTTTGATGCCGACGCCGACATGGGCGTGCTGGCCGGAAAAAGGATCGCGGTCATCGGCTTCGGGTCGCAGGGGCGAGGACAGGCCCTGAACCTGCGGGACTCGGGGTGTGACGTGATCATCGGGGTGAGACCAGGCAAAAGCTGGGAAACCGCGATTAAGGACGGCTTTGAGGTTTTCCAGGTGGCGGAAGCCGCACAGGCAGCCGACATCATTCAGGTACTCCTTCCTGACGAGAACCAGGCGGCGATCTACCAGGAGTCCATCAGGCAGGGGCTCGTGAAGGGCAAGACCCTGATGTTCTCCCACGGCTTCAACATCCTCTACGGGCAGATCGTCCCCCCGCCGGACGTGAACGTGGTGATGGTGGCGCCGAAGGGGCCGGGCCACATGGTGCGGCGGACCTATGAGGAGGGCAAGGGCGTGCCGGCGCTCATCGCCGTGGAGCAGGACGCCACCGGCGACGCCAAGGCGATCGCCCTCGCCTATGCGAAGGGGATCGGCGCCACCCGCGCCGCCGTCTTCGAGACCTCCTTCAGGGAGGAGACCGAGACCGACCTCTTCGGCGAGCAGGCGGTGCTCTGCGGCGGCTGCACGGCGCTGGTGCGGGCCGGTTTCGAGACCCTGGTCGCAAACGGGTATGCCCCGGAGATGGCATATCTCGAGGTGCTCCACGAGCTGAAGCTGATCGTGGACCTGATCTATGAGGGCGGGTTCACGAAGATGCGCGACTCCATCTCCAACACCGCCCAGTACGGTGACATCACCCGCGGCCCGCGCGTCATCGGGCCGGAGTCCTATGCGGCGATGCAGGAGATCCTGGAGGAGATCCAGGACGGCCGATTTGCAAAGGAGTGGATCCTGGAGAACATGACCCGCCGCCCGGTCTTCAACGCCCTCACCCGCGCCGACGAGGAGCACGAGATCGAGCAGGTCGGGGCCCAGATCCGGGCGCTGATGCCGCAGTTCCAGAACAAATAATCCATTTCTTTTTTTGGTCCTGGTCGATCATCGCCGCCACCGGGCGAGGAAAAGGACGCTCCTTTCCTGAAAGATCCAGGAGATCAACAGTTTGCACCCCCGCCGCATCCAGCAGAACCATATCCGATGGCGTCCACCCCTCATACATGACGACCTGCATCATTTTCTATTCGGCGACCGGAAACACCCGTATCCTGGCCCGGGCAGCGGCGAAGGCGACCGGTGCCGACCTCATCGAGGTGAAGGACCGCGCCGACTACTCTCGGGCGATGATGTATATCCGCGGGATCCCGCGGGCGCGGAAAGGGGAGGAGGGCGAGATCGATCCGGCGGAGATCGATGTGAGCGGCTACGACCTCGTCGCCGTCGGGACGCCGGTCTGGGCGTTCAAGCCCACACCGGCGGCAAACGCCATCGTGAGCGCCCTGCGGAACGGTGAGGGAAAACAGGCGATCGCCTTTGCGACGAGCGGCGGGATGCCGGGTGACACCCTGGAGATGCTGACCGATCGATTGCGGGGGCGAGGTATGGATGTCGTCGGCAGCGTCCATGTCCCGGAGCGGGACCTCAGTGGGGGAAAGGGGGCAGAACCCCTCATCCGCCTGATCAGAAGCGCATCTGGCGCGTGATCGAGGAAAGGGAGAACTCGATCTCCTCGGGGGAGAGGGTGACGCCCTCCGCCCCGGCGGTGATGCGGAGCCCCTCGCCGCCGACCCGGCCGATGATCCGGGCGGGAAGCCCTGCAAGCGCCGATTCGTCTGTCACTCCGACCAGGAACCGCCCGCAGGTCTCGGAGAAGAGGGCGGTGACGGCGTCGCCCTCGAGGGTCACCTCTGCATCGGGGGCGAGTTTGGCGAGGGCGGCGCAGAGACCGCCCCTGGAGATGTCGGTGATGCCGGTGAAGGCGCCGCCCCGCACCCGCTCCCGGATCAGGGAGAGGATCGAGGGGTCGGCCATCGGGGGCGCCTCGCCGCCGCAGCCGGTCAGGGCATCGAGCACCGAACCGCCCAGGTGGGCGCCCTCCGCACCGACGACGGCCAGCAGGTCGCCGGCGGCGGGACGGGTCCAGCGGCACAGCGGGCCCTTCCCGACCATGCCGATCGAGGGGGTGGGCCGGATCTCGGTGCCGTACTCGTCGGACTCGTTGTAGAGCGAGACGTTCCCGCCGACCACCGGCGTCGCCAGCGCCCGCGCCATATCGCCGAGGCCGAGCACGGCCTGCTCCATCTCCCAGAAGACCTCGGGGTGGAGTGGGCTTGCAAAGTTCAGGCAGTTGACGATGGCCAGCGGTTCGGCCCCCAGGCAGGCGAGGTTGGCGGCGTTCTCGTAGACGGCGTTGGCGGCGTTGGCATGGGGGAGCAGGGCGATGTGGCGGGGGTTGCAGCCGCAGGAGAGCACCAGGGCGGCATCCTCCAGCCTGAGCACGGCGGCGTCATGGGAGAGGGAGACCGAGCGCACCTGGACGTCGTGGTCGTACTGCTCGGTGATCCAGCGCTTCGAAGCGATGTCCGGGTGGGAGAGCACCGCAAGCGCAAGGGCCTTCAGGTCACCGGCAGGCGGGGTGTAGGTGGCGTCGTACTCCTTTGCCTGTTTTTCCAGGGCGCATCCCGGCGTCCCACCGACCAGGAGGTCGATCGGGAGGTCGCAGACGACCTCGCCGTTATATTCCACGATATAGCGCGGCTCTGCGATCACCTCGCCGATCTCGCTCCAGCGGAGGTCGTACTTCTCGGCGATCGCCCCGATGGCAGCGACATCGTCGGGCAGCACCTCCACAAGCATCCGCTCCTGCGACTCGGCGAGCATGATCTCCACCGGGTTCATGCCGCTCTCCCTGAGGTGGACCCGGTCGGCGGCGATCCGCGCCCCGAAGGTGCTCGCCATCTCGGATGACGCCCCCGCAAGCCCGGCGGCGCCGAGATCGCGGCAGGAGAGGAGTGTTCCGGTCGCCGCCATCTCCAGCGTCGCCTCGATGAGGAGCTTCTCGGTGAAGGGGTCACCGATCTGGACGCTCGGGCGGTCGGCGGCCTCGGAGTCCTCGGCAAGGTCCCGTGAGGCAAACGAGGCGCCGCCGAGGCCGTCCCTCCCGGTCGCAGAGCCGAAGAGGACGAAACGGCTGCCGGGCCGCTTCACCCGGGCGGTGAGATAGCGCTCCGGGTCCACGACGCCCACGCACACGACGTTCACCAGCGGGTTGCCGCCATAGGAGGGGTCGAAGACCGTCTCTCCCCGCACCACCGGCACCCCGATGCAGTTGCCGTAGTCGCCGATCCCGGCCACGACATGCTCGAAGAGGTAGCGGGTCTTCTCCTCGGCAAGGGCGCCGAAGTAGAGCGGGTCCATCAGGGCGATCGGCCGCGCCCCCATGGAGATGACGTCGCGCACAATCCCGCCCACGCCGGTGGCCGCCCCGTCATAGGGGTCGACATAGCTCGGGTGATTGTGACTCTCCATCCCCACGGCCAGGGCGAGGGTGTCGGAAAACCGGACGATGGCGGCATCGTCGCCCGGTCCCAGGAGGACGTTCTCCCCCTCGGTCGGCAGGGTCTTCAGAAGGGCGCGGGTGGAGCGGTACGAGCAGTGTTCGCTCCAGAGGTTCTCGAAGCAGGCCGCCTCCACATCGGTGAGATCACGGCCCAGCGTCCGGGTGATGAAAGCGAGGTCCTCGGCAGAGAGCATGTACACACTGATAGATCTGCCGCCCCTTTATATCCATCTCCGGGTGCCCGGGCGCCATCCCTTTTATCCGATCCCTCCCATACTATAGGACATGGCAGATCCCTACGAAGAATTGCTGAAGAAGGCATATTCCAATATCACCGAGGTCAGCGACACCGCTGAGCGGTTCCATATTCCGGATGCGAAGATCTATCTCGAGGGCAAGACAACGGTCATCGACAATTTCATCGATATCGCACAATACATCAGGCGGGAGCCCGACCACCTGATGAAGTACCTCGTCAGTGAACTCGGCACGGCCGGAAAGATCGAGGGCAACCGCGCCGTCTTCAACGGCAAGTTCGAAGAGGCCTCGATCACCTCGGCCATCCGTAAATATGTGGACGATTATGTGATCTGCTCGGAGTGCGGCCGCCCGGACACCCGCCTGGTCAAGGACGGACGGGTGCTCATCCTCCGCTGCGACGCCTGCGGTGGCCACCGCCCGGTCAGAAAGCGGCGGGCAAAGACCGAGGAGTCGTCCTCCCGCCTGGAGGAGGGATCGATCCTGGACGTGAAGATCGAGTCCATCTCCCGGCGCGGCGACGGCGTGGTGAAGATGGGGAAGTACATCATGTACGTCTCCAACGCCCGCCCGGGCCAGACGGTGAAGGTGAAGATCTCACGCATCTCCGGTTCGATCCTCTTCACCGAGCGGGTCTGACCCTCTCTTTTTTTCTGCTCCGGCACGTCCGGCAGCATATGATCCCCCCCATCAGTTACAGGCAGGAATGGAAGGGATCGAGACAATCTGAAAAGAAAAGAAAGAGGGGGCGAATTACAGCCCCTGGACCTGCCCGATCAGGTCGTTGCAGACGGCGGTGATGCGGTTGCAGGCCTCGATGACCACGGTCACCGGGTCCCGACCGCCCTTTGTCGTGACCAGAAGTTCGGGATCCGAGAACTGGTATTGTATCACGTATTTTGCCACATCCACGGTGGGATCGGCCAGGATCTCCTCGGTGAGGGCGTTCATGAAGGTGTGGCCCTGCCCCTTGAGGACCATGCGCACCATATCGCCTTCGCGTTCAAGGATCTTGATGTCCATGCACTCATACGTGGTGGGCAGGAGAGTATATAGATATGGGTAGGACGCCCCGCCCTTTTCCGGCCGTTCGAGTGGGGGGGCGGAAGCGGAGGAATTATTAGCAGAGCGGATTGATCCCCCTCTGATGACAGGAGAAGGACTGCGGCGGGAACTCGGGCTCCTGGAGGTGACCGTCTCCGGTGTCGGGATCATCCTGGGCGCCGGGATCTATGCGCTCCTCGGCGAGGCAGCCGCCCTGGCCGGGAACGCCGTCTGGCTCGCCTTCGGCATCTCGGCCGTGATGGCGGCATGCACCGGGCTCTCGTATGCAGAACTCTCCTCGATGTTCCCGCGGGCCGGGGCGGAGTACGACTATGTCCGCTGCGGCTTCGGGCGGCGCTGGGCGTTTGTGATCGGCTGGCTGATCCTGGCCACCGGGGTGCTCTCGACGGCGACGGTCTCGCTCGGTTTCGGCGGCTACCTCTTTGGCGCCACCGGGATCCCGGTCATTGCAGGGGGCGTCATCCTCGTGGCCGGGATCACGGTGCTCGCCATCCGCGGGATCCGGGAGACCGCCCTGTTTGCGATTGCCATGACCCTCATCGAGGCCGCCGGGATCGTGTTCGTGATCATCATCGGGCTGCCGCATATCGGATCGGTGGACTACCTGGTGATGCCGAACGGGTTTTCCGGGGTGTTCAGGGCGGCGGCGCTCGTCTTTTTCGCCTATATGGGCTTTGAGGAGATGGTGAAACTCGCCGAGGAGACCAGGGATCCGGAACGGACGGTACCGAAAGCGGTGATCCTGGCCCTGGCGGTGGCGGTCGCCCTCTATATGCTCGTCACGGTCAGCGCCGTCTCGGTGCTCGGCTGGGAGGCCCTGGCGGCTTCGCCAGCGCCCTTTGCCGAGATCGCCGGCGCCGTCCTGGGCGAAGGCGCCTTTACAATCATCATCCTGGTCGCACTGGTGGCGACCGCCAACACCGCCCTGCTGCTGATCGTGGCGGCGTCCAGACTCGCCTACGGCATGGCGGAGGGCGGGTCCCTGCCCGCCCCCCTCGCCAGGGTGCACCCCCGTTTCGGGACACCCTGGATCGCCGTCCTCACCGCCGCAACGCTGTCTGCGGTCTTTCTCTTCGCCGGCGGGATCGCCTATGTCGCCAATGCCACCAACTTCGCCCTCTTCCTCACCTTCATGGTGATCAACGCCACCGTGATCGTGCTGCGCCGGCGGATGCCCGAAACGGTGCGGCCCTTCCGGGTGCCGGGGACGGTTGCCGGCGTCCCCTTCGTGCCGGTGCTCGGCATCCTCTTCTCCTTCTCCCTGCTGGCACAGCTGGACCTGCCGGTCATCGGGCTCGGACTGCTCATCCTGGCCGCCGGCGTGGTCGGGGCGTATATCTGGGAGAGAAAAGGTTAGAGATCGAACGACTCCATGTCGGCCGCCAGATGGGGGGTGTCCCAGGGGATGAGGTGGCTGGCATGGGTGCAGCGGAAGGTGCGGGGTGTGAGGCTCCCGGCCAATTCCAGGGCTTCGCCATAGCTCATGTGTTTGCTGATGGTGTAGCCCTGCGGGGCGATGGCGTCCAGGAGCAGGAGGTCGGCGCCGGCGAGGAGGTCCAGGCTCCGGGCCGGGATGCGGGCGCTGCTGTCAGATGTGGTGGCAAACACGGCCCCCTCATGCTCGACCCGGACGCCGAAGGTCGGCATCGGGGGATGATGCACCGGGAAGAGGGTGACCTCAGCGCCGAAGAGGTCGAAGGAGACATAGGGTTCGGCCTCCTCCACCGTGAAGGAGAGGAATGAAAAGATCCGGGTGGTGGACGCCAGCGTTTCGGCGGCCGCGTACACGGGCGGGATCCGCTGCACCCGGTAGAACTCGCCGAAGCCCATGAAATGGTCGTAGTGGCCGTGGGTCCAGATGACGGCGTCGATATGGGGCGATCCCGCCGCCAGGAGCTGCGCCCGCAGGTCAGGGCCGGTATCGACCAGGATGGTGCGATCGCCGATCTCGACCAGCACCGTGGAACGAAGGCGCTGCCGCCCGGAACGGCGGGCCTCGGTGCAGACCGGGCAGGAGCACCCGATCTTCGGCGTCCCGATGGCGTCCCCGGTCCCGAGCAGCGTGACCTTCATCCTATCCCCGGGAGCAGGTGCGGATGACGCCGCGTCTGGCGATGTTGAGCACCGCCCCGTCAAGGTCGTCCTGGACCACCGAGCGCCGTCCGTCCATGAGGGCCGAGAGCACCGCCTCCTTCAGGGTCATCTTCAGGTCGGCACCGGAAAAACCCTCGGTAATGGCGGCGACTTCGGCAAGGTTGCCGTCGCAGTCCAGGGAACGGGAGAGGGTGCTCAGGATCGCCTCCCGCATGGCGGCATCAGGGAGGGCGAACTCGACGACCTCGTCGAAGCGCCGCCACGCCGCCTCGTCGAGGAGCTGCGGGTGGTTGGTGGCGCCGATGAGGACGACTCCGCTCTTCACCAGGCTGATCCGGTCGATGTTCTTCAGGAGCATGTTCACCGCCCGCTTCATTGCCCCGTGATCGTCGGAGATCCGGCTCTTGGCGACGAAATCGAACTCGTCGATGAAGAGGATGCAGGGCGAGAGGCTCTTTGCAAGGTCGAAGATCCGGTCGATGTTCTTCGAGGTCTCGCCGAGGT
This sequence comes from Methanofollis fontis, assembly GCF_004297185.1. NCBI lineage: Archaea > Methanobacteriati > Methanobacteriota > Methanomicrobia > Methanomicrobiales > Methanomicrobiaceae > Methanofollis > Methanofollis fontis. Next base: position 320,237 of record NZ_PGCL01000001.1, read on the forward strand.
ACTGGGAGGTGACCATGGAGAGGCGCACCTCGAGCACCGGCATGTGGAGCTCGTGCGAGATTGCCAGGGCAAGGGAGGTCTTACCGGTGCCGGGCGGACCGACAAAGAGAAGTTTGCCGACCTCGGAGATCCGGTGCTCCCGCAGGAAGTCACGGTTCTCGATCGCCGTCCTGACCCGGCGGATCACCTCTTCCTGTCCGGCGGTGCAGACCAGACCGTCCATCTGCTGCTCGATCTCCTCGGGGGCGGAGATCAGGACGAGGTCCATCGCCTCACTCAGGTGCTCGTCCTTTTTCATGACGGCAGCGATGCGGGACTCAAGGGCAATCCGGGAATCGGCGAAGCGGGGGTTCTGTCCCCGCACCTCCCCGTAATCGATTCCGAGCGAATCAAAGCCCCCGATATAATAGGCAAGAACCGGGTTGGACTCGATCCGCTCCCGTCCGCCATGGTGTGCGAACCACTCGGCGGCCGCTCGCATGTCGGTAAGATGGAACTGGAGATTGAGAGTATCGAACTCAACGAACGGGTTTTTCAGCAGGGCCTTCAGGGATTCGCCCGACGGATCGGCCACACGCTTCAGGAGACCCTCGGTCACCATCACCGGGCGCCTGACCTCGGGCTTTTCAGTGCCCTGCATGAAGAGGGAGCGGCAGGGGGGCGGGAGATCGTCGATGTCGAGGTGTTCGTTTTTGGTGTACACCTCCGCGGTCAGGAGGTACTCCATCAACCGCAGGACACCATCTCTGCTGTCAGCACTCAACATGGATGTAACATCACCTCTGGGGGTCTGGTTCCGATAATACTATCTCAGGCGGTCGTCACGATGGCGCCGTCGGCGGTGACGATCATGGTGTGTTCGGCCTGCGAGACAAAGGAGCCCGGGACGTCGTGGAGCACCGGGTAGCCATAGAAAATGCCGTTCTTCACCAGGGTGGAGAGGGCGAGGTCGAGGCGGTTCTGGTCGAGCCACCGTCGCGAGAACGGCATGCCCCGGCGCTCCCTGACGCTTGCGAGGATGCGCTTTGCCGACGGGAGCCTGACCGGCTTTACGGCTGTCTGCTGGTAGATCTCGATCCGCGGGCTGTCGCTGACGCGGCCGCTGCCGGTGGTGGCGAAGGGCTCGATGGCGATCGCCATCCCCTCCTCCAGCACGGCGCCGCCGCTGATCCCGACATTGGGGATGGTGGGGGCGGTATGGATCTGGTAGGGGGCGAGACCGTGGCCGGTGAGGTTGGCGACCGGGAGAAAGCCGCGGCCCTCGATCTCGGTCTGGATGACGGCGCCGATCTCGCCGGCGGTGACGCCCGGACGGACGGCGGCGATCGCCCGGTCGAGGGCGGCGCTTGAGGCCTCGACCAGGGCGGCATGGTCGCCCAGGTCCACCGTGAGGGCGGTGTCGGCGATCCGCCCCTCGATGGCGACGCCCATATCGAGTTTGACCAGGTCGCCCCCTGCAAACACCCGGTCGTCACCGGCGGCGGCGGTGTCGTGGGCGGCGTCTGCGTTGAGGGAGACGTTGAGGGGGAAGGCGATCTCGGCACCGCTCTCCAGGATCCGCGCCTCGACACTCTCGACCACCTCCAGAAGCGACCTGCCGGGGCAGATCATGGCGGCCCCCTCATCGATGATTCTGCGTGCGATCCGTCCGGCTTCCAGGTAGAGCTCCATCTCCTCGTCGGTCATATACTGAGATCCCTTCCATATCTGGTGAAATTGTCAAATCCGTTCACGGTGACCGCCCCCATGTCCTCGATCCGCACCCCGCCGGTCCCCGGATAATAGAGACCGGGCTCGACGGTGACCACGTTGCCGGCGGCGAGGGCACCCCCTGAGGGGGAGAGGGAGGGGGCCTCGTGCACCTCCAGCCCGACGCCATGGCCGAGGCTGTGCATGAACCCCCGGTCGCCGGCGTCATAGCCGGCGTCCCTGAACAGGGCCACGACGGCGTTGTGAACCGCCGATCCCGACACACCCGCCCGGATCAGGGAGATGCCCAGGTCCTGGGCCTCCCGGACGGCTTCGTGCATCGCCGCAACCTCGGGCGAGGGCTCGCCCCGCACCACTGTCCGGGTCATGTCGGCATGGTAGCCGGTGCGTTCGGAACGGGGGAAGACGTCGATGACGATCGGTTCGTCAGGGAGGAGGGGGCCCTCACCCTGGCGGTGGGGCATGGCCGTTTCCTCCCCACAGGCGACGATCGTGTCGCGGGCGATGTAGCCCCGCTCCATCAGGAAGAGGTGCATGGCGCTCCGCACCCGTTCGGAGGTGAGGGGGGCGCCGTCCAGGTGCAGCACACCTCCCTTCGGGTGGGAACGGCGGATCATGGCGATGGCGCGTTCCATCGCCTCCTGCGTGGCCTCCTGTGCCGCCCTGATGGCGGCGATCTCCGCTGAGGACTTGACGGCACGCATCTCCGCAACCGCCCCGCTCAGGTCCGCCCGCACCGACACCTGCCCCTCCAGGAGGTGGCCGAGCCAGTAGGGGAGGGATTTCGGGACGAGCACCGGGCCGCCGGCAAGGTCGGCGGCGGTGCGGGCGAGCGCCCGCCAGGAGTCCTTCTCCTCCTCAAGGTAGCGGAGGAAACCGGACTGGGCCCGCGTCACCGGCACCGCATCCGCCTCTGCCGCCGCCCGTTCGTACTCCATCTGGGGGACGACGAGCATCGCCTGCTCGCCCGTACGCCGCACATAGAGCAGAGGGTCGGAGACCGAAAAGCGGGTGAGGTAGCGGAAGTCCGCCTCTTCAGAGGAGGCATAGGCCACATAGGCGGCGCAGTCCGCCGCCCTGATTGCATCGTCGAGGGCGTCCATCGATCGTCACTCCGGCCGGGGGGTCGTCCGCGTACCTATGGGATTGTGGGCAGAAGTAGGTTCGCTACCCGGCAGTTCCGCTGCCTCCATGAAAACTACTTCTACTATCACGCGCAAATCTTCGCAGGATGGAGGAAAGGGACAGGCAGATCTTTAAGGGGAAGTTCTGGAAATTGACGATCATCCTTAACGTCATCATTATTCTCGTCGCCCTCGCAGTCGGTCTTTTCTTCAAGCTCCCGGACCCCTACGGCCCCCCGGTTGCCGCAGCACTCATCATCGTCGATATTCCCCTCATCTGGTATTTCAGGAAGGACTATTACAGGACCAAGGCATGGCTCGATGTCCATGCGACCCCCCAGGAGAAGGACGGCGATGCTGGAGAAACTGAAGACTGAGATCGACCTTGTCGCCCGCCACCTCGAGGTGCTCAGGGTGGTGGCGGCCCACCAGCCCATCGGGATCATGAAACTCGCCGACCTCCTCGGCCTCCCCTATCACCGCGTCCGCTACTCGCTCCGCGTGCTCGAGGGGATGGGGTATATCCGGGCCTCGCCGGCAGGGGCGGTGGCGACCGAGCGCGCCCGTGCCTTCCTGGAAGGGCTTGACACCGACCTGGATGCGATGATCGCCCTCCTCGAGGGGATGCGGGTCGCCCCCTCCCATAACGTTTAATAGGAGCGGCAAGATAGACATTAAGGCACAAACGTGCGAAATGCCGCCATAACTCAGTTGGTAGAGTGGCTGGCTGTTAACCAGCATGTCACAGGTTCGAGTCCTGTTGGCGGCGCTTCCTTTTTGTTCGAGTTTGTCGCTGTATCCAGAGTTCAGCAGTTCTACAGCGTTCCTGACGGAGTTCACCATTCAGGTATTACTACAACGGGGAGGAGACGGTTCCCGGGGGCATCCCGAGCTGAGAGGGCGCCCCGCTTAATAGTTTCCGCATGAAGGAGAGGGGGAGTGAGCAGAACAACTCTTGGTTAACAGCCTAAATTACCTCAATTGCGTATATCACTAATCATTTCAAAAATTGATGGTTGAATCAGTAATGTGATTCATTTAGGTAGGTTAGTCTTTCAGTAAGTTTACACTCTAATTCCACTAACCCATCTCCATCATTTAGATATTGTAAATATCGATGGTGTTTTATATCGAATGGGATGTCTTCCTTATTTTGCGTGATAGGCACAACATGTTTCCCCAACGTGTGCGCGATTCCCGCTTCATAGAAGACGTTTGGATTTTTCCCACTGAAGTCAGCAACAATAATAGATGAACAATAAATCAACTCAAAAATATCTTGAATGACTGTACTATGTCTCCAAATATTATCGGCACGTGCGCAGTTGAGATTTGCTTGTTTACATGCTGATTGAATTGTCTTGTATACATTATCGAAAGATGTTTCAAAAGGCATCATCACCGATACAAGGTTAGGTTCAACTGGACGATCAGGTATCTTGAATACTTCGGGGCAAAATGTAATGGTTTTTTGAGTTTTCAGGGGAGAGACAGATGTAGAGATAAAAGAGTCACACACTTTCTGAAGATGCACTTTTCCGGTAGACTGATCTTCAGACACTTCAAGATTTTGCTTTTTTAATAACTGGTTTACTCGCTCAACGGCTGCATGGTGATCAGTAACTTGTGCAGAGTGATATTTGGATGGTTGATAATATACTGGATCTAACAATGCTTCTATGACTTGTACTAATTCGGTAGATGGTAAACCATGTCCTTCTGGATCAATATTCTCATCTTCGTTTAATTCAAGTAGTACCTTCTCAGTCCAATCATTACGTGACTCATTTTGATGCCGATAATCAAGACCTAAATCCATGAAAAAGTCTGTCAAAGCACCTCCTGTTCGGTAAGGGAATTCCGGAAATCGATTTTCATCACCACAGATCATTCCTGCGAGATTTCGAATTAGTGGGGGGGGTAATCTCATGATGTTATAATAATTGATTCGGTAGAAAAGTCCATCGTTTTCCACTAAAGAATGAATTCACGAGTTTACCATTAAAGGAAAGATGAATTTTGTATCTCGTTCCAGATGCCAGCAACTTTTGTGAAATTAGGGTCTTTATGATGGAGTTCTGGATGATATAGGCGTTTTCAGGAGAAGTGTAGCAGGTTAAAGAAATCGATAGGTACAGTGTTATTGAAGCTTCTTAGACTGGATTGATTCGCTCAGGCAATCTTAATCTGAGATATTCACTCATAGCATTGACATATTTCTCCGCACTCGGGCCTATTTCTATTGAAAAATGCGGTGAGTTTTTATAGATCTGTAATAAAGTTACGAGGGATCAAACCTATGGACATTATCTTAAGGGTGCTACGTTGGTTTGAACTTCTAAGCTTCTTGGGAGCAAATTTTTTGGCATGTATATTTATTACACACTTTTTTCCAGACGTACATGTCATATACTGCGTAATATACTGTGTAATTGCAGGAGGGATATCAGTATGTGTTTTAAAAATCCAGTGGTTGTTCCTGTTAGCAGATAAATACAGTGGGATTGAGGAGAACGGCAGTCCTTGGAATTGGGGCAGCATTAACGTATTGGAAACAATACGCAGGGTTTTTGGGCTTTTTTCTGTAAAATCGTTTGCAATTGTTATCAAGCAATTGGTAATAAACACGCTTTATGAAACATTTCCTGTCTTCTTAATCTGGTTGGGAGTGTTTGGAATATCGGTTATAATTTCGATATTCAGCGGATCGGTATATTTTTGGCCAAATCAATATTTTTTTGAGGTTGTCGCATCTTTTGGTATTGTTTTAGGTGTTTTTCAGTATTATTTAAAGAGACACGAAGAGAAGATTGCAACCAAGATAACACTCTTTTCTCAAAAGATATCTGCGATAATGCGTGAAGAACTGAGTTTTGAAAAGTTTTATTCAAGCCTTGCAGAGATAAATGGTGGAAAAGAAATAAAGACGTGGATTGATCGGCAGATAGATCCAAAAATGCATTTTGCCGAAATTCTCAAATTAATGGCTGAAAATCCGGATCTTGGGAAAAGAATTTTTGGAAGGCGTTCAAGAAGTACCGTGAGTTTTAATTTCCCGGTTTCATATGCCAATTCTGATAACAAACTCGATGAATTGGAAATGTATGCAGTGGGAGACTCGATGCAGAGAAAATTACAAAAGATTTATGATTCATTTTTTGAGGATGAGCAAATAGTCGACACTATAATTGGAAAAATTCGGGATGAAATTGATATTCAAGAGTTCGGATACCTTTGCCTAGGCAACATCAACATCCTTCAGGAAGTATTTCCCCAACTCATAAATCGAAAATTGAAAAATGCGGTTGAATCCTTTTGTTTTCCAAGGGAATATACCAATGGAAGTGAGGTTTTCCTTTCCTTCAGGAAACGTAGAGAGATTCTCGAAGGAAAAGTAACACAAAAACTAATGGATGAAATAATGGGTTGTTTGTAAGGACGTTCACATTATGTAGAAGGTGCAGAATCCATACCGTCCTCAAAGTGGAAAGTGCTTAGTAAATCCGTGTCTGTATAAATCTCTAAGACGGGCTGTATCAATGTTCTTTCTGGAAATCTCTAAAAAAATAGCCATCCAGATTTTTATCGTGATGTCCAGTTTTTCTCATCCGCGGTGTTAACGCGTGCGTCTAGAGCACTTTTACCAATGGAAGAAAATTAGGGGCCGCTCCAGTCTCCCTGTATGTGAATGCTCTCACCTGAGAATACCTCAGGAAAATAAGGCTTCACGTAACTTGTTGCCGCCTGTTACGGTTACGCACATTGAATCTTGGTATAATAACAATAGAAAAAGAAAGACGCTGCCAACAGGACTTGAACCTGTGACATGTTGCATCTCCTCACCTGATAAACTCATAAATCCCGCTCCCATCATATGGGGGGGTCCGGTATCGGCACCGACAGGTGATGTTCACGTCCACTACTTCTGCAGGCCCCGATCCCCGCCGCAAATTACCCCCCCACCGACCGGCAACTCGTAATACTAAAACTACAAAAACTCATACCAATGGATCAGGGCACGATCGACTGGAACGGAGTCTGGAAGGCGCAATGGCACGAGCACCAGCGGAGCAGCAAAGGGACGACCGACGGAGGGATGTGGGACACCGTCGAGGCGGCGCGGTCGTTCTACCGGATGGCCCTGGAAAACAACGGCGAGCGGGTCAGAAAGACCGTTAACAACCTCCCGCTGACGCCGGAGTCACGGGTGCTCGACGTTGGGGCCGGACCGGGTGCGATCGCCATCCCGATCGCACGGCAGGTGCGCCACCTCACGGCCGTCGAACCCTCGGCGGCGATGTGCAGCGTATTCGAGGAGAACCTGGCGGCGGAGGAGGGGATCGGCAGCGTCCGCATCGTCCAGAAACGCTGGGAGGACGTCTCGGTCGAGGGCGACCTCGAACCCCCCTACGACATCGTCTTCGCCTCCTACTCCCTGGACCTCCCTGATATCGGGGATGCGATCCGGAAGATGGACGCGGTGTCCTCCGGCTACGTCTTCGTCTACTGGTTCGCGGGCACCACCTCATGGGACGCCATGTCGATGGCGCTCTGGCCCCGCCTCCACGGTTCGGTATTCGTGCCATCCCCGAAGTGCGACCTCATCTACAACCTCCTCTACTCGATGGGGATCTACCCGAACATCGAGGTCTTCCCGTTCAGGCACATCAACCGCTTCCCCGACCTTGACGGGGCGGTGCAGCACTTCTCCCCGAGATATTTCGCCGAAACAGCAGAACAGAAGGAGATCCTGCGGGAGTATCTCGCCCGCTACGCCCGCCCGGACGGCGACACCGTCATCGTCCCGGGCACCTCGACGCGGGTGCGGATCTGGTGGAAAAAAGGGGACAACGGGGCCTGAAAATCCCAGTCAGACCGTCGTTTTTCTGAAGAGCCAGGCCCCGATGACGGTCATCACAACGGCAAACCCGCCCAGCGCCGCGAAGCTGACGAGCGGGTTTATCTGTGCCGTGCCGGTGAGGCCGTATCTGATCCCCTCCACGCCATAGGTGAGTGGGTCGAGGAGGGTCAGGGACCTGAGCCAGACCGGCAGGCTCTCGATCGGGAAGAGGGCGCCGGAAAGCCCGAAGATTGGGAAGACCACGAAGTTCATCACGAGCTGGAAGCCGTGCATGTCCTCCATCTTCGAGGCGATGGCGATCCCCAGGGCGTTGAAGGCGATCCCGATCAGGGCCATTAAGAGCAGTGCAATGACGAAGCCGAGCACGCTTTCAACCTGGAGCCCGATGAACAGGGAGAGCACCATGATGATCAGCCCCTGGATGAGGGCGGTCGTGGCCCCACCGAGGGTCTGGCCGATCATGATCTCGATCCGGGAGACCGGGGCCACCAGCGTCTCCTTCAGGAAACCGAACTGCTTGTCCCAGATGATCTGGATCCCGGAGAAGATCGAAGTGAAGAGCACGCTCATCGAGACGATGCCGGGGATGAGGAACTGGACGTAGCCCTCCTGCATGCCGGGCAGAGAGACCACCGAGTTGAGCCCGAAGCCCATGATGAGCAGGAAGAAGAGCGGCATCCCCAGGCTCCCGACGATCCGGCTCTTCGAGCGGAGGTATCGCTTCACGTTCCGCAGCCAGATGGCATAGACGATATCCATCTCAGTGCCTCCTGGACCGCATGTGGATGCGCATCCGTTCGCCCGCGTCCGCCTCGCTCTCCCTGATGCTCCGACCGGTGTAGTGGAGGAAGACGTCCTCCAGGGTCGGTTTTCTCACCGAGAGCGACTCGATCCCGATCCCCTCCCGGTCCAGCAGGGTGACGATCTCCGAGATGTGCCGCTCGGCATTGCGGAGGTGGATGAGCACCTCGCCGTCGTGCCCCTCGATCCGCTCCACCCAGGGGGCGGCGAGCACCCCGGCGGTCCGGACGGGATCGGCGGTCCGCAGGAGGACCAGGTCACCGCCGACGGCGTCCTTCAACCGGGCCGAGGTGTCGAGGGCGACGATCCGCCCCTGGTCGATGATGGCGATGCGGTCGCAGAGGCGGTCGGCCTCGTCCATGTAATGGGTGGTCAGGATGATCGTGATCCCCATCTCCGCGTTCAGGTTCTCGATATACTCCCAGAGGTGGTTCCTGGTCTGGGGGTCGAGGCCCAGGGTGGGTTCGTCCAGGAAGAGCACCCGCGGCCGGTGCAGCAGCCCTCGTGCGATCTCCAGGCGCCGGCGCATCCCCCCGGAAAAGGTCTTGACGAGGTCGTCTTTTCGCCCCTCAAGCCCGACCAGCCCGAGGAGTTCGGCGATCCGCTCCTCCCTGAGGGGGGAGGGGATGCGGTAGAGGCGGCCGTGGAAGTCCATGTTCTCATAGGCCGTCAGCTCCTCGTCCAGGCTCTGGTCCTGGAAGACGATCCCGATGGAGCGCCGCACGGCGTCCTGCTCGGTGACGACATTGTGCCCGTCCACCGTCGCCGTCCCTCCGCTCGGCAGGAGCATCGTCGAGAGCATGGAGATGGTCGTGGTCTTGCCGGCGCCGTTCGGGCCGAGCAGCCCGAAGATCTCACCCTCCTCGATCTCGAAAGAGATGCCGTCGACGGCGGTGAACGCCCCGAAGGTCTTTGTCAGGTCTTTAACATGAATGGCGCTCATCTGCATCAATCCTCCGCAGTTCTTCGCAGGTCCGTTCCAGAATTTGTGCCGCCTCCTCCTGCCGTTCGCTCGGGAGGGCGTCGGTCAGGCACCTCACCTCGAAGAGCAGGGTGTCCAGGGGGCGGGCGCTGTCACCGAAGATCTCCACGAAGAGGTCCTTGAAGAGCACCAGTCGCTTGTGGGACTCCTGCCGGTGCCGCCTGACCGCACGCAGCATCTCCTCCCCGGCCGGCGTGGTGCCGTAGATGCTCTTGCCCCGCCTGCCGGTCTCCAGCACGCCGATGAGTCCGTCCTCCTCGAGGTGCCTGAGCACCGGATAGAGCGTGCCCTTGCTCGGCACCCATCTCCCGCCCGTCCGCTCCTCGATCTCCTTCAGGATATCGTAGCCGGATTTCGGCTCCTTCTGAAGGGAGTGGAGCACGAACAGGGCGATGATGCCCTGTTCCCTGCCGTTTGTACCGGCGAATTTCCAGAAACCCCTCAACAGATCACATCCGAACGGTTCGAAATCGAACCGTCCATTACAATACTGTCCGATCCGGATATCAACCTTCTGCATGCGGCAGCCTCAGCAGGGCGGTGCGGCCGAACAGAATGCGAGGAGCCCCTTCGAGCAGAAAACCGGCCCCCTGTGCGGTGCGAACCGTCTCCGCAAATTCCCCCTCCCCAACATGAAAGACGGGTTCGACAACGAGCATCATCCCGCCGGGCCGGAGTGCGGCGGCGACCTCCCGGAAAAAGCGGCGAACGTCCGGCACCTCATGGACGACATAGAAGGCGAGGGCGAAGTCCACGGGGGGGAGGGCGGCGAGGTCCAGGCTGTCCGAACTGGTGCGGTGGAGGCGGATGCGGCCGAGCACACCCTCCCCTCCGGCCCGCACCCTCAGACGCTCGAGCATCCCCTGCTGCAGGTCGGCGGCGATCACGCACCCCTCGTCTCCCACCATCCGGGCCATCGGGCGGGTGAAAAAACCCGAACCGCAGCCGATATCGATCACGGTGTCGCCGGGACGGATATAGGGGCCAAGGATCCGTTCGGGCGGATGGAGGAGTCGCCGCAGCGGGTGGTCCAGCAGACCGGCATGCGATGCCGGACAGACGTGATGCCCTCCCATCTCCATGACACCTCCCGCCCGGCGCTCACCCGCACAGCCTGGCGGCGATCGGCATTCTTCTCCCTGAACCAAAGGCCTTCGGCGTCACCCTGAGGCCTGGCGCCGCCTGACGCCGTTTGTACTCGTTCCGGTCGACGGTGCGCACCACCCATTTGACGATCGCCGGGTCGAAGCCCAGTCCGACGATCCCCTCGATCGAATCGTTTTCATCGACATATCGTTGCAGGATGGGATCGAGCACCTCGTAGGGCGGCAGCGTGTCGCGGTCCTGCTGATCCGGGCGGAGTTCGGCAGAAGGAGGTTTGGTCAGGGTTTCCTCGGGGATGAGGGGGGCCGATCGGTTGATATATGCCGCCAGCCGGTAGACCAGCGTCTTGGAGACATCGGAGATGACGGCGAGTCCGCCCGACATATCCCCGTAGAGGGTGCAATACCCCACCGCCAGCTCGCTCTTGTTGCCGGTGGAGAGGACCAGGTGCCCGTATTCGTTGGAGAGCGCCATCAGGATGTTGCCCCGGATCCGCGCCTGGAGGTTCTCCAGGGTGACGCCGATCCCGCCATCGGGCGGGAGGTGGCCGGAGAGGGCCTCCCCATACGAACGGTAGACCGGCGTGATCGGGACCTCGGTGAACCCGATGCCGAGGTTGTGCGCAAGGGCGCGGGCGTCCCTGAGGCTGCCGGAGGAGGAGTAGGGCCCGGGCATCGCCACCCCCATGACGTTGCCGGCGCCGATCGCCTCCACGGCCAGAGAGCAGACCACCGCCGAGTCCACCCCGCCCGAGAGACCGAGCACGACGGACGAAAACCCGCATTTCCGCACATAATCGCGCAGACCGAGCACCAGCGCCCCGTGAAGGCTCTCGATCTCGTCCTGGGCCTGGTAGATGGCATGGGACAGCGGGGGGCGATCGATATCAACCGTCCGCACCTCCTCCCTGAAAGGGGGCAGGACGGCAAGGGGGCGTCTGTCGCCGTCAAAACACATACTCCTCCCATCGAAGACCAGTTCGTCGTTTCCACCGACCTGGTTCACCGATACAAATGGGACATGATGTTTTCCGGCGTGGTTCTGAAAGATCTTTGCTCTGACAGCCTCCTTTCCGATATGGAAGGGGGATGCAGAGATGTTGATCAGCACCGTCGCTCCCTTCGCCGCCAGCAGGGCCTGGGGATCGACCGGGTAATAGCGGCGGGGCCAGAGGTCTGGATCGTTCCAGGCGTCCTCGCAGATCGATATGCCGAGCACGTGCCCCCCAAATCTCACCACGTCCACGGCCGGGGCGGGATCGAAGTAGCGGCCCTCGTCGAAGACATCGTAGGAGGGGAGGAGGGACTTCGCCTGGGAGAAGAGGAGGCGGCCGTTCTGGATCAGGAGCGCCGCATTGGAGAGCCCCCGGCCCGGGCCCGCGTCCGTCGTCTGCGGGGCGCCCAGGATGATCCCGGTCTGCGGGTGGCGTTCGGAGATCTCGATGATCCGCTCCAGGGAGCGATCGACCCGTCTGAGAAACCAGTCCCGCTCCAGCAGGTCGCGGGGGGGGTAGCCGGTGAGGAAGAGTTCGGAAAAGACCACCAGGTCCGGGGAGTGGACGGCGGAGGCGGCAAGCGTCTCCTCCAGGATGCGGACATTCCCCTCCGTGTCACCGACGGTCGGGTTGCATTGCGCAAGTGCGATCTTCATCTCTCGTCTCCTCCGGTACAGTGCATCAGGATCCGGTCCAGAGATACATCAATATTGTCCGGATGGGGCACTGAGAGGGGGCACCGGTCACCCGTACAACGGAATGAACATACCCCGTTTTCGTTTCGATCAATTTCACAACCCCTATATCCTCCAGACCCCCTGATCAGACCATGCCGATTCAAAACCCAGAAACACCGTTTCCGCTCCGTTCCGCCCTCCTCGCCGGGGCGGTTCTGGTGGTCCTTCTCTTCAGCGTCTGCGGAGCCGGATGCACCGGCACCCCCCCGCCTGACGACGCCACAACACCCGAAACTGCCAGCGCCGCCGCATTCAAGGAGCAGATCGACGCCGTCATCTCGCAGGAGCGCTACGCCTTCTCCACCTGGGGCATGATGGTGCGGGACACCGCCACCGGCGATGTGCTGCTGGCAATGAACGAGGACCAGCTCTTTACCCCCGGTTCGACGACAAAGGTCTTCACGGTCTCGACCGCCCTCCAGACGCTCGGACCCGACTACCGCTTCAGCACGCCGGTCTATCGTGCCGGCGACGACCTGGTGCTGGTGGCCTCGGGCGACCTTGCGATGGGCGGTCGGGCCGGACCGGACGGCACCCTGGAGTTCACCGATATGGATCACGGCGACGCCGGGGCCTTCGGAGGGTGCGTGCTCACCGCGGGCGACCCGCTGGGCGGGCTCGACGACCTCGCCGGGCAGGTCGCCGACGCCGGGATCACCACCGCCGACGACGTGATCATCGACGACCGCCTCTTTGAAGAGACAAAACTGGCGGCCGAAGGGCTGGTGACGCCGATCGTCGTCAACGACAACCTGATCGACGTGACGATCACCCCCGGACGGGAGGGGGAGGCGGCGACGATCGACTGGCGCCCCCGTTCGTCTGCATACACGGTCGAGTGCGATGTGACGACCACTGCCGCCGGTTCGGCGATGACGGTGACGGTGCCCGAATACACGGGACAACCGGTGATCCGGGTGAGCGGGACGGTTCCGGCAGATGCGGGGACGGTTAACCTCACCTCGAACGTGGCCGTGCCGGCGGCCTTCGCCCGAGGCCTCTTCATCGACGCCCTGGAGAGGGCCGGGGTGGCGGTGGCGGCGCCGGCGACCGGGGAGAACCCCTCCGCAGACCTGCCCGCCACATACGGGGCGGATGAACAGGTGGCCAAACTCGTCTCCCCGCCATTTTCCGAGTATGCGAAGGTGACGCTGAAGGTGAGCCAGAACCTGTATGCAAACTGCCTGCTCGGGATCATCGCCGCCCATGCGGGGTATGACACCGTCGATGCCGGACTCTTCGCCGAGGGAGCGTTCCTCGAATCCGCCGGGGTGAACCCGGACAGCCTGCTGCTCGCCGACGGCGAGGGGAGCATCAAAAACCGGATCAGCCCGCTGGCGGCGACCGATCTTGCCGTGTTCATGGCAGGATCAGAGAACTACGAACCTCTCTTCGACGCCATGCCAATTCTGGGTGTGGACGGCACCCTTGCCGGAGGGGCGGAGCCCGGCGATCCGGGATACGGGGTGATCCATGCCAAGACCGGCACATCGATCGCCGGCGATATGAAGGGGAGGCTGTTTGTGTATGCCCGCGGGCTGCTCGGGTATATGACCACGGCGAAGGGCACCCCGATCACCTTTGTGATCTATGTGAACAATGTGCCGGGCCTCGAATCGATGGAGGACCTCGGGGATCTGGTGACCGACGTGAACCGGGTCGCCGTGCTGATCTACGAGAACCTCTAAACTCTTTTTTTTAATTTTCACAGGGGCCATGCGGCTCATCATGCCGGCATCTCCGCCGGCACGTACCGATCTCGTGAGGGCTGGAGCGTGCGGTCGCCATCGCTGTGCGTGTCCACCAAACGTATTTATGAAGAGATGCAATGGGTATATGCATCCTGAAGGGCCCGTAGCTTAGTGGTGGAGCGCCCGGCTCATAACCGGGTGGCCGTGGGTTCGAATCCCTCCGGGCCCACCATGTCTATTCTTGTTTTGAGAAACTGCGAACATATTGAGATCCATACTGAATTTTAACCGACATATGCATTTTAATTGGAGAGAGAACCCCACAAAGATTCTGAACAGTTTCATAGTAAAGGCTCTCTCGGATAGAGAACCCGGGCGAGGATCCGGACACCATGAACCGTATCAGAAGCCAGAATCGCCAATCGCATTTCAGAAAAAAGGGCAAGGGAAAAAACCCTGACAGAGGGTCTCACCAGGTCCAGCAACCGGGATCAGAGCAAATCTAATTTTCAATACTCTGTAACACTCTCTTAACGTCGATATCCCCATTTTCCGAGTAGATTATCCGCATAACACCCGGCAGATACCGGTCCATCGTATTCAGATTGTGAATAACCATCCATTTGATAACATTATGGGAAAGGGAGTCCACCGTACCCTCGACATCGATGGAGGTCTTGTATCGGATTTCTCCATCATCGAAGTCCATCTCAAAGTTACCAATCCTTAAACCGTAATTGGCGCGGGTTAGATATTCCGCAATTGCACCCCTCTTATCGGCAGGGACACGCGTACCCGGAATGCAATATATCATGAGACAGGATACTTTTTCATTCGCATGGGCAATCAACTGGTATCTCCCGACATCGGTGTTCACACCCATCTTCAAAGATGATTTACCTTCAATTTTATCGAATTTCCAGTCATCATCCCTGAAGAATTTCATCGTTCTCTCCAGGATGGGCCCATGTGTGTAAGACATAAGCGACCATATTTTCACAACAACATATAGAGTTTACGAATATTTCGATGAATAATATCAACTAAAACCAGAAATACCAGATCAATTGCCGAATATTGAAAACTTCCCACCTCTTTAAGGGGTGGTCAGGATCGTCCGCAGGAAGGGCAGAATCCCCAATGGCAGAGGGCACAACAGCCAACAAAACCCATTTCCGGAGACGGACTTACACCATATATCGGCCCAAAAATCCAAAATATCCCATATAATTGTTAAATTGCCCGGGCAGACCATTGTGCAAAAATTATTATAATTTTCCGACATCCCCACACTCAGAAGTCACCGGGATCGCCGTGCGACACCTCGCCAGCGATTGCCATCCTGTAGCATTCACGCCACTGCCCGGGCAAACGCTCCGCCGTCCCGTGATTTCAGTTTGAAACCATGAAAAACCACGAGAAGGTGATCAAAAAATGCATCGAACGACCATACCTGGAGTGGTTCTGATCCTCCTCATGCTCGCCACCGCACCCGCATGGGCGGCGCCGACAGACGAGATCGGCTACGCCGCCGGAGCAGGACCGCTGACTTATGCCGCCACGGCAGGAACGCCGGGGCTCAATGCCGATGATAATATAACCGTCATCTGGTCCGGCACCGTGGAGATCGACCCGGAGGGCACTTTCGCACTCGTCCCGATCAATACCGGAACACCGATTGAACTCGACCGCATCACCCCGATCGGGGCGCTCGATGCCGCATCGGAACCGGGTGACTTCACCTATGAGGTCTGGGAAGCGGACTGGGGCATCCTGGTTGAGAGTGTCAACAACATCACGGTCCAAGTGACCGATAACGACGAAACCTACATCTGGTGGTTCCATGACACCACGGACCCCTATGTCACCAACAACGCCACATTCAAATCCCTCGCCGATGGGGAACGGATTGAACTGATCTACGCACCCCTCCGGGACACCTATGAAGAGATCGTCGCCGGGACGGAGTACCTCATCGACATGACGGTCCGCTTCACCAATGAGACGAAGGCGGACTTCAGAGCAGAACCCACGAACGGCACAGCGCCACTCACCGTCCAGTTCACCGACCTATCCACCGTCGAGAACATCACCGCATGGGCATGGGACTTCGGTGTCGAGAATGCCACATCCGACGAGCAGAACCCGACCTACACCTATGAGATGCCCGGCGTCTACACCGTCAGCCTCACCATCACCGATGAGGCGAACGTCACCTACACCGAGGTGAAGGCCGACTACATCAACGTCACCGAACCGATCGGGCCAGGGGCGGACTTCAGCGCCGACGTCACCGCGGGAGAGGCGCCACTCACCGTGAACTTCACCGACCTATCCACCGTCGAGAACATTACCGCATGGTTCTGGGACTTCGGAAACGGATTCATGTCCACCATGAAAGACCCGCTCTTCACCTACCACACTCCGGGCGTCTATAACGTCTCCCTCACCGTCACCGACGACCAGGACATGAAATGGACGACCACACAGGAGGGCTTCATCAACGTAACAGCACCCTTCACGCCTGAAGCGGACTTCAGCGCCGATGTCACCAACGGCACCGCACCCCTCACCGTAAACTTCACCGACCTATCCACCGTCGAGAACATCACCGCATGGGCATGGGACTTCGGTGTCGAGAACGCCACATCCGAAGAGCAGAACCCAACCTACATCTATGAGATGCCCGGCACCTACACTGTCGGCCTGACGGTCACCGACGACACCGGCACGACCTACGTCGTGACAAAACCGGACTACATCACCGTCCTCGAGGAAGAGCAGAAAGCCAATTTCACAGCAAATGCCACAGCAGGCACAGCCCCCCTGGCCGTCCAGTTCACCGACCAATCCACTGTCGCAGAGATCACCTCCTGGTTCTGGGAGTTCGGTGACGGCTCCACCTCGGAAGAGCAGAACCCGGTCTACGTCTACACCGCAAACGGCACCTATGACGTCACACTCACCATCAATCGAGAGCAGAGCACCTACTACTGGCACGTCAAATACAACTACATCCACGTCGGCTGAAGGTCGACCGCTCCCCCTTCCATCAAGCCCCCTCTCCTGTGTTCGGCCCTACCAGGGCGGGGGTCGCCCCATGGCGGAAAAACTCTCCGCATTTGCCATTCAGAATGATGACACATCCGCGCCATTATCACCAGAAACAGACGGATCCGCGTTTGAATCCGGAGATTTCCGGGCCATCGAAATAGTCCATGAAATCGGCCTTTTGACCGAGTGGAGCGATCGGGCAAAACCCAAATACAACACATTCCCCGACTATACTCTGAAATATACCGCAATCGGTCCGGCGAATTCCGATTATGCAAATATTATTATATCTTATCGACAATGCTCTCCCAGAAATCACCGGGATTGCCACGTAACACGCAGAGGCGATCTGCGATGATCCGCCAAAAACCCGTTTCAGGGGCGGTTCGGATGCACCCGCCGACACAGCAGAGCAGAATTGAGCATGATACCGCATGGCGGCACACACCGCCGGGCGACACCCAACACAGGCGACCACCATACACTCCACTCCCGGGCAAACACTCCTGCCGTCCCGTGATTTCAGTTTGAAACCATGAAAACCACGAGAAGGTGATCAAAAAATGCATCGAACTATGATACCGGGAGTGGTCCTGATCCTCCTCATGATCGTCGCCGCACCCGCATGGGCGGCGCCGACAGACGAGATCGGCGCCACCGGGACAGAACTGCTGACCTACGCTGCTGCGGCAGGAACATCGCTGCCGAATGCCGCCGACAACGCCACTGTCATCTGGTCAGGCACCGTTGAGATCGATCCGGAAGGAACTTTCATCATCGTCCCGCTCAACACCGGAACGCCGATTTCACTCGACCGCAACACCCCGCTCGGGGCGCTCGACGCCGCATCACAACTGGATACCTTTGTCTACGAGGTCTGGGAGGCGGACTGGGGCATCTGGGTCGAACGCATCAACGACATCCCCGTTATGATAGACGAAAATGGCGATCTGTATCTCTGGTGGTTCCACGCCGCCGGATATATCACCAACGAAGCCACCTTCAAATCCCTCGGTAACGGCGAACGACTCCAGCTCATCTATGCACCCGACCGCGACAGTTATGAACAGATCCTGGCGGAGAAGAAATACATCATCGACATGGTCGTCCACTTCACCAATGAGACAGAAGCGGACTTCACCGCCGATGTCACAACAGGGGAGGCGCCGCTCACCGTCCAGTTCACCGACACCAGCACCGTCGAAAACATCGCCGCATGGATGTGGGACTTCGGCGTCGAGAATGCAACATCCGACGAGCAGAACCCCACCTACACCTATGAGATGCCCGGCACCTACACCGTTTCCCTCACCGTCACCGATGAGGCGAACGTCACCTACACCGAGATGAAGACCGACTACATCAACGTCACCGAGATGATACCGGGGGCAGACTTCAGCGCCGATGTCACCGAAGGGGAGGCACCTCTCGCCGTCCAGTTCACCGACACCAGCACCGTCGAGAACATCACAGAATGGATGTGGGACTTCGGTGTTGAGAATGCAACATCCGACGAGCAGAACCCCACCTACATCTATGAGATGCCCGGCGTCTACACCGTTTCCCTCACCGTCACCGATGAGGCGAACGTCACCTACACCGAGATGAAGACCGACTACATCAACGTCACCGAGATGATACCGGGGGCAGACTTCAGCGCCGATGTCACCGAAGGGGAGGCACCTCTCGCCGTCCAGTTCACCGACACCAGCACCGTCGAGAACATCACAGAATGGATGTGGGACTTCGGCGTCGAGAATGCAACATCCGAAGAGCAGAACCCGGCCTACACCTATGAGATGCCCGGCACCTACACCGTTTCCCTCACCGTCACCGATGAGGCGAACGTCACCTACACCGAAATGAAGACCGACTACATCAACGTCACCGAACCGATCGGACCCGAAGCGGACTTCACCGCCGACGTCACCGCAGGGGAGGCGCCCCTCACCGTCCAGTTCACCGACACCAGCACCGTCGAGAACATCACCGCATGGTGGTGGGACTTCGGGAACGGATACATGTCCACCATGAAAGACCCGCTCTTCACCTACCACACACCGGGCGTCTATAACGTCTCCCTCTCCATCAGAGACGACCAGGACATGAAATGGACGACTGTAAAGGAGGGCTTCATCAACGTCACGGGACCGTTCGAGCCTGAAGCAGACTTCGCCGCCGATGTCACCGCAGGGGAGGCGCCGCTCACCGTGAACTTCACCGATCAATCGACCGTCGAGAACATCACAGAATGGATGTGGGACTTCGGCGTCGAGAATGCCACATCCGAAGAGCAGAACCCCACCTACACCTATGAGATGCCCGGGATCTACACCGTCTCCCTCACCGTCACCAATGAGGCGAACCTCACCTACACCGAGGTGAAGATTGACTACATCAACGTAACAGCGCCCTTCACGCCTGAAGCAGACTTCAGCGCCGATGTCACCGAAGGGGAGGCGCCCCTCACCGTTCAGTTCAGCGACCTCTCCACCGTCGAGAATATCACAGAATGGATGTGGGACTTCGGCGTTGAGAATGCCACATCCGACGAGCAGAACCCAACCTATACCTATGAGATGCCCGGCGTCTACACCGTTTCCCTCACCGTCACCGATGAGGCGAACCTCACCTACACCGAGGTGAAGGAAGACTACATCAACGTCACCGAAATCATGCCGATGGGGGCGGACTTCAGCGCCGATGTCACCAATGGCACAGCACCCCTCACCGTGAACTTCACCGACCTATCCACCGTCGAGAACATCACAGAATGGATGTGGGACTTCGGCGTCGAGAATGCCACATCCGAAGAGCAGAACCCCACCTACACCTATGAGATGCCCGGTGTCTACACCGTCTCCCTCACCGTCAGGGACATGGCAAATGTCACCTACACCGAGATGAAGGACGATTACATCACCGTGACCTGAACAGACCCGGCAACCCCCCCCTTTATCCAACGTTCACTCTCCTTTCAGAGGCGCATTTCTTCTCCCTCACCGGCAAGGAAGGCGAGATCCGGAGGTGCAAACCTACTTATTCCAGGAAGGGCCTGCCACTATCATGCAGATCTGGGGAAAAGAGTGTATCAGGAGCCATGGTGCGAAAAAATCGGTGAAAATAGTATGATCCCGGAAATTTCCGAAAATAAACCGTCCCGCTTCCTCATCCCGCTTGCGGCCTTCGTCATCGTGATTGGCGGCATGCACGCTGCCGCATCCCTGCTCAACCCCATCCTCCTCTCGGTGTTCATCGCCATCGTCGCCATGCCCCTGCTGGACTGGCTCATCGAACGCAGCGTCCCATCGCAGGCGGCCGTTTTAATCGTCATGGCAGGAATCATCGGGATCTGCCTGTTCCTGATCTGGGTCCTCTCGGTCTCCCTCTCCCAGGCAGTGGAGGCCTTGCCCGCCTATGAGGAGATGTTGCGGGTGCAGGTGGAGGCGCTGAAGTCCATGCTGGAGGGACTCGGCATCTCGGCGGAGGGCGGCGACCTGCCCGGGATCGTCTCCACCCATTCCATCCTCCCCTCCATCGTCACCCTGATCTCCGGACTCATCCAATCGATCATGGACCTGCTGCTGGTGCTCGTCATCACCAACTTCCTGCTCTTCGAATTCGCTACCCTCTCAGGCACAGAAAGACCAGTGCCGCTACGGACCTATACCGAACATCTGATCACCTACATCATCGTGCGGATCAAGACCAACATCCTCACCGGGATCGGTGCCGGCATCTTCCTGGCCGTGATCGGGGTGGACTTCGCGGTGCTCTGGGGCGCCCTGATCGCCATCCTCAGTTTCATCCCCTATGCCGGCCTCTGGATCGCCGCCCTCCCGGCAATCGGGCTGGCATGGCTGGAAGGAGGATTGACCGGCGCCGTCCTCGCCCTGATCGGCATCGTGGGCAGCAACTTTATCGCCGAGGAACTGATCTTCCCGGCCATGGCCGGCGAAGACCTGCAGATCTCGCCGGTCGTGGTGATCATCGCCCTCTTCTTCTGGACCTGGGTGCTCGGCGTGCCGGGCCTGTTCCTGGCCATCCCCCTCACCATCGCCGGAAAAATGCTGCTCGAATCCTATGAAGAGACCCGATGGATCACACGTCTGATGGAGGGTGCGTCCGCCTTCTCCCGGTGAACGGAAGAGCAGAAGAGCAGACGCCGGCGAAATATATATATCTGGCCGGCGGCCCCTTTCCGCATGGTGTGTCCATGACAGATGAAACGCTTCCCGGCACTGTGCCGGGTGGAGTGGAGACCGACCTCTTCCCCTGGTGGCTGGTAGTGCTGCAGGGGTTCGTCACCCTCATGCTGGGGCTGTTCCTGCTGATGCAGCCGGGGATGACGCTGCTCGTGCTTGTCACCTTCATCGGGATCTACTGGTTCATCACCGGGATCTTTGCAATCGTCAGCCTGGTGCTGGATAGAACGGACCTGGTCTGGAAGGCGATCATCGCCGTGCTGGGGATCATCGCCGGCATCCTGGTGACGACCTACCCGCTCTACAGCACCGTGCTCATCGCCACCTTCTTCGCCATCCTGATCGCGGTCTGGGGGATCCTCATCGGGATCACAAGCCTGGCACGGGGTGTGAGCGGCGGAGGATGTACCGCCGCCGTCCTCGGCATTCTCAGCATCATCATCGGCATCATCCTGCTCGCACGCCCCCTCCTGACGGCGGCGTCCCTGGTGCTCATCCTGGGGGTGTTCGCCGTCATCGGGGGAGTGATGGCGATCGTTGCCGGAATCAGAATGCGCAGGTAAGCGGCAGGAGAGAACTGAAGGAGGAACAGAACGAAGGACGACCGGAAGGGCCACCCGCCGGACCATGGGACAGGGGCCCGCACTGTGGGGCCGCCGGCCTTCCACCTGATGGCAAAACCGACCGGGGCCAGGTGCAACCTCAGGTGCACCTACTGTTTTTACCTCCAGAAGGCCGGGCTCTACCCGGACGGCACCTTCAGGATGAGCGATGCGGTGCTGGAATCCTATATCAGACAGGTGATCGACGCCCACCGCTCACCCCTGGTGACGGTGGCATGGCAGGGGGGCGAACCCACCCTGATGGGGCTGGACTTCTTCGAGCGGGCCATGGAGATCCAGCAGCGCTACCGGCGGGGCGGGACGGCGATCCAGAACACCATCCAGACCAACGGCACCCTGCTGGACGATTCATGGGCCGGATTCTTTCGCAGACACCAGTTCCTGGTGGGGATCAGCATCGACGGCCCCGAAGAGGTGCATGACGCCTTCCGCGTTGACCGGGCCGGACGACCCACCTTTGGGCGGGCGATGACGGGGCTGTCCCTGCTCAGGAAACACGGCGTGGAGCACAACATCCTCACCTGCATCCATGCCGCCAACCAGGAGCGTCCCCTGGAGGTCTACCGCTTCCTGCGGGACGAGGCCGGGGGCCGCCATATCCAGTTCATTCCGGTGGTGGAGCGGAGAGGGACCGCCGGCGTGAGCGTGCATTCCGTTGGCCCCGAACCTTTCGGCAGGTTTCTGAACACGATCTTCGACGAATGGGTGCGGCACGATGTCGGGAGCGTGTTCGTGCAGAACTTCGAGGCCGCGCTGGCCGCATGGGCCGGGATACCCCCCGGCACCTGTGTCTCCGCCCCAGTCTGCGGCACCGCACCGGTGCTGGAGCACAATGGTGACGTCTATGTCTGCGACCATTATGCAGACCCGGCCCACCGCCTTGGAAACATCATGCAGACCCCCCTCTCCAACCTGATGGCCTCGCCGATGAGGGCGGCCTTCGGCAGGAGCAAACTCACCGGACTCCCCGATTATTGCCGGCGCTGCCGTGTACGCTTTGCCTGCAACGGCGGGTGCCCGAAGGACCGTTTTCTCACCTGCCCGGACGGCGAAGCCGGACTGAACTATCTCTGCAGAGGGTACCGGATTTTTTTCACCCATATCGACGCCCCCATGCGGTTCATGGCCGAAAATCTGAGACGAAACGGCGATCCTTCGGATGTGATGGCCTGGATGCGAGCGAAAAACGCCAGAATCCGATGACGAACCATCCGGCGCCGGTACGGCGAAAAACTACAAATATCGCCATCCCCATTCACGAACAACCCCGCCCCCCCTCAGGAGGAATGCCGCCATGACAAAAAGAGTGAGGGAGTACCGACCCGGGAGCGCCTTTCCCGGGGTGATCGGGCGGACCGTGGATGAATCGACACCCGCCTGGCCCGCTCCGTTGCGAGCGAAACAGGGAGCGCCGGACGTCATCGTGATCGTGCTGGACGACACCGGCTTTGGCCACCTGGGATGCTATGGGTCGCCGATCCGGACACCGAACCTCGACCGCCTCGCCGCGGAGGGTCTGCTCTACACCAACATGCACACCACCGCCCTCTGCTCGCCGACAAGGTCCTGCATCCTCACCGGGCGCAACCACCACTCCAACAACATGGCCGGGATCACCGAGATCTCCACCGGATACCCGGGGTATACCGGGGTCATCCCGTTTGAAAACGGTTTTCTCCCGGAGATGCTGCTCCGCCACGGCTATGCCACCTTCGCCATCGGCAAGTGGCACCTGACGCCAGCCGAGCAGACGAGCGCCGCTGGCCCCTACGACCGGTGGCCCCTCGGGCGCGGTTTCGAACGATTTTATGGATTTCTGGGCGGCGACACCCACCAGTACTACCCGGAACTGGTCTACGACAATCACCAGGTCGACCCACCGAAGACCCCGGAGGAGGGCTATACCCTGAACGAGGACCTCGCCGACACGGCGATCCGCTTCATCGCCGACACTGTCCAGGTGGCCCCGGACAGACCCTTCTTCCTCTACTACTGCACCGGGGCCATGCACGCCCCCCACCATGTGCCTGAGGAATGGAGCGACCGTTACCGGGGGGCCTTCGACGACGGCTGGGAGGCCTACCGGGAGCAGGTGTTCCGGCGGCAGGTGGACCTCGGCATCGTGCCTGAGGGGACCGAGATGGCCGCGCACGACCCCGACGTCCCCCGCTGGGAGGACCTCCCCGCCGAAGAGCGGCGGTTGTATGCACGGATGATGGAGGTGTTCGCCGGTTTCCTGGAGCAGACCGACCACCATATCGGGCGGATCATCGACTACCTGGAGACGATCGGGAGGCTGGAGAACGCCATCATCATGGTGATCTCGGACAATGGGGCCAGCGCCGAGGGCGGGCCCACCGGATCGGTCAACGAGAACAAGTTCTTCAACTATGTGCCCGAGTCCCTCGAGGAAAACCTGGCGGCACTGGACGACCTGGGCGGCCCGAAATACTTCAACCATTACCCCTGGGGCTGGACCTGGGCGGGCGACACCCCCTTCCGCCGCTGGAAACGGGAGACCTACCGCGGCGGGATCAGCGACCCCTTCATCGTCCACTGGCCCGCAGGCATCCGGACATCCGGGGAGATCAGGCGGCATTACGCCCATGCGATCGACATCCTCCCGACGCTGCTGGAGGCGCTCGGGATCGAGCCCCCGGCGTCGATCCGGGGGGTCGCCCAGTCGCCCATCGAGGGGACGAGTTTTGCCGGCACCTTCGACAACGCCGGGGCGCCGGAACGGCGGACCACCCAGTACTATGAGATGATCGGTCACCGCTCGATCTACCACGACGGCTGGAAGGCGGTCTGCCCCTGGCCCGGTCCGTCCTTCACAGAAGGAGGGGCCTTCGGGCAGCCGATCAGCGCCGAAACCCTCCGTGACCTGGATGCACGGGGCTGGGAACTCTACAACCTGAGGGAAGACTGGGCAGAGTCAAGGAATGTGGCTGCCGACCACCCGGAGGTGCTGCAGGAGCTGATCACCCTCTGGTACATCGAGGCCGGAAAATACAGCGTGCTCCCGCTCGACGGCCGCGGGGTCGAGCGTTTCGCCGAACCCCGCCCGCAGATCACCCCGGACAGGAAACGCTACGTATATTTCCCGGGCACCCAGGGCGTCCCTGAGAACACCGCCGTCCGGGTGCTCAACCGCTCGCACGTGATCGCGGCGATCACCGACATCCCTCCGGGCGGGGCGGAGGGGGTGCTCCTCTGCCACGGCGGCAACACCGGCGGCTATACTCTGTTTGTGCAGGAGAACAGGCTCCACTATATCCATAACTATGTGGGCAGCCGCGTTTTCCACCTGGTCTCCGGCGAAGAGGTGCCGGAAGGGCGGGTGGTGCTCAGCTACCAGTTCGAGAAGAACGGCGAGCCAGAGATTAAAAAGGGGAAAGGAGCACCCGGCACAGCCCGCCTATACTTCAACGAACAGATGGTGGCCGAGATGGACCTCCCCCTGACCACCCCCATCCTGTTCGGGCTCGGCGGCAGCCTGACCTGCGGGCGGAGCGGGGGATCCCCGATCACCCCCGCCTACACGCCGCCGTTCCCCTTCACCGGCACCCTCCACCGGGTGGTGGTGGACGTCAGCGGGGAGCGGATCGAGGACCACGAAGCCGAGATCAGGCTGGCCCTGGCCCGGCAGTGACCCCCTCCTTTATTCGGGGAGGCCGAACGCCGCTTTCGTGCCCGGCATCAGGCAATAGACCAGGACGATGGCGTTGATCAGGATGGCCGGCGCCATCGCCTGCCAGGACGAGGCCCCGATGATCGAGAAAACGGCCATGATCAGGTTCAGGATGGAGACGATCATCACAAACATCCATCCCTGCGGGTTGAGGTTCCAGAGCATCTGAAACACCCAGAGGTAGATGAATGCGAGGATTCCCCACATGATCGCACCATAGAGGCTGAAGGTGAAGAAGGCCACCTCGCCGATGATGATCGGGATCATATCCAGCATCTGGAAGGTGAAGATGATCGCCTGGATCGCTGCAAGAAGGGCAAGGATTGCCAGTATTGTAATACCAATCGGTCGCTGGTCGGTCATACGATATTCCCGGACGGCCGGATACGGCCACTCCACGTTGATCTGGGAGCATTCGAGCATATTAACCTTCCTAATTCCGTTTTCGGAGTCATGAAGCCGCATTTAACCGCAGGATGCCACCCGATGCAATCGGCGGGTGCCGGATATCTCGGTCCTCCTCATCCTCCCCTGCCTGAAGGGACAGAGGACAGATCCCGGGGCACATCCCACCGTTCCGGCCACCATCCTCGGGACAACAGTCCCTGAAAAAGTATATTATGGAGCCGATGATATGGGCACTCAGCAGAGACGGGGATGGACGAAATGCCGCATGGTTCATGCGGCGAAATTGACATTTTACATTCAAAGGAGAGGAGATGATACGTTTCTGGCGCGGCAAACACCGGCCCCGGACGACGGAGCGGCAGGCGGCATGCCTCATCTTCATCCTCCTCCTGCTCTCAGTCTCCATCCCCGCCGCCGCCCAGATTCAGGAGAGCGGCAGCGTCCAGGTGCTGACCGAACGGCTGGAGACAGGGGAGACGGCATTCTATGATCTCGCCGGACTGAGGGAGGGGCAGGACATCTATATCCACGCCACCGGCACCTCAGGCAACCTCGACCCGTTCATCGCCATCGCCCACCCCACGATCGACCGTGAACAGATGGCCGCCGATTTCGTGGCAGGGGTCGAAGAAGCCGTCAGCGGGGGCGGCGATCCCCTCGGTGTGATACCGCGGATCGCAGACCGTTATTTCCTTGCATGGGACGACGACGGCGGGGCGGGCTATGCCGCCGCCCTCCACTTCAGGGTTCCTGCAGACGGCGACTACGTCCTGGATGTGATGGCGTCGCCGGCCAGAGAGGAGACCTTCGGCGACTACCGCCTTACGATCGGTATCGATGCCCCCGGCGTGCTGGACGGCACGGCCGGACCGACCGGGAGCACCATCGCCGTGCTGGACCGGGAGGCATCCAGACTGGATATGGCCGTCGGGGAGGTGGCCGGCACCCTCACACCGGAAAAAACCGGCACCTATCATATCCTCGGCCCGGTGAGGCAGGGGGACATCCTCTACGCCCGTGTCGAACGCACCTCCGGCGACCTGATCCCGGTGATCGTGCTGCAGGACAACGGAGAAAAAATCCTGGCGGCCGGAATTGCCACCGACGGGGGAGGACGGGCCTCGTTCACCTACACCTTCACCGAAGCGACTGAGAACAGCCGTATCGAAGTCTCCGGTCAGGAGAGAGGGGGCAACGCCACTGCGGGTGCCTACCGCCTGCTGGTCGGGATCAATGACCCCTCGGTGCTCGGCGGCGCGGCCGAACCGCATGGCGGCGCCGTGCTGATCGCCCCCCTGCTCGTGGCGGTGGGGGTAGAGATGGACCAGATCACGGTCGTCGACCAGCAGGCGGAAAACTTCGGAGTGGTGGCCAATCTCTGGATGCAGTGGAACGACCCGGCCCTCGCCTACAGCCCGGACACCTGCGACTGCCGGATCAAGATCTACCGGGAGATCGATGACTTCGTGGCGGCAGAAGGCACGCGCTGGCCAGAGTTCACCCTCTACAACCAGCAGGGCAACCGCTGGACCCAGAACAGTCTGATCTCGATCCAGCCGGACGGAACGGCCACCTATTACGAGCGCTTCTGGGTGATCCTCCAGGCGCCGGACTTCGACTTCAAGAATTACCCCTTCGACACACAGGACTTCTACATCAGGGTCGACTCGATCTACCCCGAAGAAGCGGTCTTCTATACCCCCTGGGAGGAAAAGACCGCCGTCGGGACCCAGCTCGGCGAGGAGGAGTGGTACATCACCGGGAGCGATTCGGGGATCGGCAGCATCATGATCACTGGCATCAATTCCCGCTACTCCTTCCATTTCACGGCACAGAGGCACCTCACCTACTATATCCTGAGGATTCTGGTGCCCATCCTGCTGATCATCGTGCTCAGCTGGATCCCCTTCCTGCTCAGGGACTACGGCAAGAGGGCGGACATCGCCGGGGCAAACCTGCTCCTCTTCATCGCCTTCAA
This sequence comes from Methanofollis fontis, assembly GCF_004297185.1. NCBI lineage: Archaea > Methanobacteriati > Methanobacteriota > Methanomicrobia > Methanomicrobiales > Methanomicrobiaceae > Methanofollis > Methanofollis fontis. The sequence continues at coordinate 348,200 of NZ_PGCL01000001.1, forward strand.
CTTCACCATTGCAAACGATCTGCCGCGCCTGGGCTACCTTACCTTCCTGGACTCGATCCTGGTGACCACCTTCATGATCAGCGGGGCGACCGTCGCCTATAACCTCTACCTGAAATGGCTGGCGACCGAGCGGCAGAAGGAGATCGCCGAACGGATCGACCGTATCATCGTCTGGCTCTACCCCCTCGGCTATATTCTGGCGATCGCCCTCATCCTGATCTTCTTCCCCTGAAGGGCCTGAACGCCCGCAGGTTTATTCAGCGCCCCATCCGATCACTCTTCATGCACTGCCCGGTCTGCGGAGACGACCATATCCAACCCGCCGGCGACCTGCTCGCCACCCTCCCGGCGGTCTTCACCCCCTGCTCACGCTGCCGCCCCGTCCGCCTGGGCACAAATGCCCCGCCGCCGGAGGAATATGCACCCGCCCCCCCCTGCACCTGCGGGCGACGGTTCATCGACGCAGTCTTCGCCGACATCCACCGGATCCTCACCGGGGCGGGGATCTTCGACGGCACCGAAGCCCTCAGGACCGTCGGCACCCCGGTCACCGACCCCGGTTTCGTGATGACCGCCCCCCCCTTCCTCCCCCCACGCTCCCTGGTGCTGCTCAGCCCCCACCCCGACCGAAGAACCGCTGAACGGATCGTCGCAGAGGTCCCGGAGGTGCGCGGGGTGGTGCGCACCACCCCCGCCCTCCCGGGTATCGACCCCGACGGCGGGACCGCTGCCCACGAACTGCTTGCCGGGTGCGACGTCCAGGCCAACGTCTTCCCGACCGCATCCGGCGATATCGTGATCTACAAGGAACTCTCGAAACTCCATATCGAGTTCCCGCGCCCGCATAACCCCAAGATCCGGGCCGTCGAACGGGAGATCCGGCGCACAAACCCCAGGACCTTCATCGACGCCTGTTGCGGCGCCGGCACCCTCGGTCTGGCGGCGGCCCTGGCCGGCACCCCGGAGGTGATCTTCTGCGATCTCTGGGGGCCGGCAGTCCGCTGGACGGCCATCAACATCGCCGTCAACCGCGATTCCCTGCTCGTCGACGAGGTCACCCTCCCCCATGACGGGATCGAGGCGGTGCGCCGCGACCGCCCCGTCACCGTCGCCCGCGCGGACGGCGACCAGCACTTCCGGGTCTGCCAGGGCGATTATGCCGATCTTCCCCCACTCCTCGCCCGCCCGGAGCGGAGCATCGCCGCCCTGGACATCTTCGGAAAAGAGGAGCGTTCTGCCTGCAATGCCGCCCTGGAGAGATGGCGGGGTGCCGGCGGAGGCAATGCATTTATCCCCTGAGCATCACTGTATATGGGGACTAGCCCGGGTGGCTCGGCGTCACCTGTAACCCGAAATCGCCGGTATGCGGAGGGCGAAGTCTGAGGAAGGCTCTGGCGATCTGCTGGCGCCCTGTATATCCTGACTGCGAAGCCTTGTCCCATGAGGTCGACGGACAGGCATCGAGGCCTCGTAGGGGGCGGAGACCTGGTACCGCGGGGACCGGTTCAGGCCCGGAAGGGAGCAGACCTACCGTGGACGTTCGGCGCCCATGGGGGTGCGGGGTGGAGAAGGGGTATCCCGGCAAGAGCAGACACGTGCTGTCGACCGAAGACGTGTCCCCGTCGACTGATTTCCATGTCCAGAGTTACGATTATCGGAGCCACGGGAAGGCTTGGCTCTTTTGCTTCGCATGCCATTTCAGGTATCCCATATGTAGATGAGGTGCTCCTCTCCGGCCGACCGGGGAGAGAACAGTCGCTGACCGCACTCTCGCACGACCTCACCGACTCCTGCGCCGCACGCGGTTCGGGGACGCGCATCACCTGGAGCACCGATGCCGACGACTATGCAGATTCGGACGTGATCGTGGTCACATCCGGCGTTCCGAGAAAGGAGGGGCAGGACCGGACCGACCTCGCCCTCGAGAATGCCCGGATCATCGCACCGATCGCCAGAGACATCGGAAAATACGCCCCCGAGGCCATCGTGCTGATGATCACCAACCCGGTCGACGTGATGACGGCCGTGGCCCTCAGGTACTCGGGGCTCGAGCCCAGACAGGTCTTCGGCCTCGGCACTCATCTCGACTCGATGCGGCTGAAGGCGCTGATTGCCAGTCATTTCCACGTCCATGTGAGCGAGGTGCACACCCGCATCATCGGTGAGCACGGGGAGAGCATGGTCCCCCTCTGGTCGGCCACGACCATCGGCGGGATCCGGGTCACCAACCTCCCCGCCTTCGCCGGGATACCGGTGACCAATATGGTGAACCGGGTGAAGAACAGCGGGAGTTTCATCATCAAAAACAGTGGGGCCACGATCTACGGCCCGGGCGACGCCATCGGCACTCTCGTCCAGACGATCCTCGGGAACGAGAACCGCATCCTCACCGTCTCGAGTTATATCAAGAGCGAGGTCCACAATATCGGAGATGTCTGCATCGGGGTGCCGGCACGCATCAACAGAAACGGTGTCTTCCCGGTCGCCATCCGGATCGAAGAATCCGAAATCGCAGCATTCCAGAGCTCGGTCGAGAAAATACGGGGAATAACGCAGGACGTCCTGGAAAAAATGGATATGCTCAGATCATCCGGTTGACGTCGATGATCTGTGCAGTGGCGATACCCTCGACGGCGCCGAGTTTCGACTCAAGGGCGTCGGTCGCCCCTTCCTCATCCTCGATCACGGCGGCGACCTTCAGGGCGGAGAGGCCGAATCCAATGGGCTCTGCCTCGATCGCATCGATGCCCTCAACAGAGGTCTGCACCCGCGCCTTCAACTCCTCGATCGGAACCTCGGCGGACTCGGGCATGAGTTTCAGGATCACTGCAACTTTTCCCATGATTATGGCCCCTGGAATCCGCATTTTTCACAGGTGTAGGCGATGCTCTGCTCCCGGCAGGGGGCACAGCGCCGGATCTCGGTGCCGCAGATCGGGCAGCCGAACTTCGTCGATCCGCTTTCGGCAAGCGGCGCATTGCAAGACGTGCATTTTTGGATAGCCATAGAAAAAACCCCAACTATTGAGTGGGAGATCGTTGCACCTGATCGGCAATAAATGATCGGCAACCGATACGGGTGCACATCACCTCCTCTCCCTGCAGAAGGGCGGCAAGCCTGCCCTCCCTCCGCCCGTTGACGGCGACGGCCGGTATCCGGCGGGAGAGGAGATAGGGGATGAGGCAGGGATCGACGTCCCCGCATGCCACCGGGGTTTCCAGCAGGTCCACCTCCCTTCCATCGACACGGAGACGGTCCACCGATTTCACCAGCACCAGGGGGGCCCCGATCTCCCCGGCAACCCAGGCGGCGATGGTGTCGGAGGTGACCTCCCAGGTATGGGGGAGGGGATCGGCCTCCAGAAGTGGGATATAGGGGAGGAGGATGGCGGGGGCGTCGGGGGGCGTCACCGAGCGGGTGGAGGGGAGCCCGAAGGAGGTGAGATACCACCCGAACTGCTCCATCGCACACACGGCCATCCAGTGGGCCGGGGTGTCCGGGGGTGCGAGGGCCCGCACGCTGTCCGCGAACCCTCCGCCGCCCGGGACGACGAGGGCGGGTCTCCCCGCGGCCAGGATCTCCTCAACGACCGGGGCCGCCGCATCCATACAACTCCCGCCGACCTTGACGACGACCGCACCCTCCATGAAGAGGGTGAAGCGGCTGATTATATAATGGTCGGGGAAGAATCCGAACATATGCGGGCCCCCATCCCCCCCTTCGTCCTCCTCATGCTGATGCTCGTCCTGCCGGCCTCAGGGGTCATGATCACCGGCTTCTGTCCGGACACCTATGCGATGGACGAACCCGACGAATTCATCGTGCTTTCAGGGAACGGCAGCCTTGCCGGCATCTCGATCACCGACGGGGAGGGGAGCATCCGGTTCCCGGACGGGGCATCGATCGCGGGGCGGGCGGTGGTGGCGCGGCAGGCGGAGGGATATCTCCGGGTCCATGGCACCCTGCCCGACTACGAGATGATGCCGACGCACCCCGATGTCCCGGACATGATCCGCTCCGGCGACCTGAGGATGGCAAACACGCAGGACAGCCTCAACCTGCTGGAGGACGGTGTCACCGTCCAGGAGGTGGCATGGCCCGGCATGGTGGCGGCGCGGCAGGGGCAGGTGCATTTTCTTGAGGACGGTGCCTGGGACCCCCACCCCCGCCTCATCGGGCAGTCCGATTTCGCCCCTGAAACCTTCGAGAATGTCAGCCTCACCCTGTTTGTCTCGCCGGACTGCTCCTATGAGGTGGTCGAGGCGGCGATCCATTCGGCGCGGTACCACATCAACGCCAACCTCTACGAGTTCACCCATCCGGGGATCGCCCGGATGCTTGCCGGGGCGCTTGACAGGGGTGTCGGCCTCACCATCCTCCTGGAGGGGGGACCTGTGGGCGGGGTGCCCCTGGAGGAGCGGGCGGTTGCCCGGACACTCTCCGGGGGCGGGGCCGCGGTGATGGCGATGGGCACGGTCGGCGAGAACCATGCCCGCTACCGCTTCGACCATGCGAAGTACATGGTGATCGACAATGAGAGCGTGCTTCTGACCACCGAAAACTTCAAGGAGAGCGGCATTCCGGAATGCGGCAGGGCGGGAAACCGCGGCTGGGGGGTCTGGGTGCGGGACCCGGCGGTCGCCGCCTATTTTAACGGGGTGTTCAGGGCGGACAGCATGGGAGGCGACATCACCCCGATGGCGGGGGGAGGCGAGATGGTGCCGGCAGATGCCGTCTGCCGCCATCCCTGCTTTGCCCCCCTGACGGTGGAGGGAGCGAGGGTGACACCGGTGCTCTCACCGGAGACGAGCGCCCTGGTCCTGGACCTGATCAGTGGGGCGGAGGAGAGCATCTGGATCGAGCAGGCATATATCAGCAATAGCACGGACGGACAGCCGAACCGCTTTCTGGCGGCGGCGATCGAGGCCGCACGCCGTGGGGTCGATGTGCGCGTGCTCCTGGACTCGGCGTGGTTCAACACGGCGGATGAGGAGGACAACGACGAACAGGCCGCCTGGATCAACGCCCTGGCCCGTGCAGAGAGCCTCCCCCTCCAGGCAAGGTGCGCGGACCTGGAGGCGGCGGGGCTGGATAAGGTCCATACCAAGGGCGTGATCGTGGACAACCGGAGCGTTCTCGTCTCCAGCATGAACTGGAACGACAACTCGGCGGACTTCAACCGGGAGGCGGGCGTGATCGTCGATTCGACAGAGGCGGGCCGCTACTTTGCCGGCGTCTTCTCCGCAGACTGGGAGAGCAGTTCGGACGCCGGAGAGGAGATCGACGTGCGCCTCATCTGTGCGGCGGCGATCCTGGCGATCTTCCTGGCCGCGGCCGTCATACGGCGCCGGCGCTCATAACAATAGCGAACGAAAAAGAGGGCGACAGCTGTTTCAGGCAGCCTCAAGGGCTTCCTGCGGCTTGCACTGATAGATGATCTGACGGGCATCCCTGAAGTTGAACTTCTCGATGATGAGGTCGTTCTCCTTCAGTTTTTTCAGCGCATACCTGACCGTTCTGGGCGCAAGGTTGGAGGTCCGAACCAGGTCCTTGTGCGTCATCGCACCGCCGTCCCCCAGGATCAGCAGGACCTTCCTGGAGGAAGGTGGGAGGGTGGTATGGTGCATACACTATTGTTAACAACGTTAACATATGAAGGTATCGCCCCATTATATAAATCGGAGATGTATATTACACAATGCTTGATCATAGAGAACAAAGCGCCCTGGGAGTTCTGATCGGCATATCCGCACTTATTCTTGCCGCACACGCCCTCCTCGGCATGATCGGGAGCGCGGCATTCGCACAGCCCTGGAGCCCTGAGGCCGGTGAGGGGACCCTGGTGGTGATCGAGGGGACACTCTCCTCGTATCACACCCTCTCCGGCGGGCACGCCGCCGGACGGGTGGACGACGCACCCATCTTCCTGCCCGCCGATCTCGCCGATCAGGTTTCGCTTGCAGAGGGGGACCGGATCAGGATAGTCGGCGTCGCCGCCACCTATAATGGGGAAAAAGAGATTGTCGTCCGCTCAACAGCGGACATCACGATCATTTCAGCGGCACCGTCGCCCAGTCGGGCAGTGCCGGGGTGAACCCGAGCGCCCACATCACGATGGTGAAGAGGAAGAAGGTCCAGAGGGCAACGCCGATCAGGTTGAGCACCCATCCCGACCGCATCAGGTCCTTCATGTCGATGTATCCCGACGAGAAGGCGACCGCATTCGGCGGTGTTGCCACCGGGAGCATGAAGGCCATCGAGGTGCAGACCGCCGCCGTCAGCATGAGCATATAGGGGTGCATGTTCATCGAGACCGCCGTTACCGCCATGATCGGCATCATCAGAGATGCAACGGCAGTGTTCGAGGTCACCTCGGTGAGCAGGGAGATGCCGATCGCCACCACCAGCACCAGCAGCACGATCGGGAGGGCACCGAAGATGGCGATCTGGTCGACGATGATCTTTGCCAGCCCGCTCTCGATGAAGGCCACCGAGAGACAGAGACCGCCGCCGAAGAGGACCAGGATGCCCCAGGGGATCTTCACCGCCCACTCCCAGTCCATCGTGAAGATCCCCTTCTTCCTGTCCACCGGGAGCAGGAAGAGGAGGAGCGCTCCGGCGATGGCGATCGTCGAGTCGTTGATCCCCGGGAAGAACAGGTCCAGCCCCGGGATGGTGATATCGCCGATCGCCTTGGTCGACCGGAAGATCCATGCAAGTGCCGTGAGCACAAACACCATCAGGGTCCAGCGCTCGCCCCGTGTCATCGGCCCGATGTTCTCTATATGGTGGTCGATGATATCGCGGGCATGGGAGATCTTCGCGGGCAGGTGGCGGTAGGAGCCGTAGGTGAGCCAGAGCCAGGTGACCGGGATGAAGATCGCCACCAGGGGCACGCCGAATTTCATCCACGAGAAGAAATCGATCGCCGGCGCCGCCGGGAAGAGCGTCTTCATCTGGGCGACGAAGATGCCGTTCGGCGGGGTGCCGATGAGGGTGGCGATCCCCCCGATATTGGCAGCATAGGCAATGGAGATGACAAGCGCCTCGGAGAAGTGCCGCTGTTCCTCGGTCATGTCCTTCAGATGCGTGGTGGCGTTCGGGATGACCGTGGCGATGATGGCGATGGCAATCGGGATCATCATCATGGCGGTCGCCGTATTCGAGAGCCACATCGACAGAAAGGCGGTTGCGATCATGAACCCCAGGATCAACCGTCTGGGGCTGGTGCCCACGACATTGATGATATTCAGGGCGATGCGGCGGTGGAGCCCCCAGCGCTGCATCGACATGGCGATGATGAAACCGCCCATAAACAGGAAGATAATCTTGTCGGCATAGGGCGCCGTCGCCTCGGTGGGGGACAGCACGCCGAGTAGGGGAAAGAGCACCACCGGGAGCAGGGCCGTCGCCTCGAGCGGTATCGCTTCCGTGATCCACCAGATGATCATCAGAAGCGTGACCGCCGCGACATACCGTGCCGGGACGGGGATGATGTCCTCGCTGATGGGGGCGAAGACCAGGACCAGAAATACGAGGGCCCCTAAGACTTTCCCGATATCCTTTTTCATCGGGTTCTTACTTTGGAATTTGATATATTTCTACTATTCCCTTCCATTACCCTATCATCAGACGGTGACAGGAGATCTCAATTTCAGGCGCAGTGCAGATAAATCCAGAATATTTCAGGGTTAATAGCCCCATTATCAAAAATAACCTGTTTTTAACGAATAAGTGCGATTTAAATTACATTTTACAGTATTAAATGCCAATTTACACTACAGAGAGCAAGAATTCTTTGAATAGGTTTATCTGAACGAAACTCAAACGTCGTAGCATAGATCAAGGGGTTCAAGGGAGATGGATCTGTCGGAGATAGACAAAAAATACACCTGGATCAGACCCGCCATCGTGGTTGCGTTGATCACCCTCTCGGTGGTCCTGGAGGTCGTGGTCCATATCTACCTCAGCACGGCGGTCGCATATACTCACATCTTCTATCTCGTGATCGCCCTGACCGGCATCTGGTATTACCGGAAGGCGGCATATATCGCCCTGGGCTTCGGGCTGATCCATATCGCCGTGGACTACTGGTTGACCGGCACCCTAGACCCGGCCGCCGTCGTCCGTGCGGTGATGTTCGTGATCGTGGCCTATGTGATCGGTGCACTCTCCGAGTCAAGCAATTTTCATCATGAAGAGCGGGAACGGAAGCACAAGGCCCTGATCGGGTTCATCACCGAGGTGGCACTGCGGATCAAGACCCCTATCAGCGTGATCCAGGAGAACCTCTCCGGGATCTGCCACGGCATCGAGACGGGCGAGATGGACAACGAGGAGATCACGGCGGCCCTGCAGGTGCAGATCAGCCATACCGAGAAGATTCTCGCAACCCTCCGCGAGCTGAACCAGGCGGTCATCGACGAGCAGAAAGATATCCCCGACTCCTATGCCGACCTGCTGACACGGTGATTTCCGTGGCATTTCCCCCGGCAAAAAGTGACGAGAACAAAATATATCTCCTCCTTTCTTCTGCAGATGCGATGAAACAGGCGAATGTGGAGACCGTCGGGCAAATCACCGGCTGGGGGAGCGACGTCATCGTCATCACCACCAACCAGCCCTACATCATCCTGAAAAAACTCTATACTCGTGCCGGGATCGACCTCTCGAAGGTCCATTTCGTGGATGCGATCACAAAATATGCCATCGGGAAGGTGCCGGAAGAGCAGGAAAACGTCATCTTCGTGAACAACCCGGAGAACCTGACCGATATGGGCATCGCCATCACCCGGACGCTCAAGGAGGGGGAAGGGCGTGACGTCTTCGTGCTCTTCGATTCGGTCTCCACCATGCTCATCTACCTCTCGTCGGCGAACATCTCCCGGTTCCTCCATTTTGTCTCGAGTCGCCTGAAGATCCTGGATGTTTCAGGTGTTTTTCTGGCGGTCGAGAAGGGGCTTGACCCCCTCCTGCTCACCCAGCTCACCACCTTCGTCGATGAGGTGGTGGATATGGACAGGGCCTGAGGGGAGAAGGGGGACGATTTTCTGGTTAACACTCATGTGTTCGCTCGGGGGGATCGGTGCACGGGGCGAGTCCTCCATCTCAGGACCACTTCAAAACCCATCCCCGTCCCTATCGCAATTACCGGGGGATTCGGGGGGTGAAAAAACCCCGTCCGGTGCTGTTCGGGAAAAATGATCCGCTCCTGACCGGGAGGGGAGAACCCCTCCCTGACCCACCCCCTCAATGAGATAGGGGCGGGATTGGAGGAATCGGTAGAAGGGGGGGTGGGAGTTTTTTTTCAGGGGCGGATTTTTCCATCCAGAGACAGCCCTGACCCGCCCCTGTCCCTATCCTATCGACCGGGGAGTTCGGGGGGTGAAAAACCCCCGTCACCGCTTTTCCGGGAAGAACCATCTCCCACCAGGAGGAGAAAAAAGCGAGAGAGATTCACCCCGAAGGGGCGCCCTCCACCCGGGCCACCTCATCCGAGCGGCCGGTGGTGAGGGGGGCGGAGGCAAAGCCCTCGTTCTCCGGGAGAACGATCCGGACAGAGGGGGTGAGATCGAGCATTACCCGGGCATCCTGGACGGTGCAGTCCAGGAGATGCCCGCCGCCGCTGTGGTCATCGGTGATGAAGTGGAGATGGAAACCAGGCACATTGACCCCCTCCATATAGGCAGGGAGATAGAAGCCGACGAGCGTGCCCTTCACGCCGCTGAAATGAAAGAGGTGCTGGTCCTTCGTCACCTCGGCCAGGGGCGGATAGGGGGGGCTCTGGCGGTCCACGCTCCGCGTCTCCACCGTCAGGAAGGTGCCCGTCACCTTCACGGCGCAGGGGTAGTTCGCCGAGGGGAGGGCGGCGAGGATCGCCTCCTCCAGGGCGGAGCGATCCGTCCGGCCCGGGAGATCGAATGTGATATCTTGTTCAAAGGGCGTGACGGCCGCAAACGCCGTGGTTTCGGCGGCATCCATCCTCCGCACCACACCGTCGCCCCTCACCTGCCAGGCCTCGCCGTCCAGAACGACGATCTCGCCATCCAGGGCGCCCGGCGTCCCGAGCCCGATATCGCCGTGCGAGAGGAGGTCGCCGATCGTGGCGGCGTCCTGATAGACGCCGTCGAGCAGGGCGCCCAGGGTGGAGACCTGGTAGATCGTCTCCTCGGCATCGGCACGCTCCTCAGACCAGCGGAAGGTCGACGAGGCAAAAAATCCGGCCGATGCGATGAGCAGCACCAGCAGGACCGCAAGACGCCAGGTCTGCGGGATCATCGGTCCGCTCCCCTTCCTGCGGGCTCGATCGTCGTCTTCCGGCCGATGATCACCGAGAAGGTGTCGGCACCGGCATTATAGCGCACCGTCGCATTCCTGATCACCACGATTCCTCCATACTCCCCTGAAAGCAGTGCATCGTTCCCGGTGTTCCGGGTGTAGACGGGCATGACCGCATACACCGGTTTTGTTGTGGTGCCGTCGCAGATCTTCACCACATGCCGCTTCTCGTCCCCGATGTCCGCCGACATCAGGGCGGTGCAGAGGTTGATACGCCGCCCCACGTGGTCGGCAAGGGAGGAGAGGCGGGCCACCTTCATCGTGGGGGCGATGCGGTAGCGCTCCCGCGTGCGCCCGTCCCTCCGGATAATGGCATATGAATACTTGATGTCGGTATTGCGAAAACGATATCCCTCCTCCCCTGCGGCGAGCGCCTCCATCAGGCGGGGTGGACGGATCTCCGGACCGCCCGCAAAGGTCCAGCAGCGTTCCGGGCGGCAGGCCTCCCCCCAGAGGGGGGTGCAGGGGGCATAGACCGTATACCCCCGGGAGACGAGGTGCTGCTGCACCTCCCGCAGAGCGGTCGAAGACTCCCGTTCGGCCGGTTCCACGAGCACCATCGTCCCGTCAGGGGAGAGGCGATCCATGAAACGGGCGACGACCGCAGCCCGATCCGCCGGATCCGTGCACGGGAGTTCGTTGAGCACATTGGAGAAGAGGATCAGGTCGAAGGGCCCCTGCAACGCCCCCTTCGGGGGGTCGGTGAGGTCACCCCGAACCGGTCGGGCGACGCTGACCTGACCTTTCCGCTCCGCATAGGCGGGGACCAGCGAGAGATATGCCTCGACATGCTCCTCCGAGAGATCGATCGCCTCGATGGAGGCTGAAACACCCTCAATTCTCGCCAGATAATCGATCACCGCAAGCGAGACCACGCCCGGACCACACCCCGCGTCCAGCACCCGCATCTGCGCCGGGAGGAGGCGGTCCATTGCCAGGCGGTGGAGGATGACCTCGGTCTGGACAAGGTAGACCGGGAACTGATAGGCGAGATAGGCCAGCACGTCATAGCCCTTCGTATAGGTGATCCGGCCCCGTCCCCTGGACCAGTAGCCCCCCTTCTGGGCCACGACCGCCGATCTGATACGGTCGAGCACCACGGGATCGTTCCAGGCCTTCCCGGTCTTCTTCGCCACATACTCCTCGACCAGGCGCTCGAGCCGCCGGGGTACCCGGGGTGAGGCAAAAAACTCCTCCTGCTTCTTGCTGTCATCGGCAGAGAGACGGATGGCGGCCCGTGGTGGCGTCATACAGGATGGTTCGGCGCTGGAGCATTAAACTCATTGCGGGGCGAGGGGGTGGGGGTGCCCGATGAGACGATGCCGGTGATCGCACCGTTCTCATCACGCAGCACGGCATTGTGCCAGATGATCCCGATCTCGGATCCGTCCTGATCCAGCAGGGGGGTCATCTCCTCGCCGGGGGGGAGGACAACCCCGTCCATCAGCCTCCGGAAGTTTGCCTCCAGGCGCGGCCGGAGGGAGGGGGGGACCAGGGTGGCAAACCAGTTCCGCCCGAGCAGGTCCACCTCCCGGTAGCCGAGCACCTGGCAGCCGGTGCGGTTCATCCGCTCGATCCGCCCGTCCGTCCCGATCACGGCGATCATGACACGGGCAACATCGAGATAGCGTTCGGCAAGGTCGCGCTCTTTCCGCACGGTCTCCTGCGCCATGATCCGTCCGGCGACATTGGCCGCCTGGGCGGCGATCACCTGCAGACTCTCATACCCGTCCGCCGGGATCTGCCGATGACGGCGGGACCCGGCCACGAGCACCGCCAGAGGCGTCCCGCTGTGAGTGATGGAGAAGGAGGAGAGGCTGCTGAGCCCCTCCTCCAGGAATGCAACGGGGAAGGGTTCGCCACCGGTGAGCGCGGCGGTGCTGCGTGCAAGAAGGGCGGCAGAGGCACGCCCCTCAAGCCGTCCACTGCCCTCCGGGAAGGCGGCGGAAAACCCGGAACAGGCTGTGAGGTCCAGCCGCCCCCCTTCGCCGACGGCATACACCGCTACGGCATCCACGCCGTTTGCACGCATTGCCGCCTCCAGGCAGATGGAGAGGGCGGAGGGAAGATCGGAGGCGGTGCCGAGGGCGGCGGCAAAGTCCCGCTGTTCCCTGAGGTGTGCGCCGGCACGCACATGGGCGGTGACATCGCGGATGATCGTCAGCAGATACCGGGGCGGACCCCCGTTGGCGGCGATCGGGATCTTCTTCGCCTGAAGGTGACGGACCTCGCCGTCATTCATCCGGACCCTGCATTCCGGGCATGCGACAGTGGTGCGGCGTGCGATCGCCTCGTCCTCGCCTGATCTGATGAAGGGGATCAGATCGGCCCGGAAGATCTCCTCGGCCTGCTTCCCGGTCAGGGACCCGGGCGTTGCGCCCACAAAATCGGCGCCCGCACGGTTGACCAGCACATAGGCGCCCCCTTCGGTCTCCCTGACAAACACCATGTCAGGGATATTCTGGACGACCGAGTGGAGAAAGGATTTCCAGCCCAGAACCCGCCGTTCGGCCTGCCGGCGTTCGGTGACGTCTCGTGCAACCATCCTGTAGCCGGCGAATTCACCGATCTCGTCAAAATCAGGCGTGCCGTTCGCCTCAAAGACGAGGTGCCGCCCGGTCCGGTGGAGGATGGGGATGTGGAGGAGGGAGAAGGGTTCCCGCCGTCCCACCGCCTCCTCGAGTTTCCCGGCGAAATGCTCCCGTTCAGGCGAGGGGACAAACTGGAGGAGGGGTTTTCCCTCCATCTCGTCGGGTGCGTAGCCCAGGAGGTCAAAACTCTTCGGGCTCACATAGGAGAAGCACCAGCCGTCGTCAACGTTCCAGATGACGTCGTTGATGTCCTCGACAAGCGCCCGGAACTTTGCCTCGCCCGCCCTGAGCGCCTCCTCCACCCGTTTTTGTGCGGTGATCTCCTCGAGAAGGATGGTGATACCCGGACTTCCATCATTGAAGGCGGTGGGGAGCACCTTCATTCTGAAGAAGAGTTCGCCGTCCGGACGGAGGAACCGCACCTCCTCGACCACGTCCTGACCGCCGAGGGCGTCCTCGATGCGGGCGCGGATCAGGGGGTGGTCGAAGGCCGAGAGGCGGGAGGCACCGATCGGCTTTCCGATCACCTCCTCCCGTCCGGCCCTGACGATCTCCAGGATCCGGTCGTTCGCCTGCACGATGACGAGGTCGCGGTCCAGGATGGCCACACCGTCTGAGGAGAAGTTGATCATGGCCGAGAGGGGAACGCGCTGCGAGGGGTAGAAGACCTTCGCCTTGCCGTAGGTCCGCATCTCCACCTCGCCGGCGATCCTGAGCATGTCCAGGTAGCGCGAGAGGGTGTTCCGGTTGAGGGCGAGGGCGCGGGAGAGCTCGGTGACCGACATGCCGCGGGGATTCGCCTTCAGGGTGTCAAGAATTCCGGTAATCTCCGCGGGATAGGTGGTCATATACAGATCTGATCTGCACCCATCCGAATTTATCGCTTTCGCCACCGGCATGCACCATGGGAGGCATCATCGAATGCCACAATGCCATGCAATACAGCATATATTTATATAGTGAAACGATCCACATATGATTGCCAAAAGCCTCATCTGATATAGGGGAAATCTCAGACAGGGCGGCATACGAGAGAACACCAGAGCACCCACACACCTGACTCAAGGCACACGCCTGCATCCCGGGTGCTTCCACTACACCATCACCTCTCAAACCACCAGCATTCATTTCGCAAACGGGAGGGCTTCAACACCCTCCAACCCTGTGCACGCAAAGGACACATCCACGTCGGGTTCCCTCACGGGACCCACCATTTTTCACCCTTCGTTTACGCATCAATCAATAGGAGTATCCCCTCGCAGGTTCCACGAGAGTGCAGGAGAGGTACGACGAGATGGATACGACCATTGCACTGAACTTTTTCCGCGAGCACTTCTGGATCGAGCGCTGGTGCCGGAAGACACCCACACCCGAAGAGACCGCCCTTCTCCGCCTGTTTCTGATCCGCCGGGAGCGCGATATGGGGTTTGCCGCTGAGGCGGCGGCGGCGGCATTTGCCGACGATGCGGCGAAAGACGCCTTCAGAACCACCCTTGCAGGCGCCCTTGCCACCTCCTTCCCCGATCTCGACGGAAGCGGACCTGACGCATATCTCTGGCGGCGCTATCTGGCGTTCCTCGATGAAAGCGACCTCAATTCAGCACATATCGTCAGGGGGATGCTCAACACCTGCACGGCGGAGACGCAGGGGGGGACCGTCCCCGCCCCCTCCTGCATCGCCACCGATATCCCTGCAGCACAATGGGAAGGACGGGAGAAACGGGCGGTGATGACGGAGATACACTACCCTGACCTCTATTTCGAGTCATCCTATCCGGGCGGGTTTCCCGAAACCCAGATCGTTCCAGCCGACCTTGAGATCACCGATTTCGCCTTTTCATGCCTGAAAAATCTCAACGGCGGTTCGATCCCCCCTGGCGGCGCCCGGACGTTCACACGGTTTCTCAACGATTCGGCCACCATTCTGGCCGTTGTCTGGTTTGCCGGGAGGGAGCGGGAGGAGCAGATCGCCATCCTGAACCGGGAGTACCCCTTCCGCCTCGACGAGGAGACCCTCGACCGGTTCGTGGCCCTCTTCGACGACCAGGAGACCCTGCTCGAGGAAGCGGCCGGACTGGTGCGCCGAGGGCTGATCGAGGAGGCGGAGACGATCTATGCGTATGCGATCGTCCATTCAGACGACAGCATGGTGCACTACACCGCCTTCGAGAACCTGGGCGTCCTCTTCAGGGAGGCCGGAGAGCATGAGCGGGCGATCGAATGCGCCGAACGCGCCCTGGCCATCAGGAGGGTGGAGGCCGAGAGCGACCCCTATGCAGTGGCCCTGGCGGAGAAGAGTCTTGCCGAAGCACTCTACAGTGCCGGAGAGACAGAACGTGCGGCCAATCTGACCGCTTCGGTGGAAGCGACCGTCGGACGCCTCGACCCCGCAGAATCGGCAAACCTCCTCTGGGCCCTGGGGTCGTCGTTCCGGCGCACCGGGCGGTTTGAGGAGGAGTACGCCGCGCTCACCCGCATCCTGGAGATGGAGGGGGGCGAAAATGCGGAGGAGGCGGCGATGGCCCGCCTCTTCTCGATGGACCAGTACGCCCGCCCCGACGGTTCCTTTGATCTCCCGGCACTCGCCGCACTCGAAGACCGGCGGCGATACCTGGACCGGTTCGGACAGGGCGCCGTCCTCCTTCAGGCATTCCAGTTCGAGCGGGCGATCCGCTCCTTTGAAGAGGCCCTCGCCATCTCGCACGACACCGACCTGATGCGGAACATCGCCATCGCCCATCGCCTCTACGGTCTGCCGGAGCAGGGGCGCCGGTATCTCGAGGAGGTGCTGCGGATGCGCCCGACCGACACCTATGCCCGGATCCACCTCGGGCTGCTGGACGGCGGTGCGGAAGGGACGGCGCTGATCCGCCGGGCGATCGAGGACGCCGTGCAGGAGGGCGCCGACCTCGGTCTGATCCTCTACCCGCTTGTGCGGGATGCCGTCGTCGCCGGCACCATCGATGCCGCCATCGAACATTTCGCCAATTTCCCGACCCGGAACGGCGTCAGGGCGCTCGCCCATCTCGGCGCCGGCACGAACCTCGCCGACCTGGGATGCATTGCAGAGGCAGAGCGCTGTTACCGGCGGGGTCTGCGGGCGAACCCCCCTGCCCCGGTGCGCGCCCGGATCCTCAGGAACATGGGCGCCCTCGCGTCCGACGCCGGGGACCTCGAGCGTGCGTGTTCGCTCCTGGAAAAGGCGCAGGCGATCGCCCCCGGCGATCCAACAATACTCTTCCGCCTCGCCGGGGTGCGAGCAGGTCTCAACGACCGGAGCGGGGCGGCGGAGGCGGCCCGGGAGGCGGTGCGCCTCGCCCCGGCAGAGGAGCGCTACCTGCACGCACGGGACCTCCGAGAATCACTGGAGCGGGTCGCCCCCCCGACACCGGCAGACCCGGAGGCCGCGGACCTCATCCGCGCCGGCGAGGAGTTTCTCGAATACTGCCCGGAGCATGCCGCACGCGCCTATGCCCTGGCATGGGAGCGGATCTCGGACGAGGCAGCAGAGAGCCCCGGCCCCGAGGACGACCTGCTGGCGTTCAGGGAGGAGATCCTGGGCCGCATCGCAGAACGCTCCGGGTGAAGAGAGCATAAATATTATTTTGTTGCCGGTGAGGGGGGAATATGGGTTCCGCTCCTGACCGGGAGGGGAGACCCCGCCCCTCTCTTACGAAGAGTTCTCGCGCACATACACGGGCATACACGCCCGTCCGACGGCATCAGGCAGGTCCCCCACCGCCGTCACCACCGAGGCCGAGTGCTCGAGCATCAGGTTCACCAGCTCGTGCGAACCGACCCGGCGGAAATCGGTCCTCAGGGCCACGACCGGTTTTCCGAGCGCATACGCATACCCCATCTCCCATGCCGTCCCCGAGTCGGCATCGGCGCCGTCGATCACCCCGACGACCACATCCGCCCGCCTGAGGGCGGCGGTGTGCCGATCAAAGAGGGCCCGGCCCCATGCGGGGTCGCGCACCGCCCCGTCCTCACCGGCCTCCTGCGGCAGATAGACATCGTAATATGAGGCCTCCAGCAGATCCCGCACCTCCCGGTTGAACCCCTGTTCGGCAGCGGTGAAGAGCGGAGCGGCGCAATAGACACGGTGCCTCGCAAACTCATAGACATCCACCGCCTCGATCTCCGGGAACCGGGCCAGGAAGGCACCCCGACCCGGCACCCGGTCATCTCGCCAGGTCCGGTTCACCCCGCAGGTCGGCGAGGAGTCGACGCCCACGATACAGAGCGGCGGGCCGCGTTCTGCGATCAGGGAGCGCACCTCCGCCTCCATCCGGTCGAGCAGGACGGAGAACGCCGGGGTGTCCAGGCGCTCCGCAAAGGTCGCCGGCGGACGGGGGCGCCCCAGGTAGGCGGTCTCCGGGCAGGGCAGGGGCACCACCTCGATCGAAAAGCGCCGGCAGCGCTCCAGGGCACCCTCGAAGGCCGTCAGATCGGCCGGACGGGTGATCCCCTCGGCCCGCAGCGAGGGATCACAGATGCAGGGTGAGCAGAGGATATACATTCAATAGGGGTCTGCGCCAAACCGGCATAGATGATACGCCTCTATGCCTTCAGGGACAACTCCTGCGATCCCCGGAAGTGCACGGTCAAGCGGATGGAGCGCTTCGGGCAGGTGACAGTCACCGACTCCCTGACCCGCATCCCCCGCTCCTCCCTCATCCTCGACCCGACGGCAGAGCGCGCCCTCTCCAGGACCGACCGCGACACCCCCTCGATCACCGCCCTGGACTGCTCCTGGGAGGTGCTCGAATCCGTCGAGGTCCGGCGCTGGCCCCGCCGCCGCGCCCTCCCCTACCTGGTCGCCGCCAATCCGGTGAACTTCGGCCGCCCCCTTCGCCTCACCTCGGTAGAGGCGTTCGCCGCCGCCCTCTGGATTCTCGGGGAGGAGGATCAGGCGCGGTCTATCCTCTCGAAGTTCAACTGGGGCATCCGCTTCCTGGAACTGAACGCCGACCCCCTCGCTGAGTATGCCGCCGCCGAGGATTCGGCTGCCGTGGTGGCAATCCAGGCGCTCTACATGGGTGACTGAAAATCTGAACCCTTATCGCCCCCATCATCGTTCCGCACCCGGTAACGGCGCACCCGCACACGAGACCAGCCGCGGATAATAGCGGTGGACATACTCCTTGAGCATCCGCCGAGAACAGAAGCGGGGTGCATTGCTCTTGATCGACTCCTTCATCGTCCGCACCCATCCATGCGGGACGCCATCCATATCGGTCTGGTAGTAGAGGGGGACGATCTCCTGTTCGAGAAGATCGTAGATCGCCCCGGCGTCGGTATCCGTGCGGTCCTTGCAGACACACTCGCCGCCGAACGCCCATCCGTTCCGGCCGTTATACCCCTCCACCCACCATCCGTCCAGGATGGAGAGGTTGATCACGCCGTTGATCGCCGCCTTCATCCCCGAGGTGCCGCTCGCCTCCATCGGCGGCAGCGGGTTGTTCAGCCAGAGATCAACCCCGTGAACCAGGTACTGGGCCATCTGTTCGCCATAATCCTCCACAAAGGCGATCTTCCCCCCGAACTCCGAGGACTGCGCATAGCGGTAGATCCGGCGGAGCACATCCTGACCCCCGACATCATCCGGATGGGCCTTGCCGGCGAAGATGATCTGGACCGGGTGCCAGCGGTTGTTCACGATCCGCTTCAGCCGTTCGAGGTCGTGGAAGATCAGGTCCGCCCGCTTGTAGGTGGAGAAGCGGCGTGCGAAGCCGATGGTCAGCACGCTCGGGTTCAGGAAGACGCCTTCGGCAACAACGTTCTCGGGCACTTCCTGGTGTTTGGCCCATTTTCGCCGTTTCATCTCCCTGATCCTGTTGATCAGTTTCATCTTCAGCCAGATATGGAGGTGCCAGAGTTCTCCGTCCGGGATCTCGTCCACCAGCTCCCAGATCACCGGGTTGTCATGCTCCATCTGCCAGTAGGGGCATACGGACCCGATATACCGGTCGAAGAGGTCCTCCATCCTGGGGTTGAGCCATGTCTGGAGGTGGACGCCGTTGGTGATCGCATCGATCGGCAGCCGGTCCTCGGGAAGCCCGGGCCAGAGCCCCTTCCACATCCCCCTGGTCACCTCGCCGTGGCGGGCCGAGACGGCATTGTGGTAGGCCGACATCCGCATCGCGAACACGGTCATATTGAAGCCGGCGTGCGGATCGCCGGGATCGGTCCCGAGACCGAGAAATCGGTCCCGTTCGATCCCGAGGCATTCATAATACCCCCGCAGATAGCGGTCCACCATATCGAAGGGGAAGATGTCGGTGCCGGCCGGAAGGGGGGTATGGGTGGTGAACACCGAGGTGCCGCGCACCTGCTCCAGGGCGTCCTCGAAGGAGAAACCCTGCTCGATCCGTTCCCGCACCCGCTCGATGAGGGCAAAGGCCGGGTGGCCCTCGTTGATGTGCACCCCCGAATAGTGGACGCCCAGGTAGGAGAGCACCTTCCTCCCGCCGATGCCGAGCACGATCTCCTGGAGGAGGCGCTCCTCGCGGTCGCCCCCGTAGAGGCGGTGGGAGATCCCCCGGTGTTCCGGACGGTTCTCGGCGATATCGGTGTCAAGGAGGTAGAGGGGCACCCGTCCGACCTGCACCTTCCAGACGGCAACATGGATGGGGGGTTCGATGAGGGGGACACGCACGACGATCTGCCGCCCTGACTCCCCCAGGACGCGGGTGATCGGGGCGGCGTCGCGGTCAAGGATCTCCTCGATGTTCATCTGCGAACCGTCCGTGCCGATATGCTGATGGAGATACCCGGAGGAGTACATGAATCCAACGGCGACGAGGGGAACGCCGAGGTCGGAACACTCCTTGAGATGGTCGCCGGCAAGAAAGCCGAGCCCGCCCGCATAGAAGGGGAGGGAATGATGGAGGCCGTATTCGGCCGAGAAGTAGGCGACAGTCACCGGGCGGCAGGGGGAGTACTCCCCGGTGAACCAGGAGGTCTTCCTCGCCATATAGTCCTGGTAACGCTCCATGATGATGTCGTAGCGGCGGAGGTATTCCGGGGTGCGTGCCGCCCGTTTCAGGTAATCAACCGGCACCTCCCTGAGCATCTGCACCGGGTTGTGGCGGCTTTCCTTCCATGCATGGGCATTCAGCTGTTTGAAGAGCACCCGGGCGGCGGGATGCCAGCTCCACCAGAGGTTGAATGCGATGTCCACGAGGCCCCCGATACGCTCGGGAACATGGTCAAAACGGCTTCGGTCCATCCCGTCTGCGGTCATCCTGATCGGGGGAGTATCAGGAGGGGATTATTTAATGATGGTGGGCGGAAACGAAAAACACTGATAGCAGAAGAGATTCAGAATTCGGCAGCAATAACCAAGAATATTCCTAAAAGAGGGGATCTCAGAGGTGCACGAACGGCAAAACTATATATAGAATTGTCTGCACTATCAGAGTGTACCGCCAGAGGGGGGTAATCATTCTGGGATCATTGCTGCAACTGGACGAAATGGAGAAGATGATGGTGCTGATCATCGCACTGATTGCGGTGACATCGGGCGTCATCGGAATGGCGCTGCCCGGGGCTTTTCCTGGGATCTTTCCCTGAAGGACTTGCCGAACGCAAAAAAGGGTGTTCTTCTCTTTTCTCCCCCCACAGCACCCATTGAAGAGGGATGATGTCCCTGATCGCATTTTTGCCGTGAGCGTTGCCGGATCACACCCGCCGGATTCAGGCACGGAAGGAGACAACAGCGCCATCGTTCCCGATACCGGCAACGAGTTCAATGGCGGCGTCCTCGCGTATCCGGTAGCGGACGGCGCGACCGTCCCGCTCCCTGCTGATGATCCGGTCCTCCGCAAGCCTGTTGACATGCCAGGTGACGGCCGGTCCCGAGATCCCCAGGATATCAGCGATCTCCTGCCGGGTCGCTCCGGGATGCTCCAGGATCCCAACCAGGATCTGCCGCGTGGTGGCGTTCCTGAGGTGTTTGAACACCCGCTGCTGGACCTGTGTATAGGTTCCGCTGTTCTCGTAGAACCGCCGATATCCGTCCTCGTCGAGGGTGGTGATCTTGTGGTGCTCCTCCAGGACCGCTAGATGATAGCGGAGCGTGCTCAGCGGCATCGCCGCAACATCGGAGAGCCCCCGGAGGTGGATGCCGGGCGATGCCCGGATGGCGTCGTAGATCTCCGACCTGAGCGGGTGGTCCAGCACGTTCCGGGGCGCCACCCGCCGCCAGCCCAGGGCGAGGCAGGTCTTCGCCGCCCCCAGGAGTTCAAGCGGGAGGACGCAGACCTCCAGCAGCACCACCCAGAGCGGGAGCTCCCAGACGGCGACCTCGTGCAGCGCTGCCGGGGGGCCGGAGGGCGGGTGCGCCCCCCCCGGGCTGACGACATATGCGGCGGAGACGGCCTGCACCAGGGCGAGGGCAAGGACCAGGAACGCCACCCGCCCCCACATCCGCTCACCAGAGATAGGTGCTGAATGCATAGTTACTCGACGTAAACGGTCTCGATCCGCTGATCTTCAGGAACCATTTTCCCTGTGCGATCCCGGCCTCATTGGAGATCCGAAGATAGATCCTGCCATCCTCTTTGCCGTCGCTCGTATCGTCATAGGTGCCGAGCACGCCGTCCGGGTGATAGATCGTCAGGCCGAGCGGGCGCTCCGGATCCTTCCAGACGAGGTCCACCCAGAAACAGGTGGTGTTCGATTCGACGTCCAGGAGGTAATAGCGGCTTCTGCTACCGAAATCCGGAAATAAAGGAAGGGTGTTCGACGAGAAAGGCAGATTCAAGTGATTGTCTTCCCCCACCCCATCAAGAGAGGCGGTCGGTTCCGGGGCGGCGGTGCACCCGGCATACCCTCCGGCCCTTTCCGCTGCGGTGTCCTCCAGGACGACCACAGAGGAGTCCTCCGCCGCCTTCACTGAATACACGGCAACCCTGAGAACGGAGGAGGGATCGTCCTCATGCACCATATCGATGGGTCCGTTTCGCATAATGAACACGTAGCCCGGGACTTCGACAAATTCAGAGGCATCGACGACGGTGACTGTGATCATCGAGGGATCGTTCGGGTCGGCGGGGAAGGAGGGAAACGCCAGACAGAGAGAGGGCGAGGTGACAACCAGCAGCAGCACCGCCACGCATCCCATGCTCCACGATCGCATGGGTATGGTATGGCGCGCATCCCCCCTTAAATCATCTGGCACAACCGTTAACGTATTATCGTTACCAGAACGGTCCTGAAGACGTGTAAACGATTGCGTCAGAAGCCTATTATAAACTCGGGCAAATATTCATTCCCCTGTTCAAATAAGGAGACCTGAAAACACATGATACGTTGCGAACACCTGACCAAGGTGTACAATGGCGTTGCGGCCGTCGACGACCTCTGCCTCGAGATCCCGCCGGGCGAGATCTTCGGCCTCCTCGGTCCGAACGGCGCCGGGAAGAGCACCACCATCCTGATGCTCATCGGACTCATCGAACCGACCTCAGGGGCGTGTTTTATCGACGGCATCGAGGTGGCGAAGAACCCGATCGAGGTGAAGCACCGGATCGGCTACATGCCCGAGGACGTCGGTTTCTACGCCACCCTGACGGCCGAAGAGAACCTGGAGTACTCAGCGCGGCTCTTCGGCATGGACGCCGCCGAACGGCGGAAGCGGATCCCGGACCTCCTCTCCCTGGTCGGTCTCGACGGGATCGAGAAGCAGGTCGGCGGGTATTCGAAGGGGATGCGCCAGCGCCTCGGTCTTGCCAGGGCCCTGATCAACGATCCATCTCTGATCATCCTGGACGAACCCACGGCAAACCTGGACCCGCAGGGGGTGGCGGACTACCGGCGGATCATCGGTGAAACGGCGGATAACGGCACCACGGTGCTCGTCTCCTCCCATATCCTCTCCGAGGTGAACCGGGTCTGCACGGCGGCCGCCATCCTCGCCCGCGGCAGACTGGTGGCGAGCGGCACCCGGGACGACCTGACAGGGGCGGCGACCCTCGATCAGGAAGGGATCGCCATCCGCATCGAGACCTATTCCCCCATGCCCCCCTTCGACGACCCGGCGATCCTCTCGGCCGACTACTCGGAGACCAGGCAGGAGGCACGGATCGTGGCGCAGACGGATATCAGGGAGCGCATAGCCGACAGATTGCTCAGGGCAAACGTCCCGGTGCGCCGGATCGAGGCGGAGCAGCCCGACCTGGAGGAGGTCCTCCTCTCCTATTATGGCGGGGAGGCCTCCTCATGAGGTCGGCAGGGCTGCGGGTGATCGCCGGCAAGGAGTTCAACGACCACCTGCGGAGCAGGAAGTTTCACCTGATCTTCGGGATCTTCCTGGTCATCGCCGCCGTCGGGCTCATCAGCGGGGCGGTCGAGTACCAGAAACAGATCGACGACTACAACAGCATGCAACAGGCGGCCCAGGATGACGGATTCATGGAAAAATCGTATTACTCCTGGAAACCGACGATCCTCTCCGCCTTCACCGAGATGTCCATGCTGATGACGACGATCGGCGTGATCCTCGGGATTGCGATGGGTTTTGACCTCATCACCAAGGAGAAGGAGAGCCGATCCCTGAAGATCCTGCTCTCGCACCCGATCTACCGTGACGAGGTGATCAACGGCAAGGCCCTTGGGGGCGTTGCGGCGATCGCCCTGGCGATGGGGATCATGCTCGTGCTCTCTCTTGCCGTGATACTCCTCTTCGGGATCGTCCCGGACTTCGAGGAGATCGTGCGGATGCTCCTCTTCGGGGTGCTCTCGTTCCTGCTCGTCTTCTCGTTCTTCGCAATCGCCCTGTTCATGTCGACGGTGGCAAAGGACAGCGGGAGCGCCATCATCTACACCCTGATCGTCATGATCGTGCTCTCCTCCCTCCTCCCGGTCTTCACCTACGGCTCAGTCTACACCGCCGTCTTCGGCCAGCCCCCCGAACCGCCGGAGTCCGATATGATGTATTTCAGTGGCCAGGGCACCACCGTTGTGTCGAGGGCGGTCGAGATCGTGGACGGTGAGGGCATGCCCGAACCGGTGGTCGACGAGGCCTGGCAGGAGTACGAGGAGAAGTCCCGCGCCTACTGGGAACGACGGCAGGCGGTCGGGGAAGCCGTCTCCCTGCTCTCGCCGACGAACAACTACCAGCGGCTGGCCTATGCCGTGACCAACCCGGGCATGGCGCGGATGATGTTGAGCAGTTCCAGTTACTCGGTCGTGGAAATGGAAGACGAGATACCGCAGGAGGGTTTCTCCGCGCTCTTCTCCCTCCTCGGTGAGATGGCGACGAACATCGCCGCCCTGATCATCACCCCCGCCCTCTTCTTCGGGCTTGCCTGGGTGCGGTTCATGCGGGAGGACGTGCGATGACCAGGGTGTTCGCCCTCCTCGCCGCCCTGCTGGTGCTCACCGCCGCCCTGCCCCTGCCGGCGGCGGCCGGGAGCATATCGTCAGGGAGCGTCTCGGTCCACTGCGATTTTCCCGGTCAGGTGGTGGAGGCCGGGGAGACGGCGACCTTCAGCCTCACCGCCACGAACAACGGCGCCCCCGCGGACGGGAGCGCCGACCAGATCCGGATGTGGACCGAGAACTATGCCGGGAGCAGGAACTGGGAGATGCGGTTTGTCGACGGCGAGACCGAGGTGAACCGGGTCTCCATCCCGGCCGGCGGATCAAAGGTCGTCACCCTCGAGGTGGAGACGGCGGCCGACACCCCGGTCGGCGAGTATCCGCTGAAGGCGCATATCGGCGACGGCACGATCTGGCTCCATGTCACCATCTCGAAGACACATACCGGCGAACTCGGCACCCTGAACCTGCTGGTGACCGACAAGGACGGGGAGCGGGTGAAGGGAGCGACGGTCGAGGTCTATAGCGGGAGCGAGAGCGAGCCCTTCGACCGGGTGATGACGACGGCCGACGGGAGGATCAGCACCGGCCTCCCGCAGGACGTCTATCTCCTCCTGATCACCAAACCCGGCTACCGCTCAGCCGAGAAGAGGGACGTGAAGGTGAAGTGCGGGATCACCACCGACGCCGGGACGGTGATGCTCGAGAAGTCCTCCTATGCGGCCGAGGTGACGGTGAAGTCCTCCCTGATCACCACACCGGCGGGCAGGAACCCGACCTTCGAGATGACCCTCCAGAACGTCGGGAAGGCCGACGACACCTACCGGCTCTCGACCGGCGACCTCCCTGCGGGCTGGTACGCCCGTTACAAGGAAAATGCCGGGGACACCAGCGACATCTCGGAGATCTTCGTACCGGCCGGCGGGGAGCGGAGCCTCTATCTCGAAGCGATCCCGCCCTACGGCACGGAAGTCGGCGACTACTCGTTTACGGCCGCGATCGAGTCCTCCTCCGACGTCTATACCGAGGACCTGACGGCGAAGATCAGCGGGAGTTATGAGATGCGGATCTCGGCTGAACGCTACCGCTACGAGGCGGATATGGGCGAGAGCGTCACCTTCGATCTTCAGATCAGGAACATCGGCAATGCCGGCGCCCTGACCGGGATCCGGTTCGAGGTAAACGCACCGCAGGGCTGGAAGGCGACGGTGACGCCGGCGAACATCACGAGTCTCCAGCCCGGCGAGTCGGAGCGGGTGAGCGTGACGGTGGTGCCGCCGTCGAGCATCGTCGCCTCCGAGTACAAGATCACCGTGAACACCATATCCGACCAGGGCGAACTGAGCGACGACTTCCGGATCGTCGTCAGAGAACAGTCATTTGCTGCGATCGCCGGACTCCTGCTGCTCGGTGCGATCGCCGGGGGCGTCTGGTACTATTTCAGGAAGTACCAGCGCCGCTAACCTTTTTTTCTGGAGGTACTCTCCCTGATCGTCCCGTCGTAGATAACGAAACCTTCGTTATCTACGAGAGGGGGAAACGACAGGCGCCCCGACCTCACTGTGCCGTTCCACCCCCCGCTCCGGGATCGGGGAGAGCTGCTCGACGACCAGAGAAACCTCACCGTCTGGAGCGAAGATGGGGACACTCGTGCACCTCAGGTGCATATCCAGTTCAGGCACATACTTCTCGATCGTCTCGGGTTTCCCGCTTTTCAGGGCCATCTCTGTGGCGCAGATCTCACACGGTCGGGACCTGCCGATGAGGGAGTAGCAGGGATTTCCGGACGCTTCTTCGTGCGTCACCCCGAGGGCCTCATAGCCCGCTCGGTTGTAGCGGATGATCCGCCGGTCCGGGCGCATGATCCCGATGATATCGGGCAGGGCATCGAACATCCATTCCAGGAGACCGTTTGCCTCGTGCAGGGTGCGTTCGCTGGCGCGGAGATCGGTGACGTCGTGGAGTGATTCGATGGCACCAACGATCGTGCCGTCATGACCCCAGAGGGGGGTCGCCAGTCCCCATAACACGCGTTCGCTCCCGTCACTGGCGGTGACCTCGATCTCCCCCAGGAGACTGTCCCCCTTCCACCGTGTGAAGGTGAAGCGGCCCGTTGCATCCTTCGGCGCCAGACCGATAACGATCTCTGCCAGCACCGGGCGGACCGGACCATGCGGATGGATGAAGGCGTCGCATTCGGACTGCCCGATCACCGCTTCGGCCGGAACGCCGGTCAGTCTCTCCATCTCCCCGTTCCAGAGCGTCGCCTTTCCTTCGGCATCGATGGCGAACGTGGGATCCGGGAGGAAATCGAGCACGTCCTTCAGGCGCTGCCTGGATGCGACAGCCTCAATCTCGGCACGCTTGTGATCGGAGATGTCCCTGCCCACCGACTGGATCCGGACCAGGTTGCCCGCAGCGTCAAAGGAGGCGCGATCGGTCCAGCCATGCCAGCGCACCTCGCCTGAGGGCATGATCACCCGGTGATCGATATGGGCGACCGGATGATCCGGGGTGAGGGACTCAAAATGGGCATGGAGACGCTCCCGTTCATTGAGGGGGATCTCCGGGGCGAACCGGCGCCCCACCATCTCCTCCCCCGGCACCCCGAAATGTCTGCAGAAGGCCTCGTTGGCAAACAGGATCACCCCATCGGGATCGAACCAGCAGATCATCTCGCTCTGGTCCTCGACGACGGTCCGGTAGCGCTCCTCGCTCTCCTCAAGAGCACGCGCCATCTGGCTTTTTTCAACGGCGTGCCTGATGATATTCTCCAGTTCGGCAAACTGCGGTTTCGGCGCCCCGCCCTTCTGGAGATAGTAGTCCGCCCCGGAGTTCAGCGCCTCGATCACCACCTCCTCCCGCCCTTTTCCGGTGAAGATGATGAAGGGAAGGGGCCCATAGAGTTTCCTCACCTCCCTGAGCAGGTCGATGCCGTCCATGCCCGGCATCTGGTAGTCGGAGACCACACCGTCGAAGGTGCCGGTGTCCAGGATAGAGAGCGCATCCTCCGCGGAGGGGGCAGGGGTAACGGCGATATTTCCTTTCCGTTCAAGGAATAATTTCCCTATTTCAAGGAGTGATGGCTCATCATCTACATATAAAACAGAAATTTGAGGTTTAATGGGATTAAGAAGCCTTCCCGAATCCATCAGGAGTCAACAGGTCAGCAAAACATATAAAGATTTTGATATATTCAGATGGAAATATTGATTGCTCTGTATTAATTTTTGGGCCTTCCGCACCCGGGAGGTGCCGGATCGAGCGCCTGTCAGGCGCCCGGTCCCGGGAGGTGCCGTTCCACCTCCCAAGCTACTTCACGGAGGCTGATCCCGAGTTCTCGGGCAATCTGACGCATATCCTCGTACTCGGGCTTGACGGCGATCACCCGTCCGCAGGCCCGAGAGGTCTTCACCCGCACCAGAAAGGTCCGCCCGCCGATGGGGATTTCCAGCGCCTCACGCCGTCGGTCGGCGACCAGGCGGGGCTCCTCACGGACCCGCACACCCAGAGTGCCGGTCTCCTCCATCAGCACACCGAGGAGGCGGGAAAAGTGTTCGCGGTCGGTGTTCACTGTGAGCACCTGCACAGGGCGGTTCTTCTTCCCGATGGCCGGCGTGATGAAGGCGTCGGTCGCCCCCTCCTCGAGGAGACGCCCGAGGGCGTGGGCGACCACCTCGCCGCTGATGTCGTCCAGGTTCGTCTCCAGCATGACGATCCGCTCCTCCACGAGGTCGCTCACCTCCCCCTCCACTACCCGCAGGATGCTGACGCCATTGCCGTTCGGGCGCGTCCCGGCCCCGTAGCCGGTGCGGACCGGGGTCATCGCCGGGAACCGGTCGGCAACAACGGCTAGATTGGCGAGGAGGGCGGCGCCGGTCGGGGTGGTCAACTCCATGGTGAGCGGACTTTCGGCCACCGGGATGTGGTGGGCCGCACAGATCTCGAGGGCGGCAGGCGCCGGTCCGCCGACGGTGCCGCCGCCGGTCCGGATCTCCCCTCCCCCGAGTGCCGGGGGGGTGGCGAGCACCGGGCACCGAGAGAGCCCGGACTCCTCCATCAGCAGGAGAGGGGCGAGGATATCGAAGATCGTATCGGCCGAGGCCACCGCATGCCGTGAAAACCCCGAGGGGTGGAGGCGCCGTTCGGCGGCGAGCAGGTCGGCGAGCACCCGCCCCGCCCGTTCCCGCCCCCAGGTGGACAGCCCGACCGAAGCGGCCACATCAGCCAGGGCGGCGGCAAGGTCACCATCCGATCCGGCGGGCTTTTCCCGCAGTCGGATCGCCAGGCGCCTGGCCCTGACCCCGCCGTCAACCTCCTCGAGCCCGACGGAAAACTCCTCACACCCGGGCAGGGCGGCGATCGCCGCACCCAGGTGTTCGAGGGGCGCTGCCGATCCTGTCAGGTCGGCAAGGGCGGCGGCGAGCATGTCGCCCGAAATCCCGCCGCCCCTCGGATCGATGAGCAGTGCCCTCATTCTGCAGGCGGGAAGGGTTCGTTGATCTTCGCATACACCCGCTGCGACAGTTTTGCCACCTCAAGGGCCTTGTCGCCGGCGCCCGGGATCGCCCGCGTCAGGTAGGCACCGTCCTCGGCACCATATGCGGCGTCCTTCGCCTCGTCACCGATGAGGGCCGCCACCGCCGCCGGAACGGTGATGTTGATGATGGTGTGTCCGATGTACTGGAGCTCCTGTGTCAGCACCGCCCCGCAGAAGAGGGCGATCGGCCAGTCCGGGTTGTCCCGGTTCTTGCCCTCCAGGACAAAGGCCGGCACCTCCTTCCCGCTCAGGTTGTCCACATGGTAGGTCTTGCCGTCGATGGTGACGTCGTAGGCGACATTGGAGTCAAAGCCCCAGTAGCGTGCAGTGAATTTGTCGGTCCGGCGACCGTGGGGCTTGATGGAGGTGTATTTGAACTCGATTTTCTTGCCGGTGAACCCCGAGAGGATCGCCGACCCCCGGCGCTCGACATAGGCCTGCCGCTCCTCGTCGAGGGTGTGCGTCGCCTCGGCCACCGTCCGTCCGGCCTTCATCAGGTCGTAGGTGTGGGCGGCCCGCCGGTAGATCGCCCGGTCCCGCACCCCTTCGGACGCCAGGATGCAGGCCTTTGTGATGCGGCCGCGGGTCACCTGCTCGGCCTTGCGCGCAATCGTGTTCAGCCCGCAGAGCGCCATCTCGGGGTCGATGAAGGAGTTCATCTTGTAGTCCCGGATCGCCTCCGCAACGGCGAAGACGTCGCCGCCGTATTTCACGAGCAGACGCATCGCCGGGACGCAGTCGCCCTCCAGGTGGCCGAGGGGCGGGTTCACCGGCCCACCGGAGAAGCCCGCACCGATCATCGCCGCCTCCTCGAATCCGGCCATGATCTCGGAGAGCGCCATCGAGCCGATGACCGACGGTCCGCCGATGTCCTTGAGGATCAGCCCGAAGTCGCCGAGCACCTTGGCGGTGTCGTACTCCTCGTGCGTGCCGCGGATATGGAGTTTTTCCGGCAGACCGGCGGCGTCACGGGCGCCCTTCCCGGCGAGATAGGCCGAGTCCACCCGACCGAACTTGCCGAACTCCTCCCCGAGCAGGGCGTCGGGGTGGACGAGCTCCATCGTCACCGCCGCACCGATCATGGCCGGCCATAGGGCGTAGGGGGTGATCCCCGCACCCTCCATGCTCCGCATCATCGCCTCGGTCCCGGCTTTGGCGGCGTTGTAGGCGAGTTCTGGGATGTTGTAGTCCTCGCCGAGGGCCGAATGACCGTAGATCGCCCCGCCGGCAATGAAGGGCGGGAGGACGGCGCCGTCCACCTGTGTCAGTTTCTTCCCCAGCAGCCCCTCGTAGATCGCCATATAGGCCGGGAAGGCCTGGATGCGGTGGGTGAACTTGCCGGTGACGAGAGCAATGGCGCTTGTCCGGGCAGCGCCGGCATGGATCCGGGCGATCGCACCGAGTTTGCGGTTGCCGAGCGGCACACCGGAACGGGCGCAGGAGCCCGAGAAATAGGCGAGCGATGCCACGATCAGGGCGGCATTCGCCGGTTCGGCCCCGGCGTTCATCGCCGCCCGCACGGCCTTCTCGATCACCATGTCAAGCGGGAGTTCGGGGGCGGCGGCGTCCACCACGGTCATCCGCCCCATCAGGCTCATCTCCTCCCCCCCGATGGGACAGAAGATGTCCTCGGCAAGGGAGTTTGCCGCAGCAAACACCGGGATTACCAGAGACCCGTGCCCCTTTGTCGCCGCCTCGAGTTTGTCATTCGTCATCGAGTCCGGTTCAAACGTCGACGCCATCGTAGCGGCGAAGATGACCTTGTCTTTCTCATGCCCATCAGACATTTCTTATCCCTCCTTTCCGATGATCCTGACTGAAGACTTCCCGGTACATATAGGTTGGGATCGGGGAGGGGATTGAGGACACCATCAAGGCGGAGAGAACGCCACCGAAATTTTGCTGAATATTCTCTTTTTCACGCCGGAGATTGGTATCAGGGACGTGCCTCCATCTCAGGACTCCCCCGAAGACCCCACAGGCCCCTATCCTATCGACCGGGGGGTGCGGGGGGTGGAACCCCCCGTCCCGTGCTGTTCGAGAAGAATCATCTCTTGACCGGGATGGGCGAATCCATCCCGACCCATACGATCCGGTATTGAGCACTCCTCAACCCGACCAAAAAAAGAGAAAAAACCTACACACTCTCCTTCGCCGCCGTATAGGCGTCGTACATCGAATAGACCCAGACGAGCAGATAGAACGGGATGCCGATCAGGATCGTCGAGAACCATCCGAAGATCACCGCCAGCACGAAGAGCACGACGGCCTTGAGGAGCTGCCCGGTATAGAACTGCCCGAGACCGGGGATGAAGAACGAGAGAATAACGGCGATAAGTGGGGATGCCATATTCGTCTATCCGCCGGTGTGCGCAAAAAAGATTCTCTTCCGCACCCGCTCCCTTTCGGATCGCAAACCTGTTCTCCTTGGCCGTGAATCTTCACCCGATGCAGGAGCGCACCGCCATCTGTGCACGGGGGCTGACAAAGCGGTTCGGGACGTTCGAGGCGGTCAGGGCGATCGATTTCACCGTCCATGAGGGGGAGGCCTTCGGGTTTCTCGGCCCGAACGGCGCCGGAAAGACCACGACGATGCGGATGATCCAGTGCGCCTCGCCCCGCAGCGGCGGCGACCTCCGGATCTTCGGGATGGACCCGGAGACAGAGCCGCGGGAGATCAAGGCCATCCTCGGGATCGTACCGCAGGAGAACAACCTGGACCCCGACCTCACCGGCCGCGAAAATCTCCTCTCCTACGCCCGCTACTTCGGGGTCCCGCCTGCGGAAGCAGAAGAACGGGTGGAGGACCTCCTGGACTTCGTGGAGGTGCGCCAGAAGGCCGACGTGATCATCGAAAGCCTCTCCGGCGGTATGCGGCGGCGGCTGATCCTGGCCCGCGCCCTTATCAACGATCCCAGGGTACTGATCCTGGACGAACCCACCACCGGCCTCGACCCGCAGGCCCGCCACCAGATCTGGGAACGATTACGGGCCCTCCAGCGCGAGGGGCGGACGATCGTGCTCACCACCCACTACATGGAGGAGGCCGAGCGCCTCTGCGACCGGCTGGTGATCATGGACGGTGGCGAGGTCCTGGCCCGCGGTGCACCGCCCGACCTGATCCGGTCCGGGATCGGGCGGCACGTCATCGAGGCCGAACCCACAGACGCCGTCCGCACCTGCCTGGAGCGGCACGGCATCGAGTATGAGGAGGGGGGCGAGAGCATCCAGGTGCCGGCCGACGATCCGGCGCCGATCTCGCGGACCCTGCTCGACGAGTGCGGCGCCATCCGCCTCTCGACCCGTCCCGCCACCCTGGAGGACGTCTTTCTCCGCCTCACCGGCAGGAGGCTGCGGGAATGATCGGCCGGAACCTGAGCCGACGGGCCTGGACCGTCTGGCGCCGCAACCTCGACGTCTTCCTCAAGACCTGGCGGGTGAACCTGATCCCCCCGGCCTTCGAGCCCGTGCTCTATCTCCTCGCCCTCGGCTTCGGGGTCGGGTCGTATATCACCGATATCGACGGCGTCCCCTACGTCCGCTTTATCGCCCCGGCGCTCGTGGCGATCTCGGTGATGAACGCCTCCTTCTTCGAGTGCACCTACGGCAGTTATGTGCGGATGTACTACCAGAAGACCTTCGACGCCATCATCGCAACGCCCGTCTCGATCGAGGAGGTGATCGCCGGCGAGATCCTCTGGGGGGCGACCCGGAGCCTCATCTCCGCATCGCTGATGCTCCCGGTCCTCGTCCTCTTCGGCGTCGTCGCCCTCCCCTCCTCACTCCTCCTCATCCCCTTCGCCTTTGCAGCAGGCCTGCTCTTCGCCTCCATCGGGATGTGCTTCACCTCAATCATCCCGAACATCGAGTCGATCAACTATCCTGCCTTCCTCTTCGTCACCCCGATGTTCCTCTTCTCCGGCACCTTCTTCCCCCTCGACCTCCTGCCCGGTCCCCTGCAGGCCCTCGCCTTGGCGGCGTTGCCCCTGGCACATGTGGTCAACGTCTGCCGCGCCCTCACCCTCATGAGCGGGTGGGGCCTCTTCGCCCTCGGTCTGGCCTGGATCGCCGTCGTCACCCCGCCGCTCTTCTTGATTGCCCTGCGGATGATGCGCCGGCGACTGGTGGTCTGAGGGGGAGGCGGTACCAGAACAATTCAGAGCCATTATAAACGACTCCGAAAAAAATTGATGGAGAACGATGGACGGAAATCTTCACCCGGACAGCATCGGGTTTTCAAAATCACGGTTTGAAGCACTGACAGACGGTATATTCGCCATTGCCATGACCCTTCTTGTTCTGGGGATCGCCGTTCCTGCCCATGAGACGATCCGTTCATCCACGGCCCTCGTCGATGTCCTCACCGGACTCCTCCCCGACCTGATCCACTACGTGATCGCATTCTTCATCCTTCACGGCATGTGGATCTCCCACCATCTCCTCTCCCGCCGGATGACCTATATCAACCGCCCCTTCCTGAACATGAACCTCTTTCTGCTGATGGCCATCTGCGTGATCCCCTTCACCACATCGTTCTCCGGAGATTTCACCGATATCCCGCTCGCCGCCATCGTGCTGGAGGCGAACCTCCTGGTCGTCGGTTTGCTCCTCCTCCTCCAGTGGTGGTATGTCGCCCGCACCCCGCACCTCCTCGCCCCGGAGTTCACCCCTGCCGACCTTCATAAGGGGGCTGTCAGGGCCCGCGTCATACCCGCCATCTCGGCACTCGGCATCATGCTGGCGCTGCTGGGGATCACCTGGAGCACAGGCGTCTACCTCCTCCTTCCGGTGATCTTCTGGGGCATGTCGATCGCCGGACGGCGGGAAAAGCCGGAACACCAGGGTTGAGTTCTGTTTTCCGGGAGAGAGAGGAGATCCCTCAGCAGATCTCCTCGTCTGACTCGCTCCACATCGGGTCCACAATGGCCAGGAAGAGGAGGTCGCCCTCCCCGGTGTTCTCGATCCACTGCACCGCCCCGGGCGGGATATATACCGCCTGCCCCTCCCGGAGGGGGGCGTTCTCCTCCCCGATATGCATCCGCCCCTCGCCCGCGAGGACATAATAGGTTTCTGACGCCGTCTTCAGCAGATGCGGCAGGGTCTTCTCCCCCGCCGGGACAACGGCATGGGAGAGGCTGTAGCGGTTGGCACATCCCTCTTCGTGCGCCGGGTGTAGGAGTTCGCAGAGGACCGAGCGGTCCCCGACGCGGGCATGGGGCCCGTCCCTGATGTCCCGGATCAGCATCGCCCCACCTCGCCTCCCTCTGGCACCGGTTGACTCAACATACTGGTGTGTTCCCGAATCATGGATGGATCGCTTGACCCGCCGGATACATAATCTTCCCGCTGCCGTGCCGATAGCCGGCCGGATCCGGTGGCATCAGGGAATGATCACCAGAAAAATGCAACGACAGGCACCTATCCAGAATAGAATTTATCAGAGGCAATTTTTTTAAAATACTATTGATATTTTCAAATGATATATGAATATATTTAATTATTATGAGTTGTATGTTTCTGTGTGACTGCAGGTGCTGATTCCGCCGTCGGCCGGTTATCCATAATCCAGCACGGCGAGATCTCACACGCATCCCAGGAAACCGGCAGGACACCATATCCGTAACAGCTGCGGGAATCACCCTCCACCAACAAGCTCCAGGGGTTGAACCGGTATGACACACGTGCTCTACGTCGATGACGAACCCTACCTGCTCGAGATATTCAGAGAATTCCTTGAGATGAAGGGGGACATGGACGTCGAAGTAGCCGGGAGCGTTCCCGAAGCACTCGACCTCCTGAAAGACCACCACGTCGATGTGATCGTTTCCGATTATCAGATGCCGGGGATCGACGGCATCGAATTTCTCCGGATGATCCGTGAGCGCGATGCCTCCCTCCCATTTATCCTGTTCACCGGAAAGAGCAGAGAGGACGTCGTGATCAGGGCCCTGAACTCAGGGGCAGACTACTATCTCCAGAAGGGAGGAGATGCCTCTGCCCAGTTTGCCGAGATGCGAAACCTGATCCTTCATGCGGTGGGGCGGCGCCTCGCTGAGGCGGCACAACGTGAGAGCGAACTGCGCTACCGGCACGTCGTCGAAGACCAGACCGAACTGATCCGCCGGTTCCTCCCGGACGGGACGACGGTCTTTGCCAACGGTGCGTTCTGCAGGTATTACGGGGTTGACGAGCAGGAGGTCATCGGCAGCACCGCCCCGCCGTTCCTGTTGCGGGGGGAGGAAGAGCGGATCGCCCGGCACCTGGCATCTCTCTCCCCCGAAGAACCGGTGAAACCAATAACCACGCGCCTCATTCTATCCGACGGAAGGATCCGCTGGCACCACCAATATGACCGCGCACTCTTCGACCAGAACGGGGCGGTCACCGAGTACCAGTCCGTCGGCAGGGACGTCACCGACATGACAATCTCCGAGGCGAACCTTGCACTGAAAAACAATGTGTTCGGGATTCTGG
This sequence comes from Methanofollis fontis, assembly GCF_004297185.1. Taxonomy (NCBI): domain Archaea; kingdom Methanobacteriati; phylum Methanobacteriota; class Methanomicrobia; order Methanomicrobiales; family Methanomicrobiaceae; genus Methanofollis; species Methanofollis fontis. The sequence goes on from NZ_PGCL01000001.1 coordinate 383,471, forward strand.
CATCAGGGGAAGATATTTTATCGGACGGGCCGGCAAAATGGGCACTTTCAGAGGCACTTTCAGGGATTGCCTGGGCATTGCACCTGGACCAGGTCACCATCCAGACCGTCGGCCCCGGACCTGAGGGCGGACCGTCCATAGCCGCCCCCCTGATCGCATGGAGACGCGATGCGGCGCTCTCCGGGGTGGAGGTCACCCCGATCCCCGACCTCAGATACCGCCCCTGCCCCAGGAGGTGGCTCGAGATACTGGAACGCGGGGATCCAGTCGAGGGCGATCTCCAGGATTTTTCCGAAGAAGAGCGGGCATGGGCTGCATCACCGGAGATGGAGACATTCGTTGCCTTCCCGGTCTTTTTCCGCGGCACATTCTGGGGGTTTATCGCTGCCTTCGGAAAGGACGGCGGACGTTCCTGGGCGGAAGAGGAGCGCCTGGCCTTCGGGAACGCCTCGGACCTGATCAGATATGCGATTGAGTGGTACAGGAAGGGATGGGACCTCGCAGAGAGCGAAGCGAAGTTCAAGGCCATCGCAGATCTGGCACAGGACGCCATCGTGCTCATCGATTCTGATGATCGTGTTGCCTACTGGAACAATGCCGCCAGGCAGATGTTCGGCTATAGCAACGAGGATTTTGCCAGCAGAACACTCCACGAATGCATTACCGGCAAGAGTTTCGACCACACCTATTACAGGGAACAGTTTGCCGAACTGAAGAGAACCGGCAGGACATTTCTGTCAGGCAAAGTCCTGGAGCTCACGGCACGGCGGAAGGACGGAACCCGGTTTGCGATGGAGCTCTCATCGTCATCCATAAACCTGAAAGGCGAGTGGCACCTGCTTGCGATCTGCCGCGACATCTCAGAGCGGAAACTGATGGAGGACAGACTCAGGGAAAACGAGGAAAAGTTCAGGACGATTGCCGAACTGGCACAGGACGCCATCGTGCTGGTTGACGGTCACGACCGGGTGCGCTTCTGGAACCGGGCGGCAGAGGAGATGTTCGGCTATCCTGCCGATGAAATCCTGGACCGGTCGATCTATCAGTGTCTGAAGAGGGAGGGCACACCGCCCCACTATACGGCGGCACTGGAAGAGTTCAGGGAAACAGGAGATGGTTTCCTTGACCAGAAGATCTTCGAAATCACCCTGAAGTGCAGGGACGGGCGTTCCCTGCCGGTGGAGGTGTCGGTCTCGCCGGTCAGGATCGACGGCGAATGGCTGGGTGTCGGGATCATCAGGGACCTCTCCGGGCGCAGGGCGGCAGAAGCTGCGCTGCGGGAGAGCGAGGAGAGCTACCGGACGATATTCGAGACGACCCTCGACGGCATGGCGGTGATCGACGCCGAAACACTGGAGGTCCTGATGGCAAACCGGGCCTTCCTCAATATTCTTGGATACGGGTCCAGTGATCCCGACGCGGCCCCGGTGCGGATCTTCGACCTGATTCATCCTGCCTGGAAGGACTGGGTAACCTCCCTTATCAATGGCGATCTCCTCGGGGGTGAACAGATCGATGAACTCCCCCTCGTCCTCCAGGACGGCAGTCAGAGGTGGATTCGGGTTCTGGGCAGGATGACGCTGTTTGGCGGAAGGCCCGCCGGCCTCATCTCATGCATCGACATCACCGAGAAGAGGAGGGTGGAGGTGATGCTGAGGCGCCGCAACGAACTGGAGGCGCTGATCCGCGCCATCTCCACCCGCTTCCTCACCCTGGAACGGGCAGACCTGGACAGGGAGTTCAGGGCGGTGCTCGGCGAGGTGGGCGGCGCTCTCGAGGCCGACAGCGCGACGATCTTACTCTTCAATGATGAACATGCCCGGGTAGATTCATGCTACTGGTGGAGTGCCAACGGTCTCGATTCAAGGCCGCAGGAACTCGAAAACAGTACGACACACAGATTTTCGTGGTGGATGGACCGTCTGCGAGACCTCAAGCCCATCCATATCCCCTCTGTCGATGCCATGCCCGAAGAGTCAGCAACGGAGAAAGAGTTTTTCCAGATGTTTGGTGTCGGATCAATCCTCGCCTTTCCGATCGCCTCAAAAGCAGGTCTTTTCGGCCATATCAGTTTTCAGACAGTGGGGCGTGAGTGCTCATGGTCAGAAGAGGATATCGCCATTCTCAGCATGCTCGGCGACATCGTTGCTGATGTGCATGCCAGAACGCGGGCAGAACAGCGTCTCCGGGAGAGCGAGAAAAAATTCAGGTCATTCGTGGAGGGTTCAAACGACGTCTTCATGAGGATGACCATCGGGCCCTCGGGGCCCGTGCTGGAATACATCAGCCCGTCATTTGAACAGATGTCCGGGTATAGCCGCGAGTGTATGTTCACGCATCGCGATATGGGATTCCGCTTCCTCCACCCGGACGACCGGGCGCGATTCCTGCAATGGCAGCGCAGTTCCTATAAGTCGTTCTACAGACCGGAGACGTTCAGGTGGATGAACAGGGATGGCCGATACATCTGGACGGAGAACTGCATGATCCCGGTCTTTGACGAAGAAGGGGCGGTGGTCGCCATCGAGATCGTCATCCATGACATCGACCATATCAAACGGACCGAAGAGGCGTTCAAACAGACAAACAAAAAGCTGGCGCTTCTGGGCAGCATCACCCGGCATGACATCCTCAACCAGCTGACGGCGGCATTCGGCTACCTGGACCTCATCAGGGACCGGATCGACGACCCCCTGGTCACGAAGTTTTTTGAACGGCAGGAAGGGGCACTCAGGCAGATCCAGTCCCAGATCGAGTTCACGAAGAGTTATCAGGAACTCGGGGTGCGCATGCCGGAATGGCAGAAGGTCACCGAAGTGATCGCCCGGGTCTCCAGACCCTTCATTGAGGAGGGGATCAGGGTCATGGCAGATATCGACGGGCTGGAGGTGTATGCCGATCCCATGCTGGAGAAGGTCTTCTACAACCTCCTGGACAACTCGTTGAGGCATGGGGGCGCGGTCTCCAGGGTAACGGTCTCCTCGATGCGGGTTGAGAATGTCACCCAGATCATCTGGCAGGACGACGGTGTCGGCGTGCCGGAGGAGGAGAAGGAACGGATATTTGATCGGGGGGTCGGAAAAAATACCGGGTTCGGGTTGTTCCTTGTCAGGGAGGTGCTCTCCATCACGGATATGAGCATCAACGAGTGCGGCATTCCGGGCAAAGGAGCGAAATTTGTGATTACCGTGCCGCCAGGGATGTTCCGTGTCCGGGGGGAGGCATGGATCGCCCCCGACCCGATCAATATCAGGATCACCGCACCTGGTGAGGGGGATACCCCGAAAAACCAGCCATACGACACCATTCCTGACGGACACACCGACAGAGGGGCATGCAGTCCGACGAGTATAGACCAGCGCCGGCGATCACAATAACCCCTCCATTTCCACTGGAGCCGATCGGACCGATGTTCTGCGGGTGATCCCGGGTTATACCCTGATATTTTTGCCGCGATCCGGGAGGGAGGGGAGGGATCATGACCCGATAGATCTATTGAACACTATGGCGATCTATCGATTCCGGCGGCAAGGCACAATAAACCCATTATTTCCACTGGAGATGCCGGGAAAAAAGAGCCTTAAATCCATTCAGCGCTCCTTATCCCCATCTTTCTCTATCCAGGTGCCGTTCAAACCCTCGATGCCCCGTTCCCGCACCACATACTGGAAAAGGATGAGGCCGCAGGCATTGCTCAGGATCATCGTGAGCAGCGTGGTGCGGGCAGTGGCGATGACGAGGTCGAGCGGCGCACCGGTGAGGAGCGGCACCAGCACCAGGATATGGATCACCTCCACCAGCACCGAGAGGCCGAAGAGCCGGAAATAGGTGAACCGCCCGTGCCAGCGGCGGGAGAGCATGCCGGCGATGATCCCGGCGACCACCGGTGACAACGAGCAGGGCAGCACCGTCCAGCCCCCGAGGCCGTAGCGATAGGCCCCGCCGATGAGTCCGGCACAGGCGCCGACGATGGGGCCGCCGATGATCCCGGCGATCAGGGGACCGAGGTCACGGAAGTTGACGATCAGCCCCCCGACTTCGATCCCCCGGAAGGTGCCGTAGACCGAGAGCATCCCGAAGATCAGCACCAGCCAGACCTGATCGGTGAGGGTGAGACGGCGGACAACCATGCCGCGGAGCACCCCGGATCCCGAAATCAGATAGATGACCAGTACGACGACGGCGATCCGCTCCAGGAGGGGGACACCGAACTGGAGGATCGTCGCCTCCTTCAGGAGGGCCATCAGCAGGAAGAGCAGACTGCCCGCCGCCATGACGACGGTCCAGAGGGGGGAGCCGCGGGCATAGGAGGGGAGGTGCGTATCCAGGTAGAGGAGGATGAAGCCGGTGACGGCAAAGGCGATCGAGGCCAGCGCCGAGATCGAGCGGATCAGCAGGGTGGGTTCATCGAAGAAGACGGCGATGACGATGATGAAGGCGAAGACGAGCAGGCCCCCGCGGTAGAGGTGCTTCTCGGAATGGCGGGTGTCGGTGGTGGAACGGAGGATGGAGGCGATCGCCGAGGCTCGACCGTCGACACCGCCGATGATCCCGCCCATCAGGGTGAAGTAGCCGGTGATCAGGAAGATTTCGGTTGCCAGGGGGATGTCGTCGAGCACCGTCCAGACGGCGGTCAGGATATTCTCCTCGTGCGCCGCCGCCCCGGTCGTCGTCGCCCACCCGAGCGCCAGGAAGCCGATGGCTGCGACACCGATCAGCAGGAAGGCGAGCACGAGGTCGAGATTGACGCCGGCCATGAACCTCCTGAAGTTTGCCTCCCCGTGGCGGTCGCCGATCTTCCGGTGAAGCCACCCCGAATAGAGCAGGATGTTCAGCCCGCCGCCGACCGCCCCCATCAGGGCCATGATCTCCACGAGCATGTGGTCGTGCACCGCGGGCACGAGCCCGGAGGCCACCTCATGGACGGGAAGGGAGATGGAGAAGAGGGAGATGAGGGTACCGGCCACAAGCCCGATCGCCATCGCCACGGTCACCCGCTCCACGAGGGAATAATTGTCCATCCAGAGGAGGGCGAAGACCAGGACCAGGGTGAGGAGGGCGAAGACGTCCGAGGACACCGCAAGCCCGGTCAGGGCGCAGAGGAATATGCCGGATATCGCTGCAATACCGCCATAGGCCACCATCTCCATCGTATAGATGAGCATGATGAAGGCCACCTCCCAGTTGCGGGGTCCGGGGATCCGCCGGAGTCCCTGGAAGATGTCCTCGCCGGTGGCCACGGTGTAGCGGGCGATGCCGGTTGTAAAAGCAAATTTGAAGATGAGAGCCGCCAGAACGACCCAGAGAAGGGAAAACCCGTGTTCCGCTCCGCCGAGCAGGATCTCGGCGAGACCGCTCTCCCCGCTGACGGTGATGGCCAGGAGGAGACCGGGGCCGATGAAGGGGAGGCGGTCCCTGAGGGAGGGAGGGAGACGGCGGCAGAATCGTTGAATCATGAATTATCCTGAGCATACAAGTCTGGAGAGCAGAAGAAAAAAGGTGCCGATCTGTTCTGTTATCCGGGTGAGGGGAGGGCGGCATGGAGCATCCGGGCAAGGTTGGTTGAGGTCGCATTGAGAGGGCAGTAAATGGCGGACCAGCGCCTCTGGAATGAATATTCGGCAGGTATATATACCCCAGGCAGAATTCCAGGGCATGGCAGAAAATACGACGTTCTCCTACCATTCGACCGTCCTGTTCGTGGAGGACGTGGAGCGATCGAAGGAGTTCTACACGCAGGTGATGGGGGAGGAGATCGACCTGGACCTGGGGAGGAACATCATATTCAGGAGCGGAGTCGGCATATGGGAGGGGGGCTTTGCCCGCGGGGTGATATTCGGCGATGCCGGGAGCGAGAGCGAAAACAACAATTTTTCATCGAAACGGATGCTCGAACTGTATTATGAGACCGACGACATGGACCGGAGCGTGGAGGCCATCGAGGCGGTCGGAGTCGAATGGGTGCACCGGGTGGTCGAGCAGCCCTGGTGCCAGCGGACGATCCGTTTCCTGGACCCCGACGGCCACATGATCGAGATCGGCGAGAGGATGGACGTCTGCGCCAGACGCCTCGCCGGGACCGGGAAGACGCCGGAGGAGATCGCCGCCGCAACCACCCTGCCCCTCGAGGTCGTCCGCCAGATGCTCCGGGGTTGAGAAGAGGCAAATTGCTCTTCCCGAAATAGCACCGTAGGGCGGTTTTGAGCGAAGGTTCGGAGGGGAAATTCCGCCCCGGACAAAACGCCTCCACCTCCTTCCACCGATATCCTCTATCCCCCCCATCCCACTGAGGGGGGTGGGTCCGGGAGGGGGTGTCCCCTCCCGGTCGGGAGCGATAAGCGGTGACGGGGGGTTCCACCCCCCGTTCCCCCCGGTCGATGCGATAGGGGCGGGGCGGGCCAGATTGAACACCGGAGGAGAACATCCGCCCCCGAAAAACGCCACCGCCCCCTTCCACCGATATCCCCAATCCCCCCCTATCCCACTGAGGGGGGTGGGTCCGGGGGGGTTCTCCCCTCCCGGTCGGGGGCGATAAGCGGTGACGGGGGGTTCCACCCCCCGTTCCCCCCGGTCAATGCGATAGGGGCGGGCCAGATTGAACACCGGAGGAGAACATCCGCCCCGGACAAAACGCCACCGCCCCCTTCCACCGATATCCTCTATCCCCCCCTATCCCATCGACGGGTGAGGGTCCGGGAGGGGGTGTCCCCCTCCCGGTCAGGGGTGGATCGCCCTTCAGTCACCCCCGCTATGATCCCCCACCGAGCACGTGACCGAAAGCCCCTCTGGAGCGGGTTCCGCGGTCCCTTCCCCACCCAGGCGGACGGAGTCCAGGGACCGGCCCTCCCGGAACATCCGGGCGAACCCGGTCGGCAGACCGGCCTCGAAGACGGCGGCCACCGTGCGGTCGACGTTATAAGGGATGCGGAGATGGCAGATGGAGAAGGGATCGGTCTGGAGGAGGGCATAACAGGCCCTCGGGTCGCCGTCGTCCTGCCGCCCGACGCTGCCGGTGTTCACGAACCAGACACCGCCGACCTCTCGCACCGAGGGGCGGTGGGCGTGCCCGGAGACCACGATATCGGCGTCTGCCAGGGCAGCGATCTCCTGGAGACGGAACACCGGGGTTTCGGCGTCGAGATATTCGTCCGGGCTCTCCGGGCTGCCGTGGCAGAGCAGGATCCGCCGCTCCCCGACGGAGAAGCGCCGCTGGGCGGGCAGGGACCCGAGATAGAGCCGAGACTCCTTTGAAATGTTGTCGTAGGCCCACTGCATCGCAACCCGTTTCTGCCGGTCCTTCGGGAGGCGTTTCTTCTTCCCCTTCCCGGCGAGCACCTGCAGGTCATAGTTCCCGGCCACCGAACGGACGGCGTTCTGCCTGAGCGCCCCAACGCTCGCCTCGGGGAAGGGTCCGTAGCCCACGGCATCGCCGGCGTCCAGCACCGCCACCGCCCCGCGGGAGCGGGCGTCCTCCAGCACCGCCTGCAGGGCAGGGAGGTTGGCATGCACATCGCCGATCAGGGCGATCGTCACACCGCCGCCCCCTTCAGGCACCGGCAGGGCCTCGGTTGCCGCCTGCCGCAGGGCAGCGTCGAGGGCCTCGTCCAGCCCCTCCCGGTAACCCGAGCCCCGCAATTCCTGCCAGTAGGCCGAGAACTCGTCGAAGAGCTCCCGGCGCCGCTTCATCCGCTCCTCCCTGAGGTGGAGAACGCCGGGCTCCACCAGACGCATCATGCCGTCGTGCCCGAAATAGGCGACGCAGCGTTCCCGCTCCTCCTCCAGGAAGCGGAGGACGTAGTCGGCCCAGACGTCGCAGTCATGGATGTCGCCGAGATAGTCCTGCATCCGCTTGACCGATTTTATTGCGTCCTTCAGCCCGTCCGGATAGAGGGGGCCGAAGATCTCCATCGTGTACCTGAGCCGTTTGGCGGCTATCCGCATCGCATGATGCTCAAGAATCGCATCCGGATCAGAGACGCAGCCCTCATGGGAGAAGAGTTCGTCCTGCCTGAGCGAGATATGGATGTAGCCCTGCTCGAAGGCATAACGGGAGTGGACGTCCGTCGCCGCCATCCGTCCCCGCACCTCCACCTCGCGGCAGACGTCGGCGATCTCCGCCGCCACCCCGCTCCCCTCCAGGGCGTCCATCGCCGCCGCCACATCGGGCTGGATCGCCTGGCGGTGCTGGGCGAGTCTGAGCAGGAGGCACTCGAGCCCGGGTCTGAGGGGCGCCGTCCCGGGCGCCGGATCGGCCGGCACCGGCAGTGGGGCCTCGGGGGACGCCGGGGAGGCAGGACGGCCGAGAACCCGGTCGAAGAGACGGGCGATCCGACCGCGCGGACGCAGCTGTTCGGGGGCGGGCGCGGGTTCAGGTGTGCCCCCCTCGATCGAGAAGAGGGGGCGGGCGGCGGGAGGGGCCGGATCGCCCGGGAGATCGGCGATATAGGAGCGGAGAAAATCGATCTGCACGTCCGCATCCCGCGCCTCCCCCAGGGAGCGGGTCACCCCCTTGATCTGGCGACGCCAGCGTTTGTAGACCGGCGCACCGAAACATTCCGAAAACAGGGGCATCGCCGCCCGCAACCGCCGCGAGGCCACCCGCATCCGGTGGATGTACTCGATGTCCTCTGCCGCCCTCACCCCCTCGATCTCGACGGCCATATTCTCGGCCTGTTTTTTGAGGATGCCGGCGCCGAAGAGACAGTAACCGGCGTCCGCGGTCTCAGGAGTCCGGGCGGCCATGCCAGATTCCCCTGTTCGCGATCAGCCAGTCCTGCGACGAGAGGGGGTCTGCACCCGCCTCGGGCACCGCCCGCTCATACCCCCCGTCCGGACGGAGCCAGCGCCCCTTCACCGTGTCCCCGAAGTGGACGTCGAAGATCTCTTTGAGCTCGGCGGCAATCCGCGGATCCGGCACCGGGAAGAGCACCTCCACCCTCCGTTTGACGTTTCTTGGCATCATGTCCGAGGAGCCGAGCAGCACCTCGGGAGTGCCGCCGTTCCCGAAATAGTAGATCCGGGCATGCTCCAGGAACCGCCCCACGATCGAGAGCACCCGGATATTCTCCGATACCCCGGGTATGCCCGGGCGCAGGGCGCAGAGGCCCCGCACGTTCAGGTCCACCCGCACCCCGGCCTGCGAGGCGCGGTAGAGCGCCGCAATGATCTCCCGGTCCAGCAGGCCATTGAGCTTCCATGCGATATGACCGTCGCCATGTTCACGCTGCCGCCCGATCTCCCGCTCGATCCGCTCCAGGATCCCGGACTTGAGCCCCTCCGGGGCGACCAGCAGACAGCGGTAGTCCGGCAAACGGCTATAGCCGGTGAGGGAGTTGAAGAGGAGGCTCACATCGTCCCCGATCGCCCGGTCGGTCGTGACATAGGAGAGGTCGCCATAGATCCGGGTCGTCACGGCATTGTAGTTGCCGGAGCTGATGTGCACCACGCGCTGGATCCCGTCCCGGTGTTTCCTGACCACCATGCAGACCTTTGCATGCACCTTCAGGGAGGGGTGGCCGAGCACCACGTGCACGCCGGCCCGCTCCAGGGTCCGCGCCCAGGAAATATTGTCCCGTTCATCGAACTTCGCCTTCAGTTCGACGAGCACCGTCACCTGTTTGCCGTTCTGCCGCGCCTCCAGGATCGCCTCAATGATCGGCGAACCGGGATCGATCCGGTAGAGGGTGATCTTGATCGCCAGCACCGAGGGGTCGGCGGCCGCCCATTCCAGGAATCGGACGACACTCCCGAAGCTGTCGTAGGGGTGATAGAGGAGGAGGTCGCTCTTCGCAAGCCGTTCGGCGGCGTCCTCCGGCGGGTCGAGCAGGAGCGGGACGGCCGGCAGGAAGGGGACATCCTTGCGCTCCGGACGGTTGAGGGCATGGAGGCACCAGAGGTCGGAAAGGGCGAGCGGGGCCGCCGAGACATACACATCGCTCTCCGAGAGGGCCAGGCGGGCTGTGAGCAGGGAAACGATATCGGGCGGCATCGAGGCGGCGACCTCCAGGCGGACGGCGGCGGCCATCGTCCTGGACGCCACCCCCTCCTCCACGGCGGTGAGCAGGTCGGCCCCCTCCTCGATCCGCACATCGATCTCGGCGTCCCGAGTCACCCGGAATGGCCATGCCCCCTCCACCCGCACACCCGGAAATAGGAGGTCGAGGTTCTCGGCGACCACGTCCTCCAGGAAGATGAGATGCTGCTCCCCGCTCCCCCGCCGCACCGGATAGAGGCGCGGGAAGAGGCCGGCCGGCACCTTCACCCGGGCAAACCGGCGCTGTTCATCGCCGTCCCGGACCGCCACCGCCAGCGAAAGGCAGAGGCTCGAAATAAAGGGGAAAGGGCGGGCGGCGTCGAAGGCCATCGGGGTCAGGGCGGGCAGCACCCGTTCGGCAAAGGTCCTTCGCAGGTCGGCGCACTCCTCCACCGTCAGGTCGTCCATCGCCCGGACCACGATGCCGGCGTCACCGAGCGCCGGCCGGATCTCCTCCTCCCAGCAGCGGGCATAGGCCGGATAGAGACCGCAGACCTCCTCCCGGATCGCCGCCAGCTGTTCGCCCGGGGTCATGCCGTCGGCCGGACGTTCGAGTACCCCCCCGGCGACCTGGTGGAGGAGACCGGCCACCCGCACCATGAAGAACTCGTCCAGGTTGCTCCCGCAGATCGCCAGGAACTTCACCCGCTCCAGCAGGGGATGGGCGACATCCTCCGCCTCCTCGAGCACGCGGCGGTTGAAGGCAAGCCACGAGACCTCCCTGTTGATATACAGGGAGGGATCGTCGAGATCCCTGACGCATTCCACGCACCCATCAGGCTCCTGATCGGTCTCCGGCCCTATCATCGGTTCACACTATAGGCACACGGGAAAATAAGGTTTGGTCCTCATAAACTCTACGAAACCTATAGACAGTGCCGCCCACACCGTCACTCCCGCACCGAGCGGGAGAGGCGCACCGGCGCCAGCGCAACCTGCTTGAGGGCAAGGGCGCGCCGCTCGATGAACACCCAGGAGCAGACGGCAAAAGGAGCCGTCAGGATGATGGAGAGCGCTGCAAACACCGGCAGGGAGAGGGACGTGCCCAGGAAGAGCACGATCGTCTGCTGGATCGGGTAGGCATAGATGTACATCCCGTACGAGAAATCGCCGTGCCGCCCGAAGGCGTTCAGGGCCGGCACCGGCAGGTGGGCGAACCAGAGCACGGCATAGGGGACGGCGATGAGGGCGACGAAGGAGAACAGCGGTGTCGCCGCCGACGCCACCAGGGCGAGCAGGAGCAGGAAGACCGCCCCGCCGTCGTACCTGAGGTTCGGGTGGTGGAGGGAGAGGTATGCCCCGATCAGGAAATAGAGGGTGAAGCGTATCTTTGAAAGGGAGGGATCGGCATACCAGATCCCCCAGAGCAGGAGGTTGGCGGCGATCAGCCCGAAAAGAACGCTTTTTTTCCTGAGCAGACCCGCCATCCCGAAAACGGCGACGATCACGTACATCGAGAACTCCACCGGGATCGTCCAGAGGGAGGCGTTCACATAGGTGATCGGGTTGGCCGTAAACAGCCCGAGCGACGACCCGTCCTCAAAGAACGGCGCCTCCGAGAGATTTCCGGGGGAGAGGAGGGCATGGAGATACTCCGCCGGGGAGAGGGAGGTGGCGATCGGGCCGACCACGAGCAGGGTGAAGAGCACAGCGGCGATCAGACCCGGAAACACTCTCAGGGAGCGTTTCCAGAAAAAGCGGACCGGGTCGGGCTGAGCGCACCAGCTCTGCGGTATCAGGTAGCCGCTGACCGTGAACAGCGCCGCCAGGGCGGCATACCCCACGAGCACCAGGGGGCAGAACGCCGGCATCGCCAGATACCCGACCTGCAGGGCATAGGCATGGGAGACGATGATGATCAGGGCGGCAACGAGACGCAGGAGGTCGAAATTGTTCTCGTGCCGGATGGCGGTCCGCATCTCATCAGGGATGGGCGTGTGGGACATAAAGAGATGCCCGTGAATGGGACGGCGGGGCAGCAACCTTTATCTGCTTGTGTTCTTACTGAAGCTTTACATGATAAAGGTCGCAATCAACGGATACGGCACCATCGGAAAGCGCGTTGCCGATGCGGTCGCCGCACAGCCCGACATGGAGGTCATCGGGGTCTCCAAGACAAAACCGAGCGCCGAGGCCTATGTAGCGAACCGCCGCGGCTACCCCCTCTACATCGCCGAGATGAGCAAGCGGCAGGCCTTCGATGACGCCGGCATCGAGGTCGCCGGCGACATCGCCGACATGATCAAGCACGCCGACGTGGTGGTGGACGCCACCCCCGGCGGCATCGGGGCGAAGAACAAGAAACTCTATGAGCTCTACGGGGTCAAGGCGATCTGGCAGGGCGGCGAGGACCATGAGGTGGCGGGCTTCTCCTTCTGCTCCTCCTGCAACTTCACCGAGGCAAAGAACCGCCAGTTCGTCCGGGTGGTCTCCTGCAACACCACCGGCCTCTGCCGGATCATCCATGCCCTGGACGAGCGCTTCGGGGTCGGACGGGTGCGTGCCACGATGGTCCGCCGGGGATCCGACCCCGGCGAAGTGAAGAAGGGACCGGTGGACGCCATCGTCCTCAACCCGGTGAAGGTGCCGAGTCACCACGGCCCTGACGTCCAGACCGTTCTGCCGGAGATCGACATCACCACCATGGCGATGATCGTCCCGACCACCTTCATGCACATGCACGCCCTCCAGATGGACCTGAAGAGCGACGCCACCCGCGAGGAGGTGCTCGAGATCGTGGAGCGCCACCCGCGGATGGGTCTGGTGCGGGGCGGCACCGGCATCACCAGCACCGCCGAACTCAAGGAGTACGCCCAGGACCTCGGGCGCCACCGCGCCGACCTCTACGAGAACTGCATCTTCGCCGACTCCATCGGACTCGTGGGCAGGGAAATCTTCCTCTTCCAGGCGATCCACCAGGAGGCCGACGTGGTGGTGGAGAACATCGACGCCATCAGGGCGATGATGAACGGCGCCGACGAGGCGGCGATCTCCATCGAAATGACCAACAGAGCACTCGGTTTCTCCGCCATCTGAAGAAGGATTAATCCTCTTCACCACCCCATTCCTGAGTATGGATCCATACTCCCTTGCCACGCGCAATACCGTCGAGATTGTCACCGACGAGGAGCTGCGGGCCCTCCTCCAGCGGCCCGTCCGGCGGGTCTACGCCGGCTACGAGCCCTCCGGGGAGATCCATCTCGGCCACATGGTGACGGTAAACAAGCTGATCGACCTCCAGCAGGCCGGTTTCGAGGTGACCGTCCTCCTCGCCGACCTCCACGCCTTCTTAAACCACAAGGGCACCCTGGAGGAGGTGCGGGAGACCGCCGAATACAACCGCCGCTGCTTCGAGGCCCTCGGGCTGAAGCAGGCGCGCTATGTGATGGGCACTGACCTGCAGCTCCACCCCGACTACGAGCTCCTGGTGCTCCAGCTCTCCCAGGAGGTGACCGTGAACCGGGCGCGGCGTTCGATGGACGAGGTCGGGCGGAACATGGACCACCCTGCGGTCTCGCAGCTCGTCTACCCGATCATGCAGATGGCCGATATCGCCATGCTCGGCGTGGACGCCGCTGTCGGCGGGATCGACCAGCGCAAGATCCATATGCTCGCCAGGGAGCACCTCCCCGGCATGGGATACCCCTCGCCGGTCTGCATCCACACCCCCATCCTGAACGGCCTGGACGGCAAGAAGATGTCCTCCTCGGCCGGCAACCTCATCTCGGTCGCCGACAGCGAGGACGATATCAGGCGGAAGATGAAGAAGGCATTCTGCCCACCGGAGATCGAGGAGAACCCCGTGCTCCAGGTGCTCCAGTACCATATCGTCCCCCGCTTCGAGCGCCTGGTCATGCACCGGCCCGCAAAGTTCGGCGGCGACCTGGAGTTCGCCTCCTATGCCGAACTGGAGGCTGCCTATGCCGCCGGTGCGGTCCACCCCCTCGACCTGAAGGGAATGACCGCCGACTACCTGGTGGAGATGCTTGCCGGCGTCCACGACGCGGTGGCGTGATCCGATGGCCGGGGCGCGGGACGGAAGGGAGTTCGACCGGCGCCTGGAGGAGATGGGGGTCCGCATCAAGGACGCCGACTCCAGGAAGGTGCGCGGTGAGGTCTTCGACGAGGTGACCCTGCTCGCCCTCTACCGCCTCGTCCATAAGAAGAAACTCTCTGCAATCGGGGGCTCGATCTCCACCGGCAAGGAGGCGAACGTCTTCATCGCCGAACGGGACGGTCAACCCGCCGCCGTGAAGATCTACCGGATCAGGACGGCGAATTTCAAGGCGATGGCCGAATACATCCTGGGCGATCCCAGGTTTGCGTCGGTGCGGCGGACCAGGAAGGACATCGTCTTCACCTGGACCAAAAAGGAGTTTTCAAACCTGAAACGGGCGCACGACGCCGGCGTGCCGGTGCCTGAGCCCTATGCCTTCGACCGCAACATCCTGATCATGGAGTTCATCGGCGAGGGCGAGGCGCCGGCGCCGCAGCTCCGCACCGCCGATATCCCGGACCCACAGGCCACATACCGGGAGATCATCGACCATATCGCCCGTCTCTACCAGGAGGCGCGGCTGGTCCACGGCGACCTGAGTGAATTCAATATACTCTGGCAGGACAAACCCTATATCATCGATATGGGCCAGGCGGTCACCCGCGACCACCCCAATGCCGGCACCTTTCTGATCAGGGATATCAGGAATATCAACCGGTTTTTCTCAAACCTCTGCGATATCGAGGACGAGGACGGGATCATGCGGAGCGTGACCGGCGGAACAGTCCGAAAACTCTCAGATAGGGAGGAATGATACCATGACACAACAGGAGATCAGGATCGGTGCACAGCGGATTGGCGCCCTCATCGGAAAGGCTGGCGCCACAAAACGGAAACTGGAGGAGGAGACCGGGGCAACGATCACCATCGACAGCGAGGAGGGCGAGGTGCGGATCGAGGGCGAGGACCCGGTGGGCGTGCTCCGCGCCACCGACGTGGTCACCGCCATCAGCCGCGGCTTCTCACCAGAACGGGCCTTCCGCCTCCTCGAGGACGAGGACATGGTCCTCGACATCATCGACCTCACCGATGTCGACCCCTCCCCGAAGCAGCAGGAGCGCCTGCGCGGCCGGATCATCGGGAAGGGCGGAAAGGCCAGAGAGCAGATCGAGAACATGACCGGCGTCGAAATCTCGGTGGCCGGAAAGACGGTGGCGATCATCGCCAGCCCCGATCACCTGAAGAACGCCCGCACCGCCATCGAGATGCTGATCAACGGCGTCCCGCACGAGGCGGTCTTCTCGTTCCTGGAGAAGAAGCGGCGGGAGGAGCGGGAGAACATCCTGGACTACTATTATTAGTCCGGCCCCCGTGATTTCCCATGGAGTCCGACATACACAATCCACAATATATCGCGCAAAATACCGTACCAATCCCATTTTTCGACTGGAAACAAAGGGGTCCATATGAAGGTAGCTGACCTCCCCATCCCCGAATCCCTCAAATCCGCATATGCCGACCGCGGGATCGCAGAACTCTACCCCCCCCAGGCGGCGTGTGTGGAGAGCGGGATCTTCGAGGGGAAGAACCTGCTCTGCGCCATCCCCACGGCGAGCGGCAAGACGATCATCGCCGAGATGGTGATGCACCGCCATGTGGCCGACGGCGGGAAGTGCCTGTATATTGTCCCCCTCAAGGCCCTCGCCACCGAGAAGTACGACGATTTTTCCGGGCGGGGGGTGCGCGTCGGGGTGGCGACCGGCGACCTCGACCGCCGGGATGCCTACCTGGGGCGAAACGACATTATCGTCGCCACCTCGGAGAAGGTGGACTCCCTCCTGCGGAATGCCGCCCCCTGGCTCGGCGAGGTCAGCCTGCTCGTGGTGGACGAGTGCCACCTCATCGGTTCGCCGGACCGGGGTGCGACCCTGGAGATGGTGATCGCCAAACTCCTCTCAAAGAACCCGGGGATGCAGGTGATCGCCCTCTCGGCCACGGTCGGCAACCCCGGCGCCCTTGCCGGATGGCTGGACGCCGAACTGGTCACGAGCGAGTGGCGCCCGGTGGACCTCAGGGAGGGCGTCTTCTTCGACGGCACGATCCATTTCACGGACAGCGAACGCGAGGTGCGCCGCTCCTCCCGCTACGACGACCTGAACCTGGTGCTCGACACCGTGGGGGAGGGGGGGCAGTGCCTGGTCTTCGTGAATTCCCGGCGCAACGCCGAGGCGTTTGCAAAGCGGGCGGCTGGAGGGCTGAAACTCTCCGAAGAGGCCCTTGACACCGCCGCCGACGCCATAGAGCGGGCGGCCACCACCGACCTCGGGCGCACCCTGGCCCTCTGCGTGCGAAAAGGGGCGGCCTTCCACCATGCGGGGCTCTCGGCCGCCGAACGCCGTATCGTCGAGGACGGGTTCAGGAAGGGCTCGATCCGGGTGATCTCCTCCACCCCGACGCTTGCCGCCGGCCTGAACCTCCCGGCCCGCCGGGTGGTGATCCGCGACTATCTCCGTTTCGGGAACGGCGGCATGGCGCCGATACCGGTGGGGGAGTACAAGCAGATGGCCGGTCGGGCGGGCCGCCCCCACCTCGACCCCTACGGCGAGGCGGTGCTCATCGCCAAGGGGGCGACCGCCTGCCAGGACCTCTACGAGAACTATATCGATGCACCGCCCGAGGAGATCACCTCGCAGTGCAACTCCGAGAACGCCCTGCGCTCACATGTGCTCTCCCTGGTCGCCACCGGTTTTGCCCGCACCCCCGCCGGAGTGATCGAGTTCATGGAGCGGACCTTCTATGCCTGGGAGCACCGCGGCCGCCGCTCCACGATCCACGAGACGATCGGGCGGGTGATCGACTGGCTCGCCGAGCGCGAGATGATCACCGCCCTCGGCGATCGGCTTGAGGCGACCGAGTACGGCGACCTGGTCTCCAGGCTCTATATCGACCCCAGGAGTGCGGAGGGGATCGTCGACGCCCTCGAGCGGGCCCCCGAGTTCTCGGGGTTCGGACTCCTGCAGGCGATCTGCGAGACCCCGGACATGCTCACCCTCTACCTGCGCAAAGGGGACGAGGAGATGATCTACCGCTTCCTCTCGGAGCATGAGGACGAACTCTGGACCGGCGCGCCCTACGGCACCGACGAACTCGAGCGCTTCTACTCAAGCGTGAAGACGGCGATGCTCCTCCAGAACTGGTCGGAGGAGGTGACCGAGGAGATGATCTGCGAGCGCTTCAATGTCGGGCCCGGCGACATCCATAACAAGGTCGAGACGGCGGTCTGGCTGGTCCACGCCGCCTCGCGTCTGGCCTCCCTGTTCAAGGGGGAGTTCAAACGCCCGATCGAGGAGGACGGGATCCGGATCCGCCACGGCATCAAGAAGGAGCTCCTCCCCCTCATCAGGCTGAAGGGGATCGGACGGGTGCGGGCCCGCCGCCTCTTCAACGCCGGGATCGCCACCCCGGCGGCGATCCGGGAGGCGGGAACCGCCCGCCTCGCCCCGATCCTGGGCGAAAAAACGGCGGCATCGGTGCTCGCCCAGATCGGGGAGGGTGCGGACGAACGCACCGTCGAAGAGGAGACATCCAGCCGTCAGTTCTCTCTTTCCGCCTTCGGGGGTGAGGGGGATGAGTGAGTGCCGGGTCCTCCAGGCGGTTATCGAGATCCCCTCCCTCCCCGCCTTCCTCTCCTATGTCCGGCGGATCGGGGAGCGAAACAGGACGCACATCATCTTCCTCGACGCAGGAGCGCTGGCAGGACGGCGCCATGCCGAAAAAGCCGTCCGCCAAGCCGTCCGCTCCTGGCAGGAGGGGCGGGCGATCGCCAACTCCCTCGAGATGGAGGCCCTCCTCTATGCCGCCGGCACCCGCCAGTGCCGGGTGGCCGCCGAAATCGGGCTCCACGAGGGCGAGAACCATTGTTATGTCTGCCTCCACCCCCCCTCTGAGGAGGCGGAAGAAGCGCTCGGTCCCCTCCTCCGCTGGAGCACCGGGGACTGGGAGGAGATTGACGACGCCCGACGGCAGCGCCTGATGGAGCGCTACGGCATCACCGCCGAAGAGCTGGACGCCGCAGGCGGGCGAATCCTCCCCCTGGTCCTCGAACGCGTGGCCATGCTCGACGTGAACCGTTAGAGGGGCAGTTCTTTTTTGCGACGGCACGGCGGGATGCCGGTCGATATGATTGGAGAGGGGGGGGAGGACCCCTCCCGGTCAGGGGCGGATCGCCTTTCAACGAACAGCACGGGACGGGGGGTTCCACCCCCCGATACCCCCCGGTCAATGCGATAGGGGTGGGGGCGGTTATTGAGGGCGTTCTGAGATGAGCGTCCCCCAACTAACTCCGCGGTGCATGAGACATTCGGGAATACATGCCAAAATCCCCATCTGCACGATTCCCTCCTTCCCCCCTATCCCATTGACGGGGGTGGGTCCGGGAGGGGTCTCCCCTCGCGGTCAGGAGCAGACAGCGGTGACGGGGTGTTTCACCCCATGAATCCTCCGCACAATAGGGGCGGGGGCGGTACAGGAGGAACACCGGAAGGGAAAAACCGCCCCGGACAAAACCCTCCACCTCCTTCCACTGACGTCCTCTATCCCGCCCCCGTCGCAGGAGGGGGTCAGGGGGGAAATCGTGAAATTCTGAGAGGTGAACCGCCCCTGCAACAATATCCGGAACAAAAAAATTCAGCACAATTCTGCCTGCACCCCCTTCTTCACGATACCCTCAATCCCCCCTATCCCATCGAAGGGGGAAAGACCGGGAAGGGGCCGCCCCTCCCGGATCAAAAAACGCTCACCCCCGGGCATGGGAGAGGATATGTCGGAGTTCGGGGATGATGATATCTGCCATGGCCAGGCGGACCGCTCCGGTCGAACCCGGTATGCAGAAGATCGCCCGTCCGCCCGCCACACCTGCCGAGGCGCGGGAGAGGAGGGCCGAGGTCCCGATCTCCTCGTACGAGAGTCTCCTGAAGATCTCCCCGAAGCCGTCGATCCTTTTTTCATAGAAGGGTTCCACCGCCTCGATGGTGCAGTCGTCGGAGGTGAGACCGGTGCCGCCGTTCAGGATCACCGCGTCCGCGTCGGAGAGGGAGCAGATCAGGGCAGCGCGGATCGCCACCTGATCATCCTTCACGATCCTGTAGAAACGCACCGGATATCCGGCACCCTCCAGGTGCTCCCGGATCGTTCGACCGCTCGTATCGGTCTCCTCGGTCCGCGTCGTGGAGACGGTGATCACCGCCACCCCGATGCTGATATCCCTGATGTGCTCTGTTTTCATGATTGCTTCACCCATTTTCGATGGTCATACTGGATGATACCTCTTGTGGAGGTCGATCCCCGGAGGGAAAGGGGGCGTACCGGGAAACTGAAGAGGGGGAGGAAAGAGGTTCCTGAGGGGATGAGTGAAAGGGAGGTGAAACGCGATCCCCTACCCCTTTGTTTCCACTGGAGCATATGGAGAAGGAGGGGTGGGGAGGAGGAGGGAGAAATGGCGGTGGATCAGGGAGGAAAAGATGGTGGTGGTTGGGAGGGTAGAAATCTGAATTTCTTTGTATTTGCTGTTTTTTTGTGATTGAGCCGTTTTTTGTCATGTTTCATGGATGGTGGGATCCCGGTGACGATCCCTGGATCTCCATACCCTGAGTGATCAGGACAGGGGTGGTGTTCCCTCTTATACCCTGATCATCCACCCCGACAGGTCTCGAGATCGGTCAGGATCGATCGCGATCGGTCGGGATCTCACCAATGTGATCCTGATCTCCCGTGACTGGACAGGATCTCCGGGGTTTCTCGCGATCCACTGATCCGGATCCTGCCTGATCCCCCTTCCTCCGCGCTCCTGATCGATCCCGTGATCTCGATCCCCTCCAGATCCCATCGATCTGTCCCGCGATCCGGATCGATCGGGATCACCTCCTCTCGCGATCTAGAAGATCTCTCTTTTGAGATCAGAGAAGATTTATAGTACAACAAGATAACCCTACAACAAGCTGTTTTACCAGTGTTATAGGAAAACAGGTCACCTGTTTTCCACAGGTTCCACTCGAAATAAGGGGGTCCGGGATCCGGTTCCAGATCTCGCCGTATCTGCCCTCTTTCCCACCCCTCATGATCACCTTTATAAGCAGTTTCCAATGGAAACAAAGGGGTTATATCTCCAGACCCCCCACAGTGCATATCTTTCCCCTCCCGCGCGCGGCTGATACCATGTCTGACAACGAAAATTCATCCCTCGGACTCTTCCAGAAGTACCTCTCGAACACCAGGATCTTCAAGAACCGGGAGGTCCTCCGTCACTCCTACCGTCCCCAGATCCTCCCCCATCGTCGTCCCCAGATTGACTCGATCGCATCGATCCTGGCACCGGCCCTCAAGAGCGAGACCCCGTCGAACATTCTCATCTACGGCAAGACCGGCACCGGCAAGACCGCATGTGTCCGCTATGTCGGATCAGAGCTCGAGAAGGTCGGTGCCGGGATGGGGACCGGGTGCCGGGTGGTCCACCTCAACTGTGAGGTGATCGACACCCAGTACCGGGTGCTCGCCCAGATCGCCAAGGGTCTCGAAGATCTCGATGCCACCCCCTCCGACAAGGCCCGCGCCCATATCCCGATGACCGGGTGGCCCACCGATCAGGTGTATACCGAACTCAAAAACCAGCTCGACGCCACCGGGGGAGTGCTTGTCATCGTGCTCGACGAGATCGACAAACTCGTCAAGAAGAGCGGGGACGAGACCCTCTACAACCTCACCAGGATCAACTCCGACCTCAAGGCCTCCAAGGTCTCGATGATCGGGATCTCAAACGACCTCCGGTTCACCGATTTTCTCGACCCCCGCGTGCTCTCCTCCCTCTCTGAAGAGGAGATCGTCTTCCCGCCCTACAACGCCCCGCAGCTCTGCGATATCCTGACCCAGCGCGCCCAGATGGCGTTCGTGGAGGGGAGTCTGGAGGAGGGGGTGATCCCGCTCTGCGCCGCCTTCGCCGCCCAGGAGCACGGCGACGCCCGCCGCGCCCTGGACCTGCTGCGGGTCTCCGGCGAACTCGCCGACCGCGAGAACGCCGAGCGCGTCGGGGAGAAGCACGTCAGGATGGCCCTCGACAAGATCGAGGCCGACTCGATGATCGAGTGCATCTCCACCCTGCCGACCCAGAGCAAGGTGGTGCTCTACTCGATGCTGCTCCTCGAGGAGATGGACAAGAAGATCTTCACCTCCGGTGAGGTGACCCGGGTCTACCGCGAAGTCTCCAAGATCGTGGACATCGACCCCCTCACGCACCGGCGGATCACCGACCTCATCTCCGAACTGAACATGCTCGGGGTGATCAACACCCGCGTCGTCTCCAAGGGGCGTTACGGAAGGACAAAAGAGATGTGGTTTGACACCAACACGAAGAAGATACAGGACGTACTCGCAAAGGACCCGCGGCTCTCCGAGGACCGGCTTGCCCATGTCGACCTCAACCGCCTGCGGGCCTCGTTCCGGTGATCAGCATGGATGAAAAGGACCACTTGATCCTCCACCTCCTGGAGGAAAACAGCCGCATACCCCTCGAAGACCTCGCCACGATGGTCGAGATCGACCTCGACGAGGCGAAGGCGCGGATCAAAACCCTGGAAGAATCGAAGATCATCAGAAAATACGGCGCCGTCGTCGACTGGGAGCGCGCCGGGGACGGCGACGTCACCTCGATCATCGCCCTGAAGGTTTCCCCCGAGCGTGACGCCGGCTACGACAAGATCGCCGAGAGGATCGCCCGCTTCGCCGAGGTGAAGACTCTCCGACTGGTCTCTGGCCGCTACGACTTCATCCTGCTGGTGAAGGGAAGGACGATGCAGGAGATCGCCCGCTTCGTCTCCGAGCACATCGCGCCGATGGACGGGATCCGGGAGACCACCACCCAGTTCGTGCTGAAGACCTACAAGGAGAACGGCACGCCCTACGACGAGCGCGAGGCCTCTGAACGTCTCCCCTACTCATTCTGAGGTGACCGATGAGGAATATTGTCTCAGAACGGGCGCGGCTGATCCCCCCCTCCGGGATCAGGAAATATTTCGACCTCTGCATCGGCATGCAGGACGTCATCTCCCTGGGCGTCGGCGAACCCGACTATGCCACCCCCTGGAAGATCTGCGAGGCCGGGATCTACTCGATCGAGCAGGGGATCACCTCCTATACCTCGAACCGGGGCTACGCCCCGCTCTGCGAGGCGCTCTCCGCCGATCTTGCACACCGCTATGGGCTGCGCTATTCCCCGGACGCCGAGATTATCATCACCTCCGGCGTCTCCGAGGCCGCAGACATCGCCATCCGGGCGGTCGTTGACCCCGGCGATGAGGTGCTGGTCATCGACCCCGGCTACGTGAGCTACGCCCCCTGTGTCACGCTTGCCGGCGGTGTGCCGGTCCCCCTCCCCTGCCGCGCCGACGATCGATTCAAGATCACCGCCGAGGGGCTTGCCGAACGGGTGACCGAACGGACAAAGGCGGTGATCCTGAACTTCCCCAACAACCCCACCGGCGGGGTGATGGGGCGGGACGACTACCGGGAGATCGCCGACATCATCGTGGACAACGACCTGGTGCTCATCTCCGACGAGGTGTATTCGGAGCTTACCTATGGGGGAACGCACTGCTCCCCCGGGACAATGGACGACCTGCGCGAACGCACGATCGTGCTGAACGGTTTTTCCAAGGCCTACGCGATGACCGGGTGGCGTATCGGCTATCTCTGCGCCCCGAAAGAGATCTGCGACGCCGCACTGAAGATCCACCAGTACGTGATGCTCTGCGCCCCGGTGATGGGGCAGCTTGCCGCTCTCGCCGCCCTGCGCGAGGGCGAAGAGGACAAGGACGCCATGGTGCGGGAGTACCGCCTCCGCCGCAACCTCTTCGTCGAGGGGCTCAACCGCATCGGGCTCACCTGCCACCTGCCCGAGGGGGCGTTCTACGCCTTCCCCTCAGTCGAGTCCACCGGGCTCTCTGACGGCGAGTTCGCCGAGCGCCTCCTGGTGGAGCAGAAGGTCGCCGTCGTGCCGGGCAGCGTCTTCGGCGAGGGCGGAACGGGCCACCTCCGCTGCGCATATGCAGTCGGACGGGAGGATCTCTCGGTTGCGATCGAGCGTATGGGCGCCTTCATCGAGGGCCTGGACCGCCGATAATTTTTTTGATCGTGTTCCATCAGGGTATGCCCCCTGTCTGACAAACGGCAGTGGAATAACCCCTTGATTTCCACTGGAGATCTGCATAAACATAATATTATGCAATTGGTCATATTGTTCTATTCTAACTCAGATTCCCCCTCCGATGCACCGGCACACCCCCGGAAAGGGCGTGGCTGGCCGCGGCAGATTTCTGCGGATCTGGATCTGCAGGCCCCCCCTCGCGGAGCGCCGGTCTCCTCCACGAACTATAAATTCCGGAGTCTCCTTTCACCACCCATGCAGAAACGGCAGATAAACGCCGTCGTCGACCTGGCGATGCTTGTCCTCTTCATTATCGCTGCCATCTCCTCGGCGGTCCTCCTCTGGCTCCTCCCCTCCGGTGGCGGATGGGGGGGCGGGCGAGCGGCAACGGCCCTCGTCGATCTCGACAGCGTGCTCGGCCTCACCCGGTCGGTCTGGGTAGACATCCACACCATCGCCGGCATCATCTTCATCGTGTTGATGCTCCTTCACATCCTGCTTCATATCCCCTATTTCCGGAGCATCAGGCGCTGTCTCTTCCCTGAGAGGAACGAACGGTGCGAGGTGAGGTGAGAGGGACAACCCGATGATAAACTTTTATCATCGAGTATCGCCCCAAATTACATGATATAGCAATGGCGTGTACGATAATAGTCGGCGGATTTTTTGGGGATGAAGGAAAGGGCAAGATTGTGGCGCATATCGCCCACCTGGACCACCCCTCGATCATCTCGCGTGGCGGCGTCGGCCCGAATGCCGGTCACACCGTCACGGTCGGGGATAAAAACTACGGCGTCCGGATGATCCCGTCCGGGTTTGTGTATCCTGATGCGAAACTCTGCATCGGCAGCGGGGTGCTCGTCGACCCGCGGGTGTTCCTCAGGGAAATCGAACTCCTGGACTGCGGTGACCGGACGTTTGTGGACGGGCGCTGCGGGATCATCGAGGAGGAGCACATCGCACGGGACCGGGGGAGCGACCACCTCGCCAAGAAGATCGGGTCCACCGGCACCGGGTGCGGTCCGGCGAACTCTGACCGCGTGCTGCGCACCTCACGCCAGGCACAGGACGTCCCGGAACTCGCCCCCTACATCATGGACGTCGCCCTGGAAGTGAACAACGCAATCGATGCGGGCGATAACGTGATCCTGGAAGGCACGCAGGGTTTCGGCATCTCCCTCTACTATGGCACCTACCCCTTCGTGACAAGCAAGGACACCTCGGCCTCGCAGATCGCCGCAGACAACGGCGTCGGTCCGACCCGCGTCGACGACGTGGTCGTGGTCTTCAAGGCCTATCCGACACGGGTCGGGGAGGGCCCCTTCCAGACCGAGATGAACGCCGAGGCCTCCGAGGCACTGGGCTTCAAGGAGTTCGGCACCGTCACCCACCGGGAGAGGCGGATCGGGGGCTGGGACGGAAAGATGGCGCGCTACTCTGCGATGATCAACGGCTGCACCATCGCGGCGATCACCGGCATCGACCATGTGGACCCCGCCTGCTATGGGGCGACCTCGTACGACGCCCTGAGCGAAAAGGCCATTGCCTTCCTCGAAACCGCAGAAAAGGACATCGGCGCTCCCATCGGGCTGATCTCCACCGGCCCGGACATCACCCATATCATCGACCTGAGGGACGACCTGTGAAGCGGAGCCTCCTCCCCATCCTCTGCTGTCCGGTCTGCAAGGGCGACCTCGAGCTGCGGGTCGATGCGGAGGATGGCGACGAGATCCTTGAGGGCACCCTCTGGTGCGGGGCCTGTGCGGTCGCCTATCCCATCCGGGACGGCATCCCTGATCTCCTTCCCCGTGACGAACAGGAATAAGATATGGACATCCCCTGCGAGATCCGGTTGAACGCACGCTCGATTCACTCGATCGACCTGCCCGGATCGATCGAGGCCGCCGCCGGGGACACCCTGCTCATCCGGCTGATCAATCAGGGCTCTCCCCTCCACCTCACCCTCACGACCAGCAATGCGGTGCGTTTCACCGACTTTTCTCACGAAAACCTCTTTCTGGACCGCTTCGACGAGATCCCGGTCCCCATAAAACCAGGTGTGTTCCCGGGCACCTTCGATATCACGGCGATCACCGGCTACGGGGCGAACCGCGCCACGGTGCAGGTGTTCGTCAGGGAGCCCCCGGCCGCGGAGACGCCCGAACCCGAGATGCCGGCGCCCCCAGAGCCGCGTCTCCCCGTCTCCGTCATCCCGTTTGCGGTCATCGCCGTTGCCGCCCTGCTCTTCATCATCTACGCGGCCACCGGCATCATCGCCTTTGAGGCAGCCGCCTTCGTCGTTCTCGTGGTCGGAGTGCTCAGCGCATGGTATTTCCGGCGCTGATCCTCCTCCTGGCGCTGGTGGTGGACCGTCTGCTCGGCGATCCGCATACTCCCCTCCACCCGGTCGCCCTCCTCGGGCGGTTCGTGGGCTGGTGGGGGCGCCCGGCCCGCTATCCGCCCCGCCTCCAGCGGGCCGCCGGGGTGGCGCTCTGGACGATCTCGGTCCTCCTCTTCGCCCTCCCCTTCGCCCTGGCCGAACGATTTCTGCCCCCCCTCCTGCTGCTGCTCGTCGCCCCCTTCCTGCTGAAGGCGACATTTGCCTGGCGCTCCCTGGAGGAGCATGCCACCGCCGTCGAGGAGGCGCTGGCTGCGGGGTCCCTGGGGAACGGACGCCGGGCGGCAGGCATGCTCGTCTCGCGGGACACCGCCCCCCTCTCCACCGAGGAGATCCGCTCGGCGGCATATGAATCGGTGGCCGAGAACCTCTCCGACTCGATCGTCGCCCCGCTCTTCTGGTACTGCGTCTTCGCCCCCCTGGGCCTCGGTCTGGCGGCGGCGGCGGTCTATCGTGCGATCAACTGCATGGACGCCATGCTCGGCTATCCCGACGACCGCCTCCGCCTGGGCTGGTGGTCTGCCCGGGCCGACGACGCCGCCAACCTGTTGCCGGCGCGGATATCCGCTCTCTTCGGCCTCCTCTGGTTTGCCCTCCACGGCCGGTTCGCCCCGGCCCGGCAGGCCCTCCGTGCCGACCGGAAAAAGCGGCCCGGCCTCAACGGGGGCTGGCCGATGAGTGTCATCGCCGGGGGTACCGGGGTCTGCTTCACCAAGCCCGGGGTGTATGCCATCGGTCCGGGGGAGCGGAGCCTGGCGGTCGGAGGGCCGGCGATAATCCGGGCGGTTCGGGGAATAACCCTGATATTTTCGATATTTGCCGTGCTCGCACTATTTTTATTGGCATGACCCCCCTATAGATAGGAGTAATGAAGTTAGAGGAACTGAGGTATGGCACCGAGCTCCTGAAGCGCGGCTTTGCCTCCATGCAGAAGGGCGGGGTGATCATGGACGTGGTCGATGCGGAGCAGGCCCGGATCGCCGAGGATGCGGGCGCCGTTGCGGTGATGGCCCTCGAACGCGTCCCGGCCGACATCAGGAAGGCGGGCGGCGTGGCCCGGATGGCCGACCCGGAGAAGATCGCCGAGATCATCGACGCCGTCTCCATCCCGGTGATGGGGAAGGTGCGGATCGGCCATTTCGTCGAGGCCCAGGTGCTTGAAGTGCTCGGCGTCGACATGATCGACGAGAGCGAGGTGCTCACGCCGGCCGATGAGGAGTACCACGTGGACAAGATGCAGTTCACCGTCCCGTTCGTCTGCGGCGCCCGCAACCTTGGGGAGGCGCTCCGCCGCATCAACGAGGGAGCGGCGATGATCCGCACCAAGGGCGAGGCCGGCACCGGCAACGTGGTCGAGGCCGTCCGGCACATGCGGGCGATCCAGGGCGAGATCCGGGAGATCCGCGGGATGGACGAGCAGGAGCTCCGCGCCCGCGCCCGCCAGATCGAGGCACCGTACGAGGTCCTGGCCGAGACGGCGCGGATGGGCCGCCTGCCGGTCGTGAACTTCTCTGCCGGCGGGATCGCCACCCCTGCCGACGCCGCCCTGATGATGCAGATGGGCGCCGACGGCGTCTTCGTGGGCTCCGGGATCTTCAAGTCGCAAAACCCGCAGAAGATGGCGAAGGCGGTCGTCGAGGCCGTCCACCACTATACCGACGCAAAGGTGATCGCCGGGGTAAGCCGCGGCATCGGCGATCCCATGAAGGGCCTGGACATCCACGAGCTCAAAGAGGAAGAGAGGCTCCAGGAACGTGGCTGGTAGGACCGTCGTCGGCGTTCTGGCCCTCCAGGGAGACGTCTCCGAGCATATGCGGGCGTTTGCCGACGCCCTCGGCGGGGAGGGTGAGGTGGTGGAGGTCCGCTCCCCCGCCGACCTGGAGCGCTGCGACGCCTGCGCCATACCCGGCGGCGAGTCGACGACTATCGCCCGCCTGATCGCAGAAAACGGCCTTGACGATGCCTTCAGGGTGTTCGAGGGCGGGATCTTCGCCACCTGCGCCGGCATGGTCATCGTCGCCGTCTCGATCAATGACACCCGTTTCAGACCCCTGGGGATCGTCGATATCGACGTGGAGAGAAACGCCTTCGGGAGGCAGCGGGACTCTTTCGAGGCCGATCTCGATGTGACGGGGCTGGACGAACCCTTCCACGCCGTGTTCATCCGGGCGCCCCTGGCCTCTGCCGCCGGTCCTGGCGTCGAGGTGCTCGCCTCCCTGCCGTCCGGGATCGTGGCGGTGCGGCAGGGGCGGCATATGGCCCTCTCTTTCCACCCCGAACTCTCCGGCGACCTGCGGCTGCACCGGATGTTCCTCGCTGGGCTGTAGGGGATCCTTTTTTTCAACGCTCCCCCGCCCGGATCTTTTTCCCCTCTCCCGCTCCATACTCCGGGTACGTGACCACAGAACTCCCTGACGACCTGCAGGTCCTCCTGGTCGATGACGACCCCCGCGTCCTCGAGACGGTCGCCGCCTATCTCGGGACCTGCCGGGGATGGTGCTGCACCACGGCAGCGAGAGCCGAGGCGGCGGCGCCCCTCCTCCCCGGCGATTTCGACGCTGTCGTCTCCGACTTCCAGATGCCGGGCATGGACGGGATCGCCTTTCTCCGCTGGATGCGCTCGAACGGCTACGACCATCCCTTCGTCCTCTACACCGGCATGAGCCGCGACTCGGTGCTGGAGGAGGCCCTTGCCGCCGGTGCATCGTTTTACGTCAGAAAAGGGGTCGGCACCCCGGCCGAACTCCTGGAGCTTGCCAATGCCGTCCGCTCGGCCGTCGCCCTGCGGGCGATCAGAGCATCCCCTTCTTCCTGAGCAGCAGGGCGATCCCGGTGGAGATGACGAATGAAATACCGACGATCATCACGAAAGCCAGCGGATCGCCCCCCATCGGGACGCTCACGTTCATGCCGTAGAAGCTCGCCACCATCGTCGGGATGGCGAGCACGATGGTGATCGAGGCCAGGAACTTCATCACCATATTCAGGTTGTTCGAGATGATCGAGGCGAAGGCGTCCATCATGCCGGTCAGGATGTTGGAGTAGATGTTTGCCATATCGATCGCCTGCCGGTTCTCGATGATGACGTCCTCGAGGAGGTCTTCGTCCTCAGGGAACATTCGGAGGGGCTTGAACCGCAGGATCTTCTCGAGCACCATCTCGTTGCTCTTCAGGGAGGTCGAGAAGAAGACCAGCGACTTCTCGAGCTGGAGGAGCTGGATCAGCTCCTCGTTTCTGGTGGACTTATGGAGGGCCCGCTCGATTTCGTCCGAACGCCTGTCGATCTGCCGCAGATAGGAGAGATAGAGCGAGGCGTTGCGGTAGAGGATCTGGAAGAGGAACCGCGTCTTTTTGAAGGTGAAAAAGGTCTTCACCCGACCGGCGACGAAGTCGCTGGTGAGGGTGAGGTCGCGCAGGCAGATGGTCAGGATATAGTCGTCGTTGATGGCGATGCCGAGCGGGACGGTGGTATAAGTGCCCGGCGGTTCGCCCTGGATCGGGATCGGGACGTCGATCAGGATCAGGGTCCGCCCCTCCTCGCTCTCCAGGCGCGGCCGCTCTTCCTCGTCCAGGGCCGCCCTGATATCCTCGGCCGGCATCTCCATGATCCCTGCCGCCCGGGCGATCTCGGCCTCGTCGGGTGCGGTGCAGATGATCCATGCCCCCGGTTCGACGGTGTCGAGTTCCTCGATGAACGCACCCCCGCCGTTCTGCCTGGTCTTGAATATCTGAAGCATGGTCCCATTCCTCCGCAGGTTTTTGTGCTGCCGGGGATAGATCGGCGCTGATCCCAGATGAACGTACTCCAGCGGAAAATATGGAGAATATAGAGTCTCAGGCCCCTGTAGATTCGCACAGGGGTCTCCCCTCCCGGTCAGAGGCGGATCGCCTTTCACCGAACAGCACCGGACGGGGGGTTTCACTCCCCGCTCCCCCCGCTCATTGCGATTGGGGGCGGGGCAAATCAGGGCGGATGTTCGAAGATGGAAAACCCGTCCCCGACAAACTCATCCGCCCCCTTCTGGACGGTTATTCCAATCCTGGTCCAATCGCATTGACGGGGGTGGGTCCGGGCGGGTTTCCTCCCCTCCCGGTCTCAGGGGTCCCTCAGGCCCGCCCGTAGGTCGTGGTCCGCTGGACCAGGGGGCGCCCGATGTCCTCGGCAATCCGGCGCATCTCGGCAGGGTCGCAGTAGTCCGCCTCGTCGGCGCCGGCGCAGACCGTGACGGCATCAGCAAACATCGTCCCGCCGAGGTCGTTCGCACCGGCCATCAGGCAGGCCTGCGCCATCTTCATGCCGACCTTGCCCCAGGAGACCTGGATGTTCGGAATATTGTCCAGGAAGAGGCGGGCGACGGCGATGAGCAGGATGTCCTCCCGCCCGGTCGGGCCCGGACGGGCGATCCCGGCCTGGTAGAGGGGGGTGCTCTGGTGGATGAAGGGGAGGGTGACCAGTTCGGTGAAGCCGCCGGTGTCCTCCTGGACCTCCCTGAGGACCGAGAGGTGGCGGGCGCGGTCGGCGTCGGTCTCATAGGAGCCGTACATGATCGTGGCCGAGGAGCGGATGCCCATGCGGTGGGCCTCGGTGATGATCCGCACCCAGTCGTCGGTGCTCACCTTCCGCGGGCAGATCACCTCACGCACCTCGTCCACCAGGATCTCGGCCGCCGTCCCCTGCATCGTGCCCATGCCCGCCGCCCGCAGGCGTTCCAGGGCCTCGACCGTCGAGACTCCACTCCGTTCGGCGGCGAAGAGCACCTCCTCCGGGCTGCATGTGTGGATGTCCACACGGGGGAGCTCCTGCCGCACCCAACCGATCATCTCCTCATAGGAGGAGAGGGTGAACGCCGGGTGCACCCCTGAGAGGAAACAGACCTCCGTGACCCCCCGCTCGCCGGCGTTGCGGGCCTGCCGGCGCACCTCCTCCTCGTTCAGGAGGTATGCGTCCGGGTCCGTCGCCTTCCGCCCGAAACCGCAGAAACCGCAGAGGTTCTTGCAGATATTGGTGACATGGAGGTTCTGGTTGAGCACATAGGTGACCGCCTCGCCCGCCCGTTCGGAACGCACCTCGTCGGCGGCGGCGGCAATCGCCCAGATCCGCCGGTCCCGCACCCCCAGGAGGGCGGCGGCCTCGTCGGTGTTCATGCGGTGCCCTCCCCGCAGATCGGAGAGGAGCGTTGAAATTTCGTCCTTTGCCATCTATTTCCTCTTTTTACCGGTTTTCTGATCGGATTTCCGGCGCTCGACCACGATGTCCCAGAGGATCATCAGCACCACGATCACCACCGCCACCTCGATCAGGTGGAGGGGCAGGTAACCAAGGAGGGGAACGGCGAAGAGCGCCTTGCCGACGACCCATTCCTCCCGTACCGGTTCGATCTGGCCGAGGCCCGGATACGAAACCACCTGGTCGGGGACCGGGTTGTTGTCGCCCTTTGTGATATACCCCTCATGCGGGGCGGTGTAGGTGGTGGAGAAACCGTTCTCGAAGGACATCGGGACGGTCTCGTTGGCTTCCACCCACATCAGGGCGCGGTGGATGATCGGGTGCACGGAATCGGCCCCATTCGGCCGGTAGATGACCACATCGCCGTAGTCGTTGTATTTCAGATACCCCGAGGCCTGCCCGTCCTCCCATGTCTGGAGGGGGCCGAATCGGTCCGGGGCCACCACGAAGACCAGGTCGCCGACGTTCATATTCGGGACCATGCTCTCCGACTCGATCGCCACCACCGCGGGCCATGTCCCTGAAACCAGAAAGAGCACCAGGGCGATGACCGCCACGACCGCCACCGCCCAGAGCACGTCGCGGGCGATGGAGACCATGGGATGATCGCTCTCCCTGAACGAATCGATCAGGCTGCGTCCGGCCTCCCCCCCGGAAGACCGGGTCTTTTTCTCCGACATCTATTACGTGATCATGGGCGGGATGAGATATAATGCATATCCATGGGGGCGAGGGGCGGCGAATCACGCCGACCCCCGGGAAGGCGGTGGCCGCCCCGCACGTCGGAGAGCAGTGTGGTTATCTCATCGTTTTCCATCTATTTGCTCTTTTTACCGGATTTCTGCCCGGACTTACGGCGCTCGACCACGATGTCCCAGAGGATCATCAGCACCACGATCACCACCGCCACCTCGATCAGGTGGAGGGGGAGGTAGCCGACGAGGGGGATCGCAAACAGGGCCTTGCCGACGACCCACTTCTCCCTGACCGGTTCGATCCGCCCGAGGCCCGGTATGCCCGCAATACTGAACTGGTCCGGATAGGGATTTGTGATCCTGTTGTCGCCCCAGGTGATATACCCCTCATGCGGGGCAGTATAGCCGGGCGTGAGGCCGTCTGGGTTCCGGACCGTTTCACCCTCCCAGACCCACATCATGGCGCGGTGGATGATCGGGTGCACGGCGTCGACACCGTTCGGGCGGTAGATGACCACGTCCCCGTAGTCGTTGTATTTCAGATACCCCGAGGCCTGCCCGTCCTCCCGGGTCTGGAGGGGGCCGAAGCGGTCCGGGGCCGCCACGAAGACCAGGTCGCCCACATTCATATTCGGGACCATGCTCTCCGACTCGATCGCCACCACCGCAGGCCATGTCCCGGAGACCAGGAAGAGCACCAGGGCGATCACCGCCACGACCGCCACCGCCCAGAGCACGTCGCGGGCGATGGAGACCAGGGGATGACCGCTCTCCCTGAACGAATCGATCAGGCCGGGTTCTGGTGGGGGGGACGGTTTATCCGACATCCGTATGGTGATGGTGGGAACCTGGATCTGATATAAATATAGGAACGACCCGACCGGCGCCATGATATGAAAACAAAGATTACAGAAGTAGTATGGATCTGCCGGACCGCCATATCATCCGGGTCGTCACGCTCTCAGGAGATCGTCCGCTGCTCCTCACGGTCTGGTCGTTCATCCTCTTCTTCGTCTTTCTCGCCATCGGCATCGTCGTCTATGCCTCTGCCACCGGCGACGCCTCGTTCACCTTCACGGTGAGAAGTCTTCCGGACCTCCTGCCCCTCTTCGCCCTGGTCATCCTGATCCTCCTGGTCGGCGCCATCCACGAAGGTCTCCACGCCCTCGCCTACCTTCTGCTGCACCGGCGTCCGCTCTTCGGGTGGGGGAGGACATCTCTGCTCTTCTACTGCTCCTGCTCGGCCGACGGGGAGTACACACGAAGCGAGAGCATATTCGTGCTCGTCGCGCCTTTCGTCCTGATCACGGCCCTCGGCATCGGGGCGATCGCCGTCGCTCCGGCCTGGGGGATCGCCGCCCTCATCGCCGTCCCCCTCAATGCCGCCGGATCGGCCGCCGACCTCAGGGCGGCAGGGCTGATCCTTCGCACCCCTCAAAAAAGCCTCGTCCTCGAGGAGGGAGGCACCCTCACGGTCTTTGTGCGTGAATGAGAAGAGCGGGTTTCACCGCCCGGGGAGGATGGTCCGCACCCCCATTACCGCCCCGTAGGCGGCGACGGCGATCAGGATGATCGTGGCGCCCGAAGGGACGTCCAGGAAATACGAGCAGAAAATGCCGCCGACCGTGAACACCGCCCCGAGTGCCACCGCCCGCACCATCATGCCGGCGAGGTCAGTTGCGTATTCCCGGGCGATCGCCGCCGGTATCGTCAGCAGGGCGATGACCAGGATGATCCCCACCACCTGGATCAGCATCACCACCGTCAGGGCGACGAGCACCAGCAGCAGCAGGAAGATCCCCTCCACGTGCAGGTTCATCACGCGGGCGTACTCCTCATCGAAGGTGACCGCCATCAGGTCGCGGGCGAACAGCGCCGTCACTGCCAGGATCACCCCGACCAGAACGGCCATCCAGAGGATCGCATCGGCCGGGACGAGCAGGATGTTCCCGAAGAGGTAGCCGAAGAGGTCGGGGGCGAAACCGGGCGAGAGATAGACAAAGAGGATGCCGAGCGCCATCCCCCCGGCCCAGACCGCCCCGACCAGGGTGTCCAGGTTCTGCCGCCGCCGCAGGGAGAGGTCTCCCATGCCCAGGGCCACGGCCACGGTGAAGGCGGTTGCCGAGAGGATCGGGTCCAGCCCGAGATAGTAGCCGAGCCCGATCCCGCCGAAGGCGGCATGCGAGATCCCGCCGGCCAGGGAGACCATCCGCTTCACCACCACATAGGTGCCGATGACGCCGCAGGCCACGCTCGCCAGCAGTCCGGCGAGGAGGGCGTTCCTGAAGAATTCAAAGGCGAGGACGCCGATCACGGCCCCTCCTCCCCGTGCTCGGCGAAGACGCGGTGCGGCAGCCCGTGGGCGATCAGGTCCACCGGGCAGCCGTAGGCGCCCTGGATCATGTCCCCGGTGATCTCGGGGGTGTCGTGGGTGTAGATCCGCCGGTTCAGGCATGCCACCTTCGTCACATGGCGGGAGAGCACCCCGATGTCGTGGGTGACGAAGACCACGGTCATCTGCCGGCGGAGGACGTCCAGGACGTCCATGAAGTGCTCGCCGGTCGGCGAGTCCACGTAGACGGTGGGTTCGTCCAGGATCAGCACCTCCGGGTTGCCGGCCAGGGCGCGGGCGATGATCGCCCGCTGCTGCTGCCCGCCGGAGAGGGCGCTGATCGGGCGGTCGGCCAGGTCGGCGATGCCCATCGTTTCCATCGCACCGTCCGCCGCCTCCCGGTCCTCCTCACCGTAGCGGCGCGGGAAACGGGCGATGTGCCCCAGGCGGCCGGAGAGCACCATCCCCCGGACCGTGAGGGGGTACGAGAAGTCGAAGGTGCGGTACTGCGGCACATACCCGAGGAGATGGCGCTGCTCATCAGGCGGACCGCCGAGCACCCGCACCTCGCCCGTATCCGGGTGGATCAGCCCCAGGATCACCCGCAGGAGGGTGCTCTTCCCCCCGCCGTTCGGGCCGATGATCGCATAAAAGTCGCCCCGGCAGATCCGCAGGCTCACGTCCTCGAGCACCGTCCGCCCGCCCAGGTCCACCCCGACGTGTTCGACCTCGATCACCGCACCGTCCGTCATCTGGCCGCCTCCGCAAACGCATCGGCCACCGTCTCCATATTCGCCGTATAGTCCCGGGCAAGCGGACTGACCGTCACCACCCGCCCCCCGATGGCGTCGGCGATCACCTCGGCGCTCCGGGTGGAGGACTCGGGGGAGGCGAAGACCACCGTGATCCCCTCCTCCTCGGCCTGCCGGATCAGGCGCTCGATCGCAGCCGGCGTCGGTTCCTTGCCGTCCGCCTCGATCGGCACCTGCGTAAGGCCGTAGTCCCGCATGAAATACCCCCAGGAGGGGTGATACACCATCACGGCCTCCCCCTCCCGTCCGGCGAGGTCGGCGGCGATCCGCCGGTCGAGGTCGTCCAGGTCGGTCAGGTAATCCTCCAGGTTGGCGCGGTAATAGGCCTCGCCGTCGGGATCGATGGCGATCAAACCGTCGCAGATGCGTTCGGCCATTTCCTGTGCGTTCCGCACCGAGAGCCAGACATGGGGGTCGCCGTCGATGAGGGCGATCCCCTCCGAGCAGTTGACCATGAGCATATCCGGGTTCACGCCGGAGATCCGGTCCAGCCAGGCCCTCTCCGCCTCGATCCCCGATCCGACGGCTGCATACATCCGCGCATCCGAGAGGGCGGTGATCTGGGCCGGCGTGGGCTCGTAGGTGTGTGGACTCGCCCCGGGCGGCACGAGCACCAGCACCGACACCCGCTCCCCGCCGACCCGCTCCACAAACTCGGCCTGCGGCGGGATGGTCACCGCCACCAGCATCCGCCCCTCCTCCCCCTGCCCGCCGGGGGAGGCGTCGCCGAGGCACCCGCTCCCCAGGGCGGCGGCCACCAGGCAGAAGACCATCACCACACCCCCATATGATCTCATCATGCACCCCCGGAGATTTTTGGTACGAATCAAATTTTTATCTGACGTGGTTCATCGCCTCGATTCAGGACCGCAGCGGACAGCATAAACAGTCGTGCTCTATCGGGCCGCATACGCTCTGCATCGGGTGCCCGAGCGATGCGCAGATGCGGTCGACGAGTTCCCGGGAGACGTGGGACTCCAGGTTTTTCGCCTCCCGGCACGCCTCCTCGGGAGAGAGACCGAAGCGGGAGAGGGCGAGCGAGAGCACCCGGTGACGCCGCACGAGAAAACGCGCGTAGCGCTCCCCCATCGGGGTGAGGCGGACGCCGCGGTAGGGGATCTGCTCGATATATCCTCCATCGGCCAGCACCGAGAGGGTCTTTGTGGCTGTCGAGGGCGTCACCCCCGCCTCCCGGGCGATGGCGCCCGTCGTCCCCTCTCCGCCCATGCCGGCGATGATGCCGAGAAATTCGGCCCGTCTCGCCGGCAGTTCGCTGCCGTCGAACTCCTCCATACGGGGATGTGTGGCGAGCGGACCGGAAAAAAGTTTTCACCCCGTCCAAAATCCGTCGGCCGACATCACAACACCCATGAGGACAGAGCGCCAACCCCTGATCCATGCTCTGCGAGGAGGAGATCGTCTCACGCTTTCTGGCCACCCGGCTCAACGTATCGCCCGAGGTGGTGGCCTATATCAGGGAGCAGGACGACCCCTCGCTGATCGATCGGATCATCGCCGCCGCTCCCGAAGGAACGGTCGTGGTCTCCGCAGACGCCATCCCGGCCGTCAAAAAGGTCAGGGACGGCACACGCTTTCTGCCCGACCCCGCCTACGAGGTGCTGAAGGGCAAGGAAAACTCGGCAGAGAGCATCCGGGACTTCGAGGAGTATGTCTCCTACTTCCGCCACCGCTACACAAAACTCTCCTCCTTCATGCGCGGGCGGGTGCAGCCGGTGCCGATCGAGGCGCTGGCGCGCACCGGGCGCTACCGGGAGGAGGAGGCGTCGTTCGTTGGCATGATCTCCGAGGTGCGCTCCACGGCCAAAGGGAACAAGATTGTGATGATGGAGGACACCACCGGCACCATCCGGGTGCTCTTCAACAAGTCCAGGGACGGCTTTGCTGAGGCCGAGAAGATCCTCCCGGACGAGGTGATCGGGGTGAAGGGCAAACTCTCCTCGGACGGCAACATCTTCTTTGCCGACACCCTGATCCGCCCGGACATCCCGCTCACGAACGCCCCCTTCATGTCGGAGAGCCCAGGCAAGGCGGTGCTGATCTCCGATGTGCACGTGGGCTCCGACACCTTCCTGGAGGAGGAATGGCATCGTTTCGCCGACTGGATCGCCGGCCGGGAGGACGTCTCCTACCTGCTCGTCGCCGGGGATCTCGTGGACGGCATCGGCATCTATCCGGGGCAGGACAAGGAACTGGTGATCAAGAACATCTACGGGCAGTACGCCCGTCTCGGCGAGATGCTCTCCGCCATTCCCTCCAGGATCCGGATCATCCTGGCGCCGGGCAACCACGACGTGGTGCGGGGCGCCGAACCGCAGCCCGCCATCCCCCCAAAGTTCAGGGAGGACTACCCGGAGAACTGCGAGTTCGTGGAGAACCCGGCCCTGGTCTCCCTGCAGGGCGTGCGCATCCTGATGTACCACGGGCGCTCCTTCGACGACATGATCGGGATGATCCCGGGCGCCTCCTACCGCCACCCCGAGGAGATCATGGAGGAGATGCTGAAGCGCCGCCACCTCGCCCCGACCTACGGGATGCGCACACCCATCGCCCCGGCGAAGGAGGATGTGCTCATCATCGACCCGGTCCCGGAGGTGCTCTTCACCGGGCACGTGCATATCTGCGGGATCAAGCGCTACCGCGGGGTGCTGATGATCAATGCCGGCACCTGGCAGTCCCAGACCGCCTTCCAGAAACAGATGAACGTGGAGCCCACGCCTGCCCGCGCGGTCGTGCTGGATCTGGCGACTCTTGAATACGAGATGGTCGATTTCCTGAAAAACCAGGCATGAGGCGGGAGGGGTCCGGCCGCACGCCTGAAAATATATCGCTCTCTTTTTATGATTGGAACGGCACATAGATAGAAGATTAGACAACCGAGTCCTGACGTTGTCAATCGGTTCTCGGAGGAAAGAACAAACATGGATCCAATCGTCTATCTGGCACCTCTGTGTGCTCTTCTGGCGCTTCTTTTTGCCGGATACTCCTTTATCCGGGTCAGAAAGGAGGGAGAGGGCACCGAGGTGATGAAAAAGATCACCGCGGCGATCCACCACGGCGCCATGGTCTACCTGAACAGGCAGTACCGTGCGATCGCCGTCTTCGTCGTCGTGCTGGCTATCGTTATCGCTGCGCTGCTGCCGAACGGCACTCTCACGGCGGGCTGTTTCGTGCTCGGTGCCGTGCTTTCGGCCACCGCGGGCTACATCGGTATGTTCACCGCCACCACCGCAAACGGGCGGACCACGAACGCCGCACGCCGCGGGATCGCTGAGGCCTTCAGGGTCTCGTTCGCAAGCGGTTCAGTCATGGGCATGTCGGTCGTCGGTCTCGGCCTCTTCGGGCTCTCGATCGGGTTTATCGGCCTCTCGACCATTCTGCCGGGTATGCCCCAGGGTGAACTGGTGAACATCCTCGCCGGCTTCTCGCTCGGCGCATCCTCGATCGCCCTCTTCGCCCGTGTGGGCGGCGGCATCTTCACCAAGGCCGCAGACGTGGGCGCCGACCTGGTCGGCAAGGTCGAGGCCGGCATCCCGGAGGACGACCCCCGGAACCCTGCCGTGATTGCGGACAACGTCGGTGACAACGTCGGCGACATCGCCGGCATGGGCGCCGACCTCTATGAGTCCTATGTGGGCTCGATCATCGCCACCATGCTCCTCGGCGCATCCACGGCCGCCATTCTCTTTCCGAACGCACCGCTGATCAACGTCATCCTGCTCCCGGTGATCATCGCCGCCATCGGCATCGTCTGCTCCATCATCGGTTCGTTCGTCGTCAGGACGAACAAGACGGAGTCGAGCGCCATCCATATGGCCTTCAACAAGGGTCTGCTGCTGGCTCTCGCCCTCGTGGTCATCGCCACCTACTTCATCACCGACATGCTCCTCGGGGAGTACGGCTTCGGGGTCTTCGTGGCCACCGTCGGCGGTCTTGTCGCCGGTTTCCTGATCGGCCAGATCACCGAGTACTACACCTCGTTCGAGCGCAGCCCGACCCTGGAGATCGCCAAGTCCTGCCAGACCGGGTCGGCGACGAACATCATCACCGGGTTTGCGAAGGGGATGGAATCCACCGTCTTCCCGGTGATCATCATCGGCGTCGCCATCTGGCTCGCATACACCTTCTCCGGCCTCTACGGCATCGCCATTGCGGCCGTCGGCATGCTCGCCACCCTGGGCATCTCCCTTGCGGTCGACGCATACGGTCCGGTGGCAGACAATGCCGGCGGTAT
Source organism: Methanofollis fontis (assembly GCF_004297185.1). Taxonomy (NCBI): domain Archaea; kingdom Methanobacteriati; phylum Methanobacteriota; class Methanomicrobia; order Methanomicrobiales; family Methanomicrobiaceae; genus Methanofollis; species Methanofollis fontis. The sequence goes on from NZ_PGCL01000001.1 coordinate 422,410, forward strand.
CGCCGAGATGTCCCACCAGGACCCCCATGTGCGTGAGATCACCGACACCCTGGACGCCGTCGGCAACACCACCGCCGCCATCGGTAAGGGCTTCGCCATCGGGTCGGCGGCACTCACCGCACTCGCACTCTTCTCCTCCTATGCCTTCGCGGTCAGCGAGGGGACCGAGACCATTACCATCAACATTCTGGACACCCCGGTCTTTATCGGCGTGCTGATCGGCGCCATGCTCCCCTTCCTCTTCTCGTCGATGACGATGATGGCGGTCGGGCGGGCGGCATACCAGATCGTCGTCGAGGTCCGCCGCCAGTTCAAGGAGATCAAGGGCCTGATGGAGGGCAAGGCGGACCCGGACTATGAGTCCTGCATCGCCATTTCAACCAACTCCGCTCTCAAGGAAATGATCGCACCCGGTCTGCTGGCCATCGCCGCTCCCCTCGTGGTCGGGCTCGTGCTCGGCAAGGGTGCGCTCGGCGGTCTGCTCGCCGGTTCCCTGGTCTCCGGTTTCATGCTCGCCATCACGATGGCGAACGCCGGCGGCGCCTGGGACAACGCCAAGAAATACATCGAACAGGGCCACTTCGGCGGCAAGGGTTCGGATGCCCACAAGGCAGGCGTCACCGGCGACACCGTCGGCGACCCCTTCAAGGACACCTCCGGCCCCGCGATCAACATCCTGCTGAAGCTGATGTCCATCGTGGCCGTCGTCTTCGCCCCCCTGTTCCTCTAATTTTTTCTTTTTTTCGCCGACTCCGCCCTGGTGCATGGGAGGGTTCGGTTTTTAGGGGGCTCCTGTTTGCTCATGCTCATGGCCGCATGGTAGCGGCGCGGTCCGCTCCCGACCGGGAGGGGAGGACCCCTCCCTGACCCTCCCCCGTCAATGAGATAGGGGCGGGATTGAGGGTCTCGGCAGAAGAAGGCTGGGGGTGTCTGTCAGGGGCGATCCTTCCCCTACGTTGTTCACCCTGCACCGCCCCGGTCCCTATCGTATTGACCGGGGGGGTATCGGGGGTGGAACCCCCCGTCACCGCTGATCGCGATTGTGGTACCTCCCGTCCCATGTTTATCGAGAAGAGGGGATCCGCTCCTGACCGGGAGGGGTGGTCCCCTCCCGGACCCTCCCCCTCAATGAGATAGAGGCGGGATCGGGGGAGTCGTGCAGAAAGAGTGTGGGGTGTCTGTCGGGGGCAGTCCTTCCCCTCAGAACGTCCTCAATCTCCGTCCCGACCCCTATCATATCGATCGGGGGAGCGGGAGGTGAAAACCCCCCGTCCCATGCTGTTCGAAAAAAGCGATTTTCCTCTGCCGGGAGGGGAGTGCCCCTCCCGGACCCACCCCCTCAATTAGATAGAGGCGGGATTGGAGGAATCGGTAGAAGGGGGGGTGAGGGTGTTTGTCCTGAATGGTTCATACACCCCGGCATCTGTCGGGGACTGATGTTTCCCTCCGACCTCCGTCCTGAATCGCCCCCGCCCCAATCATATCGACCGGGGTGCTGCCGTGCAGCCCTGCCGGACGTTCAGTCCTCCTTCATATGCACGTCCACCTGCGGGAAGGGGATCTGGATGCCCGCCTCGTTGAGCTCCTCGAAGAGCATCGTCATCAGTTCGGACTTGACCGGATAGTAGTCTTCGGTATCGGTCCAGCCCCGCAGCTGCAGGATAACAGCTGAATCAGCCATATCCTTGAAGCGGACGAGCGGCGCCGGGGAGGAGTGGATCTTCGGGTGCTTCCGCGCCGCCCTGAGCGCCACGTTCACCGCCTCGCTGATGACCGTATTGTAGGAGACCGAGTACTCGACCACGATCATGCGGGTGGGCATCCTGGAGACATTGACGATCGGGTTGTTCCAGACCTTGCCGTTCGGTATGATCACGCGGGTGTTGTCGATCAGCTTCACCTCGGTGGCCATGATGTTCATGTCCTTCACAAAGCCGCGGTGCCCGGCGATCGTCACCTCGTCCTCGATATCATATGCCCGCGAGGAGGCGATCCAGATGCCTGAGGCGAAATTGTTGATGGTGTCCTGCAGACCGAAGCCGAAGATGAACATCACCACCGCTGATACGCTGAGAATGATTGCATCGATGTCCTCGTCGAGGAAGGCGAGGGCGATGAGCACGACCACGAGATAGAGGAAGAGCTTGATGGCGGTGACGATATGGATCGCCATGATCTGCGGGATCTTCATGTTGTCCCGGGCATACCCCATGATCCGCTTGCTGAGCAGGTGTATGGCGACAAACCCGATGATCAGGCTGAGAAGGGCGAGAGCGATATCTTCGGGCGAGAGTTCCAGGTACCGCATGACGTTGATCGCTGGAAGGGGTATATCCGGGGCGGCCATGTGCAAATCCTCACTGAGTAATGGGTAGATCTTGAATCGAGATTATAAATCAGTTATTAATTGGCTTTTTGAGTAATGAGCTTGTTTTCAACCCCCGTTCGGCCGTTATCCGATATTGTGGGGGGCGATGCAGACCCTCCAGTCACCGCTGGGTTTATATCCCACCCCCCGCAGGGATGGGCATGCTGCAGGCACTGCTGACCGATATCCCGGACGGGCGACGGATGACCGAAGACGAGGCGGCACGTCTCCTCTCCGTGCGGGGGCGGGATGTGTGGGCGATCGCCGCCGCCGCCGATAGGGTGAGGGCGGAGGGCGTGGGCGAGGCGGTCACCTGGGTGTGCAACCAGAACCTGAACGTCACGAACATCTGTGTCAACGCCTGTGAATTTTGCGGATTTTCAAGAAAAAACGGTGATCCGGAAGCATATTTCCATTCCGTGGACGAGGTCGTCTCCCGACTGCGGGCCGCCCGAGGCCGGGGAGTCACCGAGATCTGCACGGTGAGCGGTCTGCACCCCGGTTTCACCGCCGACGACTACATCGATCTCATCCGCCTGATCCGGCAGGAGGCACCCGACGTGCATGTCCATGCCTCCAACCCGCAGGAGGTCGCCTATGCTGCCGCCAGAAGCGGCATGACGACGGCGGAGGTGCTCTCCGCCCTGAAGCAGGCGGGCCTCGGGTCCCTCTGCGGCACCGCCGCCGAGGTGCTGGTGGACCGTGTGCGGGAGGAGATCTGTCCGGGCAAGATCGATACGGCCGAATGGGTGCGGATCATCACCGAGGCCCACCGCATGGGCATCCCCTCCACGGCCACGCTTCTCTACGGGCATATCGAGACGGCGGCCGATATCGCCCGCCACCTCTCGATCATCCGGGAGATCCAGGACGACACCGGGGGCTTCACCGAGTTCGTCCCCCTCTCCTTCATCCCCTGGACGACACCGCTCTACCTCTCCGGGCGCGCCCCGGCAGGCGCCACCGGTCGCCTGGACGTACTCGTGTATGCGGTCGCCCGCCTCTTCCTGGACACCGTACCGCACCTCCAGGCCTCCTGGGTGAAGCTCGGGACGAAGATGGCGCAGGTCGCCCTCATGAGCGGGGCGGACGACCTGGGGGGGACGATGTATGAGGAGTCCATCTCAAAGGGCGCCGGGGCTGCCGGCACCGATTACCTCGACCCGACCGAGATGCGACGGATCGCAGAGGACATCGGGCGCCCGCTCCTCCAGCGGACGACCCTGTACGCTGTTCCGTGACGTTCCTCTACTCCAGCGGCCCTGCACCTTCCAGGCAGTGCCCGTAGACCTGCTCCCCCCACTGCCGGGCTGGCTCCCCCACCGAAAAAAGGCCCTGGAATGCGGTTGCGCCGTCGGTGAAGCCGAGATCGGCGCCTGGCGGCAGATCCGCCACATGCACGCTGAGGTTCCTCGGGAGACTGCCCTCGCTGGCGAGCACACCTGCCGCCTGCCGGGAGAGGATCATCCTCACGTCGGCGCCGCCCTCCTCCACCGTCTGCAGGATCCTGCCGACGGTGTTCCCGGGGATCGAATCGGTGATGTACCGGATGCACGAGGGGGAGGCGAGTGGGTGGTCGGCCTCCAGTTCCAGCCATGCCTGAAGCGCCGGGATGCCGGGACGATAGGCGCCGTCGGAAAAATGCCTGATGCCCAGGAGTGCCCCTTCAGGAAGACCGTCCAGCCGGTTCTCCCGAAAAAATGCCGGCCTGCGCACACAGAACTCCAGGGTGCCCGCCAGGTCGTTAGCGGCGGCGAGGGCCTCCATCCCCTTCCCGGTTATCCTGAGGGTCCTGTTCTGGTGTTCCAGCAGTCCCATCGCTGAGAGCGCCCGGATACGGGGTCTGAGGGTGGAATGTGAGGTGCCGGTGAGGTGTGCAAGCCCGTCCGGTGTCTGATCGCCGCCGACCAGAAAATGGAGGATCTGGATCGGGATCCCCGAACGCCCGAGGCTGCGGATCGTGTTCCATGCCTCGATCATCTCATCGGTCACCCCTTCAACCCCTGCGAAATCTGCCATCCTCCTTACAATGGCCGACCCGATCGGCCTGAGGGCGTAGACATCCCGGTCCTTCGCAGCAATCCCGGTGAGGCAGAGGTGTTTCAGGTCGGGGAGCACCGCATGGGGTCTTGTCCGCAGGGCCCTGCACAGGTCGCCCATGCTCATCTTACCGTCATGCAGGTGAAAAAGAACGCCTGACAATGTCCTGGATGTGAAGAGGGTGGGAAATGAGAGGGCTGATGGGTCTATGGGAGGCTCAAAGGGTGATTCTGAATTGTATCTCATTTTCCTATATATCTATTATCACTCTTCGAGATGCTAATAATACTTTTTATTGAAAAATGTAGAAATAAAAATTTCTTAAATGAGAAAAAATTTCATTTTTGCCCGTTTTGTGCCAGGCGGTCCAGGGTGGCGACCAGGTCACTCATCCTGAAGGGTTTCTGGATGGCGGCGGCAAACCCGAATGCCTCGTACTCCGCCATCACCGGGTCCTGGGAATACCCGCTCGATACGATCGCCCGCACCGACGGATCCAGCTCCTTCAGGCGGAAGATCGCCTCGCGGCCGCCCATCCCGCCCGGCACCGTCAGGTCCAGGATTACGGAGTTGTATGGCTTCCCTTCGGCTATCGCCCGCTGATATGCCGTGATTGCAGTCTCCCCATCCGGCACGGCGTCGACCGAGAAGCCGCGTTTTTCGAGCATGACGGTGATCACGTCCCTGATATGGTGCTCGTCGTCCATGACCAGCACCCGCCCGCGCTCCGTCATCGCCAGATCGTCGATCTCGCTCTCCTCGATGATGGGTGGTTTCTCTGTTGCAGGGAGATAGACCGTGAAGGTCGTGCCCTCTCCCGGTGTTGAGGAGACCTCGATGGTGCCGTCATGTTTTCTGACGATGGAGAGGCAGCTGGAGAGTCCCAGACCGCGGCCGTCCGGTCTGGTGGTGAAGTAGGGATCGAAGATCCGCTGCAGGTTCTGGGAAGCGATCCCGACGCCGGTATCGATCACCTCAACGGCCACATAGCGCCCTGCCGGCAGGTCGGGCACCTCATCGGTCAGATCCCGGTTGCGTGCCCTGATGGTGACCGTCCCGCCGTCCGGCATCGCCTGGGAGGCGTTGAGCACCAGGTTCTGGACCACCTGCGAGATCTGCCCGATGTCCACGTCCACCGGCCAGAGGTTCTCGTCGATCTCACAGGAGGCGCGTGTGTGCGAGCCACGGAGCGTGAAGGTGGCCGTCTCCCGGATCATCTCTTCGAGCCTCCTGGACTGGCGCACCGGCGCCCCGCCACGGGCAAAGGTGAGGAGCTGGGTCGTCAGGTCCCGCGCCCTGAAGAGTGCCGACTCGGCCTCCCTGAGGTATCCGAACCGTTCCTCCTCCGGGTCCACGCCGTCCATGGCGATCTGGAGGTTCCCGAGCACGGCCATCAGGAAGTTGTTGAAGTCGTGGGCGATTCCGCCGGCAAGCAGCCCGACCGACTCGAGTTTCTGGTTCCGGATCCGCTCCTCCTCGGCATGGCGGGCACCGGTGACGTCCCTGAACACGATCACCACCCCCAGGATCCGGCTGTCGCTGCCCCGCACCGGCGCTGCCGAGTCGGCAATCAGCCGTTCGGTGCCGTCCCGCCTGATGAGCACGGTGTCGTCCGGGATCTCGACGATCGCATTCTCCAGCATCACTTTGCGCACCGGGTCGGCGACCGGCGTCCGGCTTTTCTCATCGAAGATCCGCAGCACCTCTGAGAGGGCCTTCCCGCGGGCCTCCGCATCGCTCCATCCGGTGATCACCTCGGCGGCACGGTTGATGAGCAGGATATTGCCGGCGGTGTCGGTGGTGATCACGCCGTCGCCGATCGAGCGCAGGGTGACGCTGAGGCGCTCTGTCTCAGCGGCAAGCCGTTCCTCTGCCGCCGTCCGCTCCCGCACCTCGGTCTGCAGGTCGGCGATCGTCCGGTCCAGTTCGGCCGTCCGATCGCCCACCAGGTCCTCGAGGTGCTGGCGGTAGATATCCAGCTCCAGTTCGGTCCTCTTCCGCTCGGTGATATCGACGTGGGTACCGACCATGCGGAGGGGGGTGCCGTCCTGCCACTCCATGACCTGTCCCCGTCCGAGCACCCATCGCCAGCCCCCTTCTTTGGTATGCAGTCTGAACTCGGTCTTGTAGGGGGGGCCCTCGGGCTCCAGGGCGGACCGCAGTCTGGATATGGTCTGGTCCAGGTCGTCGGGGTGGATCATGGCCTCCCATGTGGTGAAGGAGGAGGGAAATTCACCGGGTTCGTAGCCGAGCATGCGGTAATAGGTCGGGCTGAAATAGGTGGTGTTGTCCTGGAGGTTCCATTCCCAGATGCCGTCTTTCGAGGCTTCGAGTGCCATGGTGAGGCGTTCCTCATTGACCCGAGCCCGTTGTTCGGCCCCCTTCAATTGCCGGTTTGTCAGCACCAGCGTGGCGAGCAGACCGATCAGCACGAGCCCCATGAACCCGCCCACCGCAAGCGTCTGGACCGGCACCTCGATGGTGGTGTCGGGGCGATACAGCACGGTGCTCTCCGGTGGCAGGGCCGATTCCGGGATATCGAAGCGCAGGAGCTGGCGGTAGTCGAAGATCGCCTGCTGCGGGGTCGCCACCACCGCCGGGATCTCCTCCACCGGGGTGCCGTCCAGGATCGCCCGGGCCATCTCCCCGCCGGTCATCCCCTGGTCGCACCCCCGTGTCATCCATCCGCCGACGATGCCGTCGCCGACATAGAAGTCCCAGACGCCATAGACCGGGGCGTCGGTCATGGCGGTGACCAGGGCGGCGGTCTCGTCATAGGTGAACACCCGTCCGTCGGCGTCGGTGTTGTAGGTGAGGAGGAGGACGACGCTGTTCTCCGGTATCTTTTCCAGGGCGGTGCCGAGGTCCTGGAGACTGCGCTCTTTGATCTCGGTGATCCCGATCCAGTTCTGGTAGTGGGGGATGATATCCTTCAGGAGGAGGTCGTTTTCTTTTCCGGCCATGGAGATGTTGTCGTTGACGATGACCAGGTGCTCGGTCCCCGGGTGGAGGTCGAGGGCCAGGTCGATGGTCCGCATGATCTCGTAGTCCTCCATGACGCCGGTGAAGCCCGGATACCCAGGCTCCGTACGGTCAGGGCGCCAGTTCAGCCCGGTGACCACGACCGGCGCCCCCGGGAAGAGGTCGTCCCGGTGCTCGACCAGGAACCGGTAGGCGTCCTCCTCGTCGGCGATGATCACGTCCGGCGGGTCGCTGCGGTACTTGATCCGGTAGACCTCCAGGAGATGATCGAAGTAGTCCTCGCCGGAGGCGCGTTTGGTGTCCATGTACTCGATATGGACGTCGGTATCGGCGTCGGGGGGGAGCACCGAGAGCGCCCCGTCGATCACGTCGTCGGTCCACTCAAATCCCTGGTTGTATGAGGAGAGGATGAGCACGGAGTCTGCTGCGGCGACCGGAGAGAGAATGGAAAGAAACAGAAGGATGCAGATGAGGGGTGTGATCCTGGTCGGGGATATGGACAGACCTCCGGGGGTGGTTGGTTGAATAAAGTCTGATTGCCATCAGATAAGTATTTTATTTAATGATTGTGGGATTTTTTCGTTCCGGCTAATGGCTTTACATTGTTTTTTTGCACTTATCGTACAGATTATGGAGGATAGGGAGGTATTGACGCCAACTAACAGAAAGGGCGGGGAGGGGAGGTTCAGAGGCGCTCCAGGGCCTCTGCCCCGCTCATGCCTGGGGTGATGCCGCGCGCTCTGGCCGGGGCATTGGCCGCTGCCACCGTGCCGTTGAGGAGGTCGTCGATGTCCCGGACGGATTCACCACTCGGGCGGATCCGGGCCGCCGGATAGCCGAAACGTTCGAGTGCGTCCACATCAAACGCCCCGCAGCCGAGCAGACCGTTCTCGGTCTTTGCAAACACCAGGTTGGCCGGGCCGAGGGGGATGACATAGCCCGCCGCCTCCCGCTCCCGGAGAGGGATGGGGATCTCTTCTGTACCCGACACCTGCAGAACCCCCCCTCAGTCGTGGGGCTGGAGGAGGTTGATGATCTTTGCGGCGACGGCGTTGGCCTTTTTCACCGCCCGTTCGTCGGTCATGATCTCGCCGGGCATGTAGGCCTTGCCGCAGACATGGCCGAGATAGGAGTACTGGTGGGTGTTGAGGAAGCCCTCGATCGTCTCGAGCGAACGCTCGCAGCCGCGGTCGGCACAGACGGTGACGGCGACGGCGTTCCTGCCGGCGAGTTTGCGGTCGTGGTAGAAGGAGTAGGTGCGGTCGATGAGGTTCTTCAGCTGGCCGTTGATGTCATAATAGTAGGTCGGCGATCCGATGACGACGACTTCTGCCTCGAGCATCCGGTTGGCGATGTCGCCCCAGTCGTCACCCTCGATCACGCACCATTTTGTTTCTTTGCAGCGTTCACACCCGGTGCATGGCTTGATATCCTTATCGGCAAGCGAGACGAACTCGGTCTCGATGCCCTCCACCTGCACCTTCGCCAGGATGTATCGGATCAGCTGTGCGGTGTTGCCGTCCTTTCGCATGCTCCCTGATATGCCGAGGACCTTCATACATTGAGATTACTCTCCCCCTTATTGGTCTTTCTGGTGAGGGCAATGATGCCGATTTTCCTGAAAGCAGCCTCCACTTCCTCAAAAGGCTCTTTGGTGCGATAGAACAGGTGCGATCCGCAGGTGCAGTCCGTGCACCCGAAGCCGGGGACGGCGTCCCCCCCGATGGTGCGGGCAAGCCGGCACTCCAGCCGTTCTTCGGTCTGACCACAGACGGCGCCGCAAAGCCGGAATGCGGGGGAGAGGAGGAGTCTGTCGATGTGCCATCGCGGCGGGCGGTCCCGTGCGGCGGCGCAACGGGCGTGCCTCCCGACGCGGGCGGGGAGGCCGCCGGGGCCCAGGGCGGAGCCCACATAGAGGTGCCAGCCCTCCCTGAAGGCGACGGTGCCCAGGCGCCCGACCTCCAGGTCGCAGGCCCGGTTCTGGAGGATCAGGCAGTAGATCCCTTTCATCGCATGCCCCGAAGGGCGTATGCCGCCGCCGCGATGTGGCGGGTGCCGCCCGATCGCACCGGTTCGCCGTGGCCCGGGTAGAGCGCCTCCACCTCGAGTTCGCTCAGGCGCCCGATCGAGGCGGCGAGCGCCGCCGCATCGCCGCCGGGGAAGTCGCAGCGCCCGAAGGAGCCCCCGGTGAAGACGGTGTCGCCGGAGAAGAGCGCTCGTTCGTCGGCGTCCCAGAGCGAGATCCCGCCCGGCGTGTGGCCCGGGGTGTGGATCACCGTCATGCCGTTGATCTCCTCCCCCCCGTCCAGGAGGCGGCCAGGCGGGACCATCGGCGCCCTGCCCCCGAAGACCCGGGCCAGGCTGACGGCGTCGCCGGAGAGCCCCCCGGCATCGAGGGCGTGGACACAGATCTCCGCCCCGGTGAGATCGGCGATCTCCCGCAGGAAGGCGATGTGGTCGTAGTGCGTATGGGTGAGCACGATCCGCTCGATCCGGTCGGCATGGGGGGCGAGGGCCATCGGCGTCACCCCGGCGTCGATGAGCACCCCGTTGTGGATGTAACTGTTCGCATAATACCCCTCTCCCGGCAACCACACGACTGGCATGCAGAGATATAAGGACTCCCGACAGATGTGTGTTATGCAGACCCTGATCAAGGAGTCCCTCAGCGGCGTCCCTCCCGAGGTGGAGGCGGTGGCGAGGGACGAGGGGTTGTCGCCACGGCAGGCGGCCAGAGCCGTGACGAGGGGGCGGATCACCATCGCCGCCAATCCCCGCCGCCCGCATCGCCTCTCCGCCATCGGGGAGGGGTGCCGGATCAAGGTGAACGTGAACGTCGGCACCTCGGGGGAGCGGTGCGACCCGGCGCTGGAGATGAGGAAGGCGGCGGCGGCCCTGGCGAACGGCGCCGACGCCCTGATGGACCTCTCGACCGGGGGCGATCTTGTGGCGATCAGGAAGGCGATCCTGAGCCTGGACACCACGGTGGGGACGGTGCCGATCTACGAGGCGGTGCGGCGGGCCGGAAACGCCGCCGATGTGGACGCCGACCTGCTCTTCCGGGTGATCCGGGAGCACTGCCGGCAGGGCGTGGACTTCCTCACCCTCCATTGCGGGGTGAACCAGGAGGCGCTGGCATCGCTCAGGCTCGACCCCAGGATCATGGGGGTGGTCTCCCGGGGCGGTGCGTTCCATGTGGCAATGATGGCCGCCACCGGCGAGGAGAACCCGCTGTATGCGGAGTACGATTATCTCCTCGAGATCCTGAGTGAGAACGACGTGGTCATCTCCCTGGGCGACGGCATGCGGCCCGGCTGCATCTATGACGCCGAGCGCCTGGCGAAGGCGACCGAATACGTCACCCTGGGGGTGCTGGCGAGACGGGCGCTCTCGGCCGGGGTTCAGCGCCTCATCGAGGGGCCGGGCCATATGCCCCTCGACCAGGTCGGCTATAATGTGCAGATGATGAAGGAGATCTGCGACGGGGCGCCCCTCTACCTCCTTGGCCCCCTGGTGACCGATATCGCAGCGGGCTACGACCATGTGGCGGCGGCGATCGGCGGGGCGGTGGCGGCGATGAACGGCGCCGATTTCCTCTGCATGGTCTCGCCGGCCGAGCACCTGGCCCTCCCGGACGAGGACGACATCGTCGAGGGCACCAGGGTGGCCCGCGTCGCCGCCCATGCCGCTGATATCGTCCGTCTGGGCGAGGGCGCCCATACCGGTGCCGACCTGAAAATGGCGCAGGCCCGCCGCCGCCTGAACTGGGACGAGCAGTTCACGGCGGCGATGTTCGGGGAGCACGCCCGCCGGATCCACGAGCGGGACGGCGATCTGGAGACCTGCTCGATGTGCGGCGATCTCTGCGCCGTCAAGATGGTCCGGGATATCCTGGACGAACAGAAGGAATAGGAGGGGGGATTCCCCCAATTTCTGGTTTTTTTGTGGGTTGAATGGCGGGAGCGAGTGCTGATCTCTCCTGAGCGCTTCGGCCGGGAGGGGAGACCCTTCTTGAATCCCCCACTGTCAATACGATTGGGAGTGGGATCGGTGCACTGGACGAGTTCCTCATCTCAGGACCACTTCGATAGCCATCTCCGTCCCTATCGTATTGATCGGGGGGAGTGGGGGGTGGAACCCCCCGTCCAGTGCAGTTCGGGAAAAATAATCCACCCCTGACCGGGAGGAGCGGACCCCTCCCTGACCCACCCCCGTCAATGGGATAGGGCCGGAATTGAGGGTATCGATGGAAGGGGAGGTGGCGTGTATTCTCGAATGACTCCTTTATCCCGGTGTTTGTCCGGGGCGGTCCTCCCCCTCCGGTGTTCTTCCTGCACCCCCCCGTCACCGCTGATCCGGGAGGAGAACACCCCCCCTTCAGACAACCCCAAGAATCCTTGCGGCGAGATGGGCGGCGTTCTCCCCGCCGTCCACGGCCACGCAGGCGACCGGCACGCCTCTTGGCATCTGGACGATGGAGAGGAGGGCGTCGAGGCCCCCCATGAGTGTGCCGGAGACCGGCACCCCGATCACGGGTCGTTTCGTCTTCGAGGCTACGACCCCCGGCAGGGCGGCAGCCATCCCGGCGATGCAGATGAAGATGCGGGCGTCTGAGGAGGCGATGTAGTCGTCGAGGCGGTCAGGATCGCGGTGGGCCGAGATCACCTGCATATCATGGGATATCCCGTATTCTTCGAGCACTTTTACGGCTTTTTCGGCGATGACGGCATCCGAGGCCGAGCCTGTGATGATGGCAACATCGGGCATGGCGAATCGTATGTGATTGTGCGGTCCCGGCGGATTAGATCTTCTGTCCGGGGGAGGGTGCTGATCATCCATGTGGTCGAGGTCGGGCTCCGGAGCGGGGTGTATCTGGGGTATTGAGGGGAAATATCGCCCCCGTTGTCTCCGCACCGTGTGTCCCCCATGAAAACCTACATTGCCCCGGACGGTAAACCAGTACACGCTGATCTGTATGGAAAACGAACGACTCCTGATGCTGCCGGGTCCGGTGCCGGTGCCCGAACGGGTGCGGCAGGCGATGATGCGGCAGGCGATCAACCATCGCGGCCCTGAGTTCGGCGCCGCCTATGAAGCGAGTGTGGACGTGCTGAAGGACTGCTTCGGCACAGAAAACGAGGTCTATATCATCTCGGGCTCGGGTACGGCCGGGATGGAGGCGGCGGTCGCCAATTTCGGCCGGGGCAAAAAGATCGCCTCCCCCGTCAACGGTAAGTTCGGCGACCGACTCCTCAAAATTGCTCAGCGTTACGGCGATGCGACGGCGATCGAGTCCGAATGGGGCACGCCGATCGACCTGGATGCCGTCGCTGAATCCCTGGAGAACGGTGCGGAGATGGTGACGATGGTCCACAACGAGACTTCGGCCGGCATACTCAACCCGGCGAAGGAGGTCGGGGCCCTCGCCCGCAAGCACGACGCCCTCTTCGTCATGGACGGCGTCACCTCGGTCGGCGGCGATGAGGTGCTCGCCGATGACTGGGGCGTGGACGTGGCGATCGTGGGATCGCAGAAGTGCCTGGCCGCCCCCTCGGGATTGGCGGCCGTCGCCGTCTCTGAGCGGGCCTGGGAGCGGATCGTTGAGGATCGCCCCTTCTACCTCGACCTCGCCGCCTACCGGAAGAGCGGCTCGAAGAGCCCGATGGAGACCCCCTACACCCCGGCGGTCCCCCTCTTCCTTGGCCTGGCCGAATCGCTCGCCATTATCCGTGAGGAGGGCATGGCCGCCAGGATCGCCCGCCACCGCCGCATGTCATCAGCGGTCCGCGCCGCTGTATCGGCATGGGGGCTCGACCTCTTCCCGACGCTCGACGCCGTCCACGCCTACTCCAACACCGTCACGGCGGTGCGGATGCCTGAGGGCGTCACCGACAGCGCCCTCCGGGGCACGGTGAAGCGGATGGGGATCGAGATCGCCGGCGGTCAGGACCACCTCAAGGGCAATATCTTCCGGATCGGCTCGATGGGTGCGGTCTCCGCCCCGGAGATTCTGGCCACACTGGCCGCCGTCCAGCACGCCCTCCGCACGGCCGGCGCAAAAGACGTTGGCGACGGCGTGGAGGCCGCTGCCGGGGTGCTCGACGCATGAAGGTCGGGGTGGCCGACACCACCTTCGCCCGCGTGAACATGGGGGCGATCGCCATCGACGAACTGAAGCGTCAGGCGAGCGTGGCGATCGAGCGTACAACCGTCCCCGGCTTCAAGGACCTCCCGGTCGCCTGCAAGAAACTCATCGAGGAACGGGGCTGCGAGATCGTCATCGCCCTGGGCATGCCGGGCGGCAAGGAGAAGGACAAACTCTGCGCCCACGAGGCCTCGCAGGGGCTCATGCTCGCCCAGCTCATGACCAACCGGCACATCATCGAGGTCTTCGTCCACGAGGACGAGGCGAAGGACGACGCCGAACTCGCCTGGCTGGCCGAACAGCGGACGCGGGAGCACGCCGTCAACGCCGTTAATCTCGTCCTCCGCCCCCAGGTGCTCGTCAGACAGGCGGGCAGCGGGCAGCGGCAGGGCTTCGAGGACGCCGGCCCTGCCCGGCAGTAAACCGACAGAATAATCAAAGGATACTCACACGATCAAACAGGAGAGACCCATGGCAATCAAGATCGGCTTTGTGGTCGCGGAGTTCAACCGCGATATCACCTATATGATGGAGATCGAAGGACGGGAGCACGCCCAATTCCTGGGTGCCGAGGTGACCGAGACCATCTATGTCCCCGGCGCCTACGACATGCCCCTTGCAATCAAAAAACTGCTCACAAAGGGCGATATCGACGCCGTCGTCACTATCGGCTGCGTCATTGAGGGGGCGACCCAGCACGACGAGATCGTCGTCCAGCACGCCGCCCGCAAGATCATCGACCTCTCCCTGGAGTACAATAAACCCGTCGCCCTCGGCATCTCCGGGCCGGGCATGACCCGGATGGAGGCCACCGAGCGGATGGATTACGCCAAGCGTGCCGTTGAATCGGCCGTCAAGATGATTCAGAGATTGGAATGAGGGCCCTCTCAGAGAAGGTGGGTGCGGTCGCCCCCTCGGCGACCATCCAGATATCGGATGCCGCAAAACGGATGAGACGGGAGGGGATCGACGTGATCTCCCTCTCCATCGGCGAACCCGACTTTGCGACACCCGAGCATATCGTGGCGGCCTGCTGCGACGCCCTCGCTCGCGGTGAGACCCATTACGCTCCTTCGAACGGGATCCCTGAACTCCTGACCGCCATCGCCGAGAAATCTCGGACCGGGAACGGCATTCCCTGCGAAGCGGCCAACGTAATCGCCACCTGCGGGGCGAAGGACGCCATCTTCCAGGCGATGCAGGCCTGCCTGAACCCCGGCGACGAAGTGGTCCTCCCCGACCCCTCCTGGGTGAGTTATGAGCCCTGCATCCAGATGGCCGGCGGGCGGGCGGTGCACCACCCTCTGCGCTCCCCCTCCTTCCAGATCGACGACGCCATCCTGGAGCGGGTGGGGCCGCGGACCCGGATGATCGTGGTGAACACCCCGTCCAACCCGACCGGCACGGTGCTCTCCCGGCAGTCGTTGCGCCTCGTGGCCGATCTCTGCCAGGACTACGACCTCATCGCCCTCTCGGACGAGATCTACGAGAAACTCATCTACGAGAAGGAGCACATCTCTCTGGCCTCCCTCGACGGCATGGCCGAGCGCACGATCACCGTCAACGGTTTCTCCAAGGCCTATGCAATGACCGGGTGGCGTCTCGGCTGGGCGGTCGCCCCACTGCCGATCCTGCGGCAGATGGCAAAGGTGCAGCAGCATTCGGTCTCCCATCCGCCGACCTTTGTGATGTGGGGCGGTGTTGCGGCCCTCACCGGTGACCAGTCCTGCGTGGAGGCGATGCGGCGCGAGTTCGCCGACCGCCGCAGGTATATGCTCGACGAGTTCGGCGCCATGGACATGACGGTCGCCCCGCCGGACGGCGCCTTCTATGTGTTCGTACAGGTCGAGGGCGACGACATGGCGGTGGCGGAGGAATGGCTCCATTCGGCCCATGTGGCGGCGACGCCGGGCAGCGCTTTCAACGCCCCCGGATGGATGCGCCTCTCCTATGCCGCCTCCCTCCCCTCCCTCAAAGAGGCAGCACGACGGATCCGGCTCTGGAAGAGCAGGTGATTTACCATGAATCAGAAGGGCATATGCGGTCGGGACACCCTGATGGCCCTCCTGATCCTCTTCTTTTTCACCCTCTGCGCCGTTCTCCCGGTATCGGCGGCAGAGGACGGCACGGTCCTCCTCCTCCACTCCTATCATGAGGGGCTCGATTGGCCCGACGATGTCACCGACGGTGTCCGCTCCGTGCTCACCTCCGGCCAGGGGGATATCGACCTCTATGTCGAGTACATGGACACCCCGCGGCTCGGGCAGTCTGATTATGCGGACCGCACCGCCGCTATTTTGGGGCTCAAATATGCCAACCTCACCTTCGACACCATCATCTGCTCAGACGAGTACGCCTTCCACTTCCTGCGGGAGCACCACGACACCCTGTTCCCCGGGACGCCGGTGGTCTTCTGCGGCCTGAACTATTATGAGGACGCCTACCGCGAGGGCTGGGAGAACTGCACCGGCATTGTCGAGGCCTACGACGTCGGCGGCACCATCGACGGCGCCCTCACCCTGGAGCCCGATATCGATACGGTGTATGTGGTGAACGACGCCACCGCCACCGGCCTCTCCAACCGGCAGATCATCGAGAGCCTCTCGGAGGAGTATGCCGGTCGCCTCACCTTTGTCCATTCCACGGACGGAACCCTCGGAGAGGTGCGGGAGGAGGTCCGTACCCTCCCGCCGGACTCGATCGTACTGCTGATGACCTTCTATCGCGGCGCCGACGGAGAGTATTATGAATATGAGGACGCCGCCGCAGCGATCTCCTCTGCCTCCCCGGTGCCGGTCTACGGCGTCTGGGACGTCTATCTGGGCCACGGCATCGTCGGCGGAAAACTCATCTCCGGAGAGAGTCAGGGACGGACGGCCGCCGGGATGGCCCTCCGGATCATGAAGGGCGAGGACCCGTCCTCCATCCCGGTGATCACCGACCTGCAGGGCGAGTATGTCTATGACTATTTCCAGCTCGGCCGCTACAGTCTTGAAAAGGCGCCCCTCCCCGAGGGTGCGGCGGTGGTCAACCGCCCGCCTGGATCGGTGGAGATCGATCGGGGCGTGCTGATCGCGGGCGTCTCGGCGATCGCCGTGCTGGTAATCGCCGTCATCTTTCTGCTCTGTACGATCCGGATCCGGAAACGGGGCGAACGGGCGCTGCGGCGGAGTGAGGAGAAGTTCAGGCTGATCGCCGAACGCACCTTCGACATCATCTTCGCGATGGACCTGCAGGGCCGCTTCACCTATCTCTCTCCCTCGCTCCTCCGGGTGAGCGGGTATGCACCGGAGGAGTGCATGGGCGTGCCCTTCACGAAGACGGTCGATCCGGTGGACCATGAGCGCTGCGCCGCCGCCATTGCCGCAGCCGCCGCCGGAAAGAGCATCGAAGGGCTGGAGGTGCTCTTCCGCAAGAAGGACGGCACCATGATATACCTGGAGATCAACTCCGCCCCGGTGTATGTGGACGGCGTGGTGACCGGGTTCCAGGGCGTGGGGCGTGAAATCACCGAGCGCAAACAGATCGAACATATGCGCTCAGAGGCCTTCGACCAGATCGACCGGAACATCGAGCAGTTCGCCGCCCTGGGCGACGAGATCAGAAACCCTCTGGCCGTTATCGTGGGCGTGGCCGACCTCTACTGTGATAAGGAGCAGGCGGACCGGATCATGGAGCAGACCCGGATCATCGATGCGATCATCACCAGACTCGATATCGGCTGGATCGAGTCGGAGAAGGTGCGGGAGTTCCTCAGGAAGCACTGAGGGATCATTGATATGGCCGGCGAACGACCCCTCCCCATGACAGAAGAGCC
Source organism: Methanofollis fontis (assembly GCF_004297185.1). NCBI lineage: Archaea > Methanobacteriati > Methanobacteriota > Methanomicrobia > Methanomicrobiales > Methanomicrobiaceae > Methanofollis > Methanofollis fontis. The sequence goes on from NZ_PGCL01000001.1 coordinate 439,762, forward strand.
CGGGGAGGGACAAGAATGAAGGAGCGGTTCGTGGTGCTCTGGCGGCGGAGCAAAAACGCTCCCTGCCCCTACCGCTCCTCGGACACCGACCGATCCCTCCCCGAACTGCTCAAGGAGATCCTCCCCCTGCTCCGGGAGGGCGGGGTCGAGACGGAGGTGCGGGTGGAGGAGGCGGGGAATGGCGCCGGGATCTTTTTCAACGACCTGCCCCTCGACGACCTGATCGCCATCGCCGGTGGGGCGGAGCGCTACTGTTCGGGGCCGTCCAGGATGGAGGAACTCGGGCGTCCTGACCTGGCATTTGATCCCGATGCGCCGTTCGGCTGCGTCGTCCCGGAGATCCTCTTCAGAAAAGCGGTGCTGCTCGCCCTCGAGGACTGAGCGTCCATCATATATATACGGTGGGGCGCAGAATCGATCTCCATGACTCACCCGATTATCGAGGTCGCCCTCAACCCGGATGCCTTCTTCAGGAAGCGGGCGGACAGACCGCCCGAACTGAAGGTCCCCGCCCTGATTGTGCTGATCACCGGCATCATCGGCGGGATCGGCGCCTATATGACGACAAATCTCATCGCCCCGGCCTTTCCGCCAGAGGTCCAGGGGATCATGGGGGTTGCGGCCATTGTTGCGGCGGTGGGGGCGGTGGTCTTTTCCCTCATCGTCTGGGTCGTGATCGCTGTCCTGTTCTATGGGGTGTCGTCGGTGCTCGGCGGGAGCGGCGACCTGAAAAAGACGATCGAGGCGACCGGCTACGGCTATGTGCCGGAGATCCTGGGATCGCTGATGAGTCTTGCCCTGACCATCCAGTTCGCCTCCTCCTTCGCCCTGCCGCAGATCGACTTCAACGATCCCGCGGCCGTGACCGCCCTCCAGGAGTCGATCACCCATTCGCCGATGATGATGGCGGCGGTGCTGATCAGCATCGTCTTCCTGCTCTGGAGCGCCAACATCTGGGTCTATGGCGTGAAGTACGCCCGTCACCTCAGCCTGAAGAACGCCGCCATCAGCGTCGGTGTGCCGGTGGCCATATATATCATCTACCAGATCATCACCCTTGGAGTTGTGTAGATGAAGCGGTCCCTGCTGTTCTGTGCGGTGCTCCTGCTGCTGCTCGCCGGGGCGGTCTCGGCGGCCACCCCGGAGGAGAACGCCGCCCGCGTGACGGTGACAGGTTTTACCGTCGATCCGGCCGTGCTGATGCCGGACGATGTGGCGACGGTGACGGTGACAGTGAAAAACACCGCAGACGAGAGCGTTCCCCTGCGGAGCGCCAGGATGTATACGGACTCGAATATCCTGATTCTGGACGATCCCTACCGCACCTTCGGCTCCATCGGCCCCGGGAACCAGGTCTCGTTCACGTTTACGGTTGAGGCGGACGCCGGCGACGGCATCTATTATCCCATCTTCGTCATTGACTTCAGGGACGCCGGGTCCCTCCGCTACCCGGTGACCGTGAAGGTGGAGGAGACCGAGCCGCGGCTGGCGGTCGTGGACCGTCCGGACTCCTTCACTGAAGGCAAGAAGGAGACGGTGCGGGTGACGGTGAGCAACCCCCGCACCGGCGAGATCAACGGGGTCACCGTCGTGCCCTCGGGCGCCGGGATCGAGTCGGTGCCGACGAGTGCGTTTATCGGTGCCCTGGCCCCAGACCAGAAGTCCGAGGTGACCTTCAACATCACCCCGCACCAGGAGACCGATCTGGTGATGACCGTTCATTACCGGAACGGCAAGAACCAGCGGAGCATGGCGGCGAGCCTTCCAATCGTCTTCACCGACAATAAAAAACGGGCGGAGATCGTGGTTTCCGGGATCGAGGTGGTCCGTGAGGGCGGGATCTACCGGGTGAGCGGCGACGTCACCAATACCGGTCTTGAGGTGGCGAAGGCCGTGGTGATCAGTGTCGGGGCACCCGGCGTCCCGGTGGAGCCGAACCGGCTGTATCCGGTTGCCTCCCTGGACCCGGACGACCTCTCGAACTTCGAGGTCACCTTCACCGCCGAGAACACCACCACCGTCCCGCTGGTCATCGAGTTCAAGGACGAGAACGGGAACCTTTACCGGAGCACGACCGAGATCTCAATCGGTTCGACGGCGTCCTCACCCTCCGAGAACGAGGAGTCCCTCCCTCTCGGCATGATCGCCCTGATCGTGGCGGTGATTGCGGTGATCGCCGGGGTCATCTGGTATTCCTGGAAACGGGCGCAGCAGAACGAGGAATAGGCTCCAGACCTTTTTTTATAACCGCTCGTTTCGGGAGATGTCGGGAGGGGCGGACCCTTCCGTCACCACGCTCCCCCTCTCATGGAATACGAAAAAAGGGTGTATGTTCAGGTTCGAAGGCCCTTCCCCCCCTCACTCCTGCGCCATGATCGCCCCGATCACGATCAGCCCGAGGCCGATGAGGACCACAACGAGTTCGATGACGCCGATGAGGAATGCGATCACCTCGGGGGCGAGCAGCGAGATGCCGAAGATGCCGAGGGCCGCAAGCACCAGCCCGACGACGATCATTGCGATGCCTGTTTTGTCCATGGACGTTTTCACCAGCGATCCATTGTCGATAGGTGCATATAGGGATTGTGCCCCTCCCGTCGGTTGAGGCGGGGGCGACGGGGTTTTTTCTCATTGGAGGCCGACATACTCCCATGGATGGCCGGATCGACTGGGCGGCGGTGTGGCGGACGGCGCTGGAGCGCCACCGTGCGAGCAGCGGGTTTGCCGGGCCCGACACCCTCTGGAAGGGGAGGGGGGCCGCCCGCCGGTATGACGGCAGCGAGCGGATGAGCGAACGCGTGGACCTGAGTCTTTCCGCCCTCCCCCTGCGGGCGGGGGATGCGGTGCTCGATATCGGTGCGGGCCGCGGCACCCTCACCCTCCCGATCGCCCGGCTGGTGGATAGGGTCGATGCCGTCGAACCGTCCGGGGGGATGGCGGCGGTGCTCAGGGAACGGGTGGCGGCGGCTGGCCTCCGGAACATCGGGGTCGTCGAGAAACGCTTTGAGGACCTCGATCCCCTCCGCGACCTCGCCCCCCCCTACGATATCGTGGTCGCCTCGTTTTCCCTGGCCATGCCCGACCTCGCCGCCGCTCTTCTCAAGATGGAGGAGGTGGCCTCAGGATCGGTGCACATCTTCTGGCATGCGGGCACGCCGGCATGGGAGCGGCAGTATCTCGCCCTCTGGCCTGCCCTCCATGCCGCCCCCTATCGTCCGGTGCCGAAGGCCGAGGTGGTCTTCAACCTGCTCTGGGAGATGGAGCGCTATCCGAACCTGACTGTGCACCGTTTCACCGAAGAACGGCGTTTTTCCGGGATGGAGGACGCCCTTGCCTATTATGCCCCCCGTTATTCGGCGAAAGACGAGCGGCAGGTCGGGGTGCTGACGGCGGCGCTTGAAGAATGGCTGAATGAAGAGGACGGGGACCTGGTGATGCGGGAGCGCTCCCGCTTCGCCCATATCTGGTGGGAGAAGGAAGGGGGTTAACGCTCCAGCGCCTGCCTCGCCCGGTGCGCCGCAACGTCCACCACGTCGTCGGGCACCTCCGCCCCCTCTCTGGAGAGCAGCACCGCCCACCCCTCCCCGGCGACCAGGATCCCGACCGGTTCGGCCCGGAAAAACCCTCCTTTCCCGACGGTGGCCGAATATGTGCGAACGATCGGCACGACCGCCCTCCCTGCCGCCAGGCGGGCCTGGCCGACCTCGACGCCCTGCTCCTCTTTCATCCTTCACCCCGGACCAGCGGCCAGACGGCGGTGCGCACCGGCGCCGAGAGAGCGAAGAACGCCGCCGCCACGAGCACGCTCAGCGGACGCTCGACCAGCAGCGCCCCATCCGCCCGCCCGGCGACCTCGCCGCCGTTGAAGAGGGGGTCCATCGCCACCGAGAAGGGCGTCGCCCACAATGCACCGTTTGCCGCCTGCACCATCCCGTAGAGCGTGCCGGTATCGGCGGGGTCGTCCAGTCCGGCCCTGAACCAGACCCGCCCACACCCGATCCGGCAGCGGGCGAGGAGGTAGCCGAGCAGGTCCAGGAAACCGGGCAGCACCGCACGCGCGGCGGCGAGCGCCTCGCCGGGGGCGATCCCGGCCCCTTCTTCCTCTTCCGGTTCTGCCGTTTCTTCTTCCTCCACGGCTTCCTCCTCCTCGCCGCTGATCGGGACTGAGAAGAGCACCCGCCGCCCCAGGGCGACCCCGGCACTGAGGGCGCCCTCCTCCATCAACAGCCTCAGGGAGAGCACCGCCCAGCAGAAACGGCAGGACCCCCGCCATTCACCGGCGTCAAAGGATCCGGAGAAGCGGACCTCGAAGGGGACGAGCAGCAGGGCGTACAGAGACAGCGCTAGGAGCGCGAGAAAAAAAAGGAGTACAGGCAGGTCGCCGCCGCCCATGTCAGCGTGTTACTCCCCGCTCTCTTCCGGGGCCTCGACACACTCCTCTTCGGCGCAGGTCTTTTTCATCTCGATCACCTTGCCCGCGATCCGCTCCACGGTGGCCGGGAGACTCTCGCCGATGGTCTCGATCACCTCGGACAGCTGCCCCTTCTTCTGGAGTGAGTAGATCTGGACCCCCTCGGGCCCCCGCACGTCCTTGTGCACGACCAGGAGGGCCACCGGGTGGACGCCTCCACCGGCACCCCCGCCTCCGCCCTCTCCCTCACCCTGCTTGCCGCTGCCGGACCCGGCACCGAACCCGAAACCGAAGCTGGCGATCGAGAACACCACCTTGTCGCCGAGGTCGAGGGGGTCGCCGATGATCGCCTTTGCGTTGATGAAGTTGCGCAGCTCGCCGGCCGTCGCACGGATCATTTCATCGCCTGACATCTGGTTCACCAGAGGGGTGATAGTACCGGACCCTATAAAAATATGGCGTTTTCAGCCAGGAAGGGTTTTTCGATCCTTTTTTCTGCCATCAGCGCCTCTTTCAGCCGTCGATCATCTTTCTGATGGGCCGGTGGAGGATACAGGTGATGACGGGCAGGCCGACGATCTCCTCTGTGCCGGTGGTCGGGGCACGACAGATTTAAGCGATTCGGCCCATATGGGGATGCGGGGGAGGACGTGATGGAAGAGCGGCGGGTATCCTACCATGAATCGGTGCGGTCGATGTACGAAAAACTCCACGAGATGGGGATTTCCAATGTCTGGGACCGGTATGAGGCGCAGGGGATCGGCAACGACCCCGACCGGCGGTGCCGGTTCTGCACCGGCGGGATGCGATGCGATTTCTGTTCCAACGGGCCGTGCAGGGCCGATGCGGAGACGGACAAACGGGGCGTCTGCGGCATCTCGGCCGACGGCATGGCGATGCGGATGATGCTGCTGCGGAATGTGATGGGGGCCTCGACCTATCACTACCACTGCGAGGCCGCGGTCCGCACCCTGCGGGAGACGGCGCTGGGCACCTCGCCCTTCCGGGTGAGCGATCCCGAGAAGCTGAAGGGGTTTGCCGGGCGCCTGGGGCTGGACACCGGGACTCCGATCGACGAGCTCAGTCTAAGGCTTTGCACCTTCGTCGAGAACGATTTTGCGCGGAAAAGCCATGAAGAGAGCCGTATCGTCGATTTTCTCGCCCCGGCCGAGCGGAAGACGGTCTGGCGGAACCTCGGGATCTTTCCGGGCGGGGTCTACGGCGAGATGATGCGGGCCACCTCCTCCTGCCTCACCAACGTGGACGGCGACTACGTGAGCCTGGCGAAAAAGGCGCTTCGTCTCTCGGTGGCGACGGCCTACCAGAGCCAGATCGTGCTGGAATACCTGCAGGACGCCCTCTTCGGGACGCCGGCGCCGCACTGGATGCGGGTGGACCTGGGGGTGCTCGACCCTGACTACGTGAACGTCCTCCCGAACGGCCACGAACCCTTCCTGGGTTTTGCCCTGGTGGACCTGGCCCGCATGCCCGAGTGGCAGGAGCGGGCCGTCGAGGCCGGGGCGAAGGGGCTGCGGGTGATCGCCAATATCGAGACCGGGCAGGAGATGGTGCAGCGCCTGGACATGGACGACGTCTTCTGGGGCTACACCGGCAACTGGATCATGCAGGAGGCGGTGCTCGCCACCGGCGCCGTGGACGTCTTCGTGGCCGATATGAACTGTTCGCTCCCCCTCGACCCCGTCTATGCCGAACGCTTCGGCTTCCGGATCGTGGCCGTCTCCGAACTCGTCGGGCTGGACGGCGGCACCGAGCATATGGACTACGACCCGGCGCGGGCGCGAGAGACGGCGGCGGCCCTGCTCGAGATGGGGATCGAGAACTTCCGGCGGCGCCATGGGACGGTGACGCCGGTCCGCGGTCTGCCCACGCGCCAGGCGGTGGTCGGGTTCTCGCCGGAGAGCATCGCGGCGGCCCTCGGCGGCGGTCTCGAGCCCCTGCTGGATGCGATCAAGGACGGATCGATCCGCGGGGTGGCCGGGCTGGTCTCCTGCACCAGCCTCCGGGATTCCGGGCAGGACGTCCACTCGGTGGCCGTGGCCTCCGAGCTGATCGCCCGCGATGTCCTGGTGCTCTCGATGGGCTGCGGCAATGCCGCCATGCAGGTGGCCGGGCTCTGCACCCCCGATGCGGCGGGCCGCGCCGGTCCGGGGCTGAAGAAGGTCGCCACCGCCCTCGGCATCCCGCCGGTGCTCTCGTTTGGCACCTGCACCGACACCGGACGATGCGCCGACCTGCTGGCCGCCATCGGCAAGGCCCTGGGGGGCGTGGCGGTGCCCGACCTCCCGGTGGCGGCGGTGGCCCCGGAGTATATGGAGCAGAAGGCGACGATCGACGCCATCTTCGCCCTGGCCCTGGGGCTCTACACCTATGTGAACCCGGTGCCCACCGTGACCGGGGCGCCGGGGCTGGTCCGCCTCCTCACCGCTGACCTGCGTGAGATCACCGGCGGCGTGCTCGCCCTGGAGGGCGATCCGGCGGCGGCGGCCGACGGCGTGCTCGCCCACATCGAGGGGAGGCGGAATGCCCTCGGGATCTGAGGAGAGGCTCATGGAGCGGGTGATCGATCCCCTCTCCCTGGTGGAGTATCAGGAGGGTGCGGTCGTCTCCCGGGCCCTGGTGACGAAACGGGCCGGGACGATCACGGCCTTCGCCTTTGATGCCGGGCAGGGGCTTTCCGAGCACACCGCACCCTATGACGCCATCCTGCAGGTGCTGGAGGGGACGGCGGATATCACCGTCGGCGGGCGGGATGATCATCATGCCGGCCGGCGTCCCGCACGCCCTGCAGGCGCCGGAACGCTTCAAGATGCTGCTCATCATGATACACGAATAAAAAAAAAGGGCTACGAAGGTGTCGGGAAAACCCCTGCCCCAGGCGGGTTTTCCGATCTTACTGGTCGGCCCCGTGATACGCCCTCTCTGCCTGATGATCGTCAGCCGTTTTGATCATCGGACAGGACCCCCACGGCATCGTGCCCTGTGAAAACAGGCCGGCACCCGTGAATCGACCGTCTTTGTCACCCACAGTTCCTGTGCCGTAGAAGACCTGTGGGTCCGGTCTCTTCGGGCCTGTTTTCAGTGGACATCTGTTCGGCCCCGTTATGACGATATCTCTGTCGATCTTCACGGTTTTCAGCCGTTTCAACCGTTGATCTTATCGCCACCGGCAGCAGATCCGGTCACGTCCCCCCTGAGGCAACGCCCCTATGGCGCCGCAAATATAAATATATTTTCATGGATCTGGCCGGAACCCCTATTGCCTCCCCCGCCGAAGGGGGGGCATGCACCGGAGCCTGGTCTGGCATGAGGTGGGGGTGGAGGGGAACCTCGCCCTGCTCAGGGGGGGCCTCGCAGAGAAGGCGGACGCCCTGGACGACGGGCGGGAGCGCGATCTCCTGCTGCGCTGGCACGGGGCGGTCGATGCCGTGCTGCGGGGCATGGATGCGATCGGCACGGCGGTCTGCCCCGTCGTGGAGCGGGACCTCGGGTTTTCGATCGAGCGAAAAGAGATGTTTGTTCTGGCGTTTTTCCAGCCCTCGACGCGGAACCTCTTCTCTGAGATCGCCGTCCATTTCCGGGAGGGGGGGTGTGCCCTCTCCCCGGCAGACCTTGACGCCATGGCGCACCTCCCTGATGCGGCCGAGGTGCTGGCCTGGATCGGGGACGCTGCATTGAAGATCGGGGTGCTGCCGGCGATCTGGAGCCCGCACCTGGCCGATGCCGCTGGCCTCTCTGAGCGGCGGAAGCACTACGAGAGCAATGCGAATATGGGGCGTCTCTGCGACCGCTGGGGGCTGTACGAGCACCGGATCCACTTCGACCCGCCGGTGCCGAAGGGGGACACCGCCCACGTCAAGGGGACGCTCGTGGAGGCGGTGCTCGGGATCGTCTTCCTCCAGCGCGGGCTGACCGGGGTGGCGGAGGCCGCCGCCCTGCTGGAACCCGCCGCCCCTATACCCTGAACAGGAAGAGGTTCCAGAAGTTCGCCCACCAGGCCATCATCAGCAGCCCGATCACGACCAGGGTGTAGTGCGCCCGCTGCCTGAGCGTCCACCAGCCGTTTTTCCAGGCCGGGACCAGGAACAGGGCGGCGGCGGCCGAGAGGAGGACGGCGACGACCGGCACCGCAAGCGCCGCGGCGAGGGCGACTGGCGTCGTCCGCTCCCACATATAGGCCTGGACCAGGGCCGGGTCGCCCGCCGCCGCCGGCAGGAGGAGGTATGTGAAGAGCAGGAAGAGAATGGCGGCGCTGCCGGCGACCGCCCGGGCGCAAGACGGCAGGGGCGTTTCCCCCTCCCCACCGTCGCCGCGGAATCGGCGGACGACCGCCGCAAGGGGCCAGAGCAGGGCCGTCAGCAGCAGGGCGGTGGCCGCATATTTCACGCCATCGGTGAAGGGATACGTGGCATAGGGGGGCACCTGTTCGAAGGCCATGATCGGGACGTTTTCGAGACAGAGGAACTCCACATCGCCGCTCTCGCCCTCCCGGAAGACCAGGTCGCCGGCATAGGTCTCCGTCCCGTCCGCCCGCCTAAACACGCCCGGTTCGACCTGGACGTATACCACGGGCGCCGCTCCGCCGCGCTCCATCAGCACCGTCCCCTCATCCCCGGCGACGACCGCCATCTGCTCGGGGGGGGAGAGGTAGAACTCAAAGGAGCGGTAATTGTGCCGGGTCGATTGGTAGGTGCCGGCATAGTGCCGGACCGGGGTCGTGACGGTGCTCTTCTCCTCCTCCACCCCGTCATCCGGCCAGAAGCGGTCCACGAATGCCATCAGGAGGTCGTTTCTCGCATTGTTCCCGCCGGCGCTGTTGTAGGAGACGAAGAACCCCGCCTTTCTCTCCGGGATGATCGCCAGCAGGGAGTGGAAGGTGTCGGTGTCCCCGCCGTGGACGATGATCCGCTCGCCGTTGATATGGTTCTCGTAGAAGCCGAGGCACATGGCGCTCACGCGGGGGTCGTTGGAGAACGCCGCGGCGTGCATCAGGCGGGCGGTGTCCGCCCCCAGGACCGCCGAACCGTTCTCCATGTGGGCCGAGAGGAATGCCGCCATATCGGTCGCCGTGGATGCGATCGTCCCGGCCGGACCGATGACGAAGAGGGTGTCCGGGACGGCGATGTTCTTCCCGCCGAGATAGTGGTAGCCGGAGGCGGTGGCGTTCTCCGATTCCGGGGATCTGGGATAGGAGAGGATGGTGTCGGTCATGCCGAGCGGGGCGAGGATCCGCTCCTCCACGTACTGCTCGTACGGGATGCCGGTGACGTCCTCCAGGACCACCGCCGCAAGTGTCGTGCCGTAATTTGAGTAAGAGGTGACGGTGCCGGGCGGATAGACGAGTGCCGGTATGTTCTCCCGGCAGTAGGTGCGGAAGGGGTAGAGGTCGGCGGCGTCCCCCACGGCGAAGTGGACCTCCTCCTCCTCGAAACCGGCCGAATGGGTCATCAGGTGCCGCATTGTCACCGGGTGCCCCGGATAGGTCTCAGGGATCGAGAAATCCTTCAGGTAGGTGTTGACGTCCTCGTCCAGGTCGATCGCCCCCGCCTCCACCTGCTGCATCACGGCGGTCCAGGTGAAGAGTTTGGTGATCGAACCCACGTGCACGAGCGTCTCTTCGGGGTCTACGAGCGTTTTCGAGGTGATGTCGGCGTAGCCGTAGCCCCGAGCATGGACGATCTCCCCGTCGTCCACCACGACGAGCGACGCACCGGGTATGTTGTATTCGGCCATGCCCGCCGGGACGGCCCCGTCGAAGAACGCCGCCACATCAGCCGGATCGGCGATCCCGGCGGCGGCGGGGCATGCGAGGAGGAATAGGAGGATGAGGAGGGTGGAGGGGGGGAGTCTCATGGTTGGATCCTCTGCCCCCCGGCATTTATAATGATTGAAATCGCCGCCCCGTTTCGATGCGCTTTTCCCTCACCGTGGCCCACCACCCATCATGTGCCCGAATCATCCCGCAATTCTCCTCCTGCTCCTCCTCCTCTGCGGGGGCGCCGGCTGCCTCTCCGCACCAGACGGCGGTGACGGAGACGACCTCTCCGTCCGGGCGGCGACGGAGATGGCCGACGGCAACTACCGCACGGCCGCCGACCTCTACGAACAGGCGTATGCCCGCTCCCTGGCGGCAGGGGATGCGGACGGCGCCCTCGCCGATCGGAACGGCATGTTCCGGGCGACACGGGCGGTGATCGAGTTCCCGTTCAACCGTTCGGCGGCGGAAGCGGAGATGCGGCAGAAGGTCCCGAACCTCACGGCGCCCGAGATGGATCAATGGCTGGACGGGCGTGCCCAGACGATCCGCTCCGACGGGGAGGTGCTCTACTATGAGAACATCGCCATCGACTTCCTGTATGCACACCCCGAACGCCTCCACCCCATCGCCGACAGGGTGGTCGATTTCGACTATACATCCAGGTATGCCCTGGCAGAGGCCCAGGAGGGCGCCCTGCCGTACCGCAACCCGGTCAGGTATGCCGGCACCGAACGCCTGGACCTGCCGGCCGATTCCCTCCCGGTGAACGGCACCCTGCGGGTCTGGTTCCCCCTCCCCCTGGAAACCGACTCCCAGCAGGATGTCTCAGTCGCCAACCTCTCCCATCCCGAGTATATCGTAACCGGACCGGTGACCGAGGGGCGGATCGGCTACGTCTATTACGAGGTCCCCATAGAGGCCCTGGACGGCGACCTGGTCATCAGCGCCGATATCGCCTTCACCTCGTACGAGCAGATCTTCGAGGTCGATCCGGCCTCTGTCCTGGACTACGACACGAGCGACCCGGATTATATCCTCTACACCTCCTCCTCCCGGAACATCGAGGTCACGGACGGGGTGCGGGACCTGGCGGCGTCGATCGCCGGGAACGAGACAAACCCCTGCCTGGCGGTCCACGCCGTCTACCGCTCTATCATCGACACCTACCCGTACAGCCAGGTCCCGCACGCCTCCCTGGACACCGTCGAACCGAAGGTGGCGGAGTCGTCCTACATGCTCGCCACCGGGCACGGCGACTGCGGGACCCAGAGCATGCTGTTTGCGGCGCTCTGCCGTTCGCTCGGGATCCCGGCGAGGGCGGCCGGCGGCTACCAGATGCTCCTGGCGGAGACGCCGGGGACGCATTTCTGGGCGGAATATTATATCGAGGGATATGGCTGGGTGCCCTGCGACACCACGGTGGCGGAGATCGCCGACTGGGTGGCGATCCCGGAGGAGGAGCGGGAGCGCTTCAAGACCTACTATGCCGACCGCCTGGACCCGGCCCGTCTGGTCATCCAGACAGATGTGGATGCGCCGATGGACCCCGCCATCCCGGATGATGCGGTGGTGTTCAGGCCGGTCCGCCAGTTCCCGGCGGTCGTCTGCGACGGGGCGGCGGCGGACATGGATGTGCTGTCGGCGGAGCACTTCTCCATCGATCTTGCGGCTGAGGGATAGGTGCGCAGAGGGCCCTTCCCCGGCCAAAATATTTTGTTTTGTATATTTCCTGCCCGAATCATCGCCCTCTTCTCCCGCCCCTTTGCAGTGCGGCGACGGGCGTGCCGTGCCTTCATAAGAAGCGCATAAATAGGATTGATTTTCCCCTTTCGGCGCCATAGGGTCCCATTTATATCCCCCTGCGCTCACCGTTCCATTGGTGCGGGAGATTCCCGCACACGAGGAACAGAACATGAAAGAGAACCATGCAGGCCCCCCCGGAGAGGGGGGTGGAAACGAACGATGCGGCAGCCCCCATGAACCCCTGTGCGCCACCACCGGATCAGGGACCGCCGCCCGCGACGAGACGAGCACCGCCGGTCCGGTGCCCCTCTACCTGCTGCCGATCGCCCTCTCGACCGAGATCCGCCGTTTCGGCGGGACGATCCGGGAGGTGCTGATCCGGCGGGGCGGGCGCCATATGTATGCGATCACGATCCGGCGGCGACGGTCGAGGCGATGGGCTGGAAGCAGTTCACGATCCGCATGCTCCAGGAGGCCCCGGGGCTCTCCTATCACCAGACCTGGCGGATCCTGCACGGCTACAACAACGGCGGCGCGAGCACCACTACGCCTTCGACCCGGCGGCCTACCGCCGGTGGGCGTCCGGGGGGCAGATCTGGATCGATCCCGACCCGCCTGACGATGACACTTTTGCACCCCGTTTGCACCGAAGTTGCACCGGAGAAGTGCAAAGATCGGGAACGGAGGAGCGGGCTCGGACTGTAGATTCTAAAGAGAAGAGAGATCTCTCTCTCCTATAATAGTACATTGCACTCAGATGGGGAAGCACACACCCCACCCGATCCCCCCACGTCTGCGGGTGGGTGTGTGTGCGATCTGCGCCAGAGTGCACATGACCGGGATGATCGGGGTGATCAGGGCGGGATCGAGGATCCACCCAACAGGAGCCGCCCGTTTGTTTACACTCCAGGAGTGCACGCCGGTGCAAACAGGTGCACAGGTGCAAACGGGAAGTAGGTGACGACCCTCCCCGGCGTGCTGGACCACGCCGATTTCTCGCGGGTCTCGACCGATCTCGGGCGCTGCTCCCTCTGCGGGGAGGGGCGGGCGGCGTTTCGCTCTGCGGACGGACTGACCGTGCTCTGCGAGGGGTGTTATGCGAGGGCGGTGCGGGAGTGGAACGCAGGGAGGGTGGTGGTGTCCTTCAGTCCCGCGGCGTCCTGGCCGCCTTCATGATATAGGAGTGGTCCTCCTCGGTGATCGCCCGCATCGTCTGTCCTCCGTTCTGCCCGGACCACTGCTTTTTGTCGGCGATGAACGCCATGCGAGGGATCAGGGGCTCGAACTCCACCGGGGGTTCGAAGACCTCCACCGTCTTCAGCCTGACCCGCAGCGGGAAGACCTCGTTCCCGAGTTTTCTGGGAACGGTGAAGATCGGGGTGGTGTCATGGGAGACGCCGGAGACGATCTCGAAGCACCCGATGATGGCCGGGGGGAGGGTGGTCTCCCGGTCGATCGTCTTCTGCCCGACATAGAGGAGCAGGGTGTCGCCCGGCCTGATCCGGTTGATCTGGTTGATGTCCTTTTTTGAGACGCCCCAGACTTCCTTTTTCATCACGATGTCTGCGTTCTCACGGGTGGAGGTGCCGATCCAGCGGGTCATTGGTTCCCATTGTATCCCCTGTACGGAAAAAAGTATCCGGATGAACACCTGGGTGGTGGGGGTGGATCCGATTGGCGCCCCTTCCTACCCGATCACCGTCTTGTTCGCCCGCACAAACAACCCCGGCGGCATGGGGCGGTCGAGTTCCCAGAGGATGCTCATGGGGCGGGTGCCCTCATGGGAGACATAGCGTGCCGTCCCGAGGAAGATGTAGGGCTCTGCCAGGTTGTCGACCTTTTTGAACTCCCGGACAAAGAGCAGGATCCGGTTGCCTCTCTCCTCGTGGTGGATGTAGCGCTCTCCGGTCGGCGAGGATGCAGATGTGGTGCTCTGTGATTGCCAGTGAAACAGGGATTCAGAGACGGCATAATCCTGGTACATGGTGGTGGGGGAATAGTGCTCCTCGGTCTTGTTCAGGGTGATAAAGAAGGCATCAATCTGTTTGTCCCGGAGATGGAGCACGCCTTCCCGACTCCCCTGTGAGGGTCTGGCGTCCAGGGTATGGTGCCCGAGGGCAGAGAAGATCTGGTCCCGTGTGTAGGTACAATGCACCTCCAGGGGTGAATCGAAACCCAGATCGACCGATTCAGGGATGAACTCGATCTGCTCAAAATTGTAGTCCAGGAGATCGGACACCTCGTTACGGATCCATTCACTCTCCACAATATCTGAGAAGAGGGACGGGATATCGTGGGTTTCTGGTGGAGAGGTGTGGATGGAATAATAGACCATCGCGAGCATCCGCCTCTCGGCATCGGTGAGGGTGTCATAGGAATACCCGAACGGGTCTTTCAAGAGGTCCTGAATGAAGCGGATCAATCGTGGTGAGTCGATGGTGCTGAGGTGCAGTGCGGCATTTTTTGTGAATGCGGAGTCTGCCCCGTCCCCGTCTTTACACACCCCTGCCTGGCATGCCAGGGCGGTGAAGGTATCCTTTCTATAGATCTCCCTCGGTGTTATGGCGTGGTATGCCATGAAATTTTTCAGGGTGAGGGGTGTGCCGGTCCTCTCTTCAAATGCCTGGATGGTGCGGATTAACGAACGCCGCGTGGTGGTTGCCGTGGTGATATTCTCAAGCACCCGCTGTTGTGCCACCTTTTCGAGATGGATATGGCACCCTTTTGGGAGTTCAAATGAATTTTCCCGGACCTGCATGATCAGGGGTCTTTCGCTTGTGGAGAGGAGTGCCATCATCTTCTCCCCGAACCGATAATGGACATTGTGTCGTCCGACAAAGTCGAGCACGGTCAGGCACTCTTTACCCTCTGCAAGCCTCAGTCCCCGCCCGAGTTGTTGCACAAATATCGTCAGACTCTCTGTCGGACGCAGGAAGAGGATCGTGTTTACCTCAGGGATATCCACCCCCTCATTGTAGAGATCGACGACAAAGATGAAGTGGATCTCCCGTGATTTCAGGCGGTTCTGGATGGAAAAGCGCTCTTCTCTTGGACTCTCGGCACAGAGCGATGCCGAGGGGATGCCTGCCCGTGTAAACGATTCGGCCATAAACCGTGCATGATCGACGGAGACACAGAAACCAAGGCCGATGGTATCGTCGATATCGCTGATGTACTCCAGTAATGCCTCCTTGATCCGCTCAACCCGTTCTGTATTCCCGGTATAGAGTTCATTGAGTTCACCGGGCTGGTAGCATCCGCGCCTCCAGGTCACCGAATCCAGATCCACCACATCGGTGATCCCGAAATAGTGAAACGGTGAGAGGAGTTTCCGGTTGATCGCCTCGGGCAGGCGGATTTCTGCGGTGGTTCTGCCATCAAAATACTGGAAGATGTCGAGATCGTCCATCCGTTCAGGGGTGGCGGTGAGACCGACAAGGACCTGAGGCGTGTAGTGGGAGAGGAGACGCTGATAGGAGGGTGCCGCTGCATGATGGAACTCATCGATGATGATCACATCATAAAAATCGGGTCGTGTGCGCTGGATCAGGTCCCTGCTGTTGAGACTCTGGATGGACGTGAACAGATGCTCGATCTGGGTGGGTTCGTTTCCCCCGACCAGGAGGTCCCCGAAATTGGGGTCCTTGAGGATCCCCCGGAATACGTTGATGCTCTGCTTGAGGATCTCCTCACGGTGGGCGACAAACAGCAGGCGGGGGTAGTGCCCCGCTTTGGACGTGAGATCTTTGTAGTCGAATGCTGATATGACCGTTTTTCCTGTGCCTGTCGCTGCAACGATGAGGTTTTTGAAATTGTGATGGAGTTCTCGTTCGGCCTTTATCTGTTCGAGGATCTCCTTCTGGAAGTGGTAGGGCTGGATATCGAAGACCGTTGTTACCCCGGAATCGTCTTTCGTCTCTTTTGAGAGGGAGCGGATGAGGTGGTCTCTGCTCGCATCGGTATAGGTGATGAACTCTGGATCATTCCAGTAGGTCTCGAAGGTTGCGTCGATCTTTCTGATGATATGCGCCGAGTCCTGCTGCGTCACCTTCACGTTCCATTCCAGACCGCTTGTGACCGCTGAACTCGAGAGGTTCGACGAACCGATGTATGCGGTAGAAAATCCGCTTTTCCGGTGAAAGATGTAGGATTTTGCATGGAGGCGGGTCCTCTCGGTGTCATATGATACCTTGACGGTGGTGTTTTTCAGGCGAGAGAGGGTCTCAACCGCCTTTATGTCGGTTGCGCCGATATAGGATGTTGTGATCACCCGCAGGGTGCCGTGTTTGACGAACTCCTTTAAATCGTCGATGATCAGGCGAATACCGCTCCACTTGATGAATGAGATGAGAAGGTCGATGCGGTCCGCACTTCTGATCTCCTTTTTGAGCTCATACACGAGTCCGGGTTCCCTGGGGGACCCGGTGAAGAGACTGCCCTGAGAGATGGAGGTCTCGGGTCGGGGGATGGTCTGCTGATCCAGGGTTGTGGAAAGATCAGGGTCCAGGATGGCGAGCAGGAGTTCGGCGTCATCGGTGATTTTGCAGTGGTGGAGGTGATCGTCACCGATGACATCGGCAAGATGGGCGACGATGCCATTGCAGATGGCGATCTGATCTGCCAGGGACCGATGTTTTTCGTCTGCGGTGCGGAGGGCATCTTCAACAATCGTATGGATATAGCGGGAGAGGATGGACTGGGGATCATAGTGCCCGATGGTGTCGGTGTACCATCTCTGATCGGTTCTGAGCGAGGATAGTTTTGATTGGAGATATTCGTTGATTAATTGCTCATAGATTCCAGGAAAAAGTTCCATGAGGTTCTATTTTTCGTGATTGATATATGAAGGTGGTTGTTTTGTCTTTTACCGATCCGAAACCTGAAATTCTGACTGTTTGGTGGGAGTTCCCCTTCCTGCCCCCTGAAGAGAGATCGCTAATCCCTGGTCCCCATATATTTATGACAGATCTCGGAGATGTGGCGACATGGCCGGCATTCTCGGGGGGTTCCTGGAATCCTGGAAAAAGAAGCGTGCGGAGGCGCAGGAGAAGAGAAAAGACCTGGATGAACAATACGCCAGAATAACCGATAATGTCGCCAGGCTGAAGAGCAAGGATCCGGAAACACGAAAGTCCGCAGCGATTGAAGCACAAGCATCTCTGGTCCGGTGGTGGGATCACCATTATTATTACAACCTCATCCCGCTCATCTCCGATCGGGACCCAGAGGTGCGAAAGGCGGCGCTCCAGAGTTTTCGTGAGATGATGCATGAAGATTACAACAGGTTCTCACCGCCGTTCGTCGGATTGGGCAGTATCGAAAATATACCCACGGAGTTAATTGTTGCTCATTTCTCAGAGGGAAGACGGGCGTGGAAAGAATCGCCCTATTTTCCGGCCCACCAGATGGCGGTCGATTCGATCAGGAGGCTGGTCGGTCGGGAGCGTGACGGGGAGGTACTGGCCGAGGCCCAACAGACACTGGAACTCGGGCTCCGTCTCATTCATGGTGATAAGTCGCTGCTGAAATCATTCGATATGATGGAGATGCGGCGGGGCTGGTAACGTCATCTCTGTGGGATCGAACTCCCTCATCACACGGCCGGGCTGATACCCCCTACTGATGTCCGTGTGCATGCCCATTTCTCTCTTTTTCCAGAGGTTCATCATCAACGATCAGGTGCATCGGGGAAGGCCGGGGAGACCTGCTTCGGCTCCATCGAGAACAACAGCGTGAACAGAACGCCGGAAAGCGATCCATCAAAACCATTCAAAAAACCATTTCAAGGCAGGCCTCCTGCGACAGATGATGGAGCACAGCGACGACGAATTCACCATCAGGGAGTCTTGTCGGCATTCTGCATCATCTCACGGACGATATGGGCTGGACTCCTTAAAACCCCTGAACCGGGCTACCTGAAATACGAAAACCCCCACCAACACTCCATTTTCCTATCCTATCAAAATCTTCGCTCCAGAATCCAGAGAAAACCGCAGAAAAGCGCCTTCGCCCCCCTGATCAAAGGGGCACCCCTCCAAGGGCGCCGGGGGTCAGGGCGGCATGGAGATACTATTATATAGGGAATATCTGATCTCTGTCGAGTGCGATGGTGCCGGCGGGAGGTCGGGTCTCCCCCCCGACCACGGAGCGAGACATTCGAATATGCGCAAAGCAGGCGGTTGACGTGAGGAGATAATCTGATGCCGTTCACATTCCGGCGCCCTCCCGGCCCTGTTGTCGTCATGTACCACTCCGTCACCGCACACGCACCCACGGACCCCTTCGCCGTCTCACGGCAGGACTTCGGCGTCCAGATCGCCTGGCTCCTGGAGGCGGGCTACGATATCGTCCCCCTCCCCTCCCTGGTGAAGGCGCTCGCGGCCGGCGACCCCGCCCTCCGGGGGCAGGCGGTCGTCACCTTCGACGACGGTTATCAGGACGTCCTCGAGGAGGCGGTCCCGGTGCTCGAAGACTTCGGTGTCCCGGCCACCGTCTTCCTGGTCACCGGCATGCTCGGGGGGCGGGCGACGTTCAACTGCCACTCCCCCGACGCCCGCCTGATGGACGAAGACGACGTCCGCTCCATCCGTTCGTGCGGCATCGGGCTCGGGAGCCACACCCACTCCCATGCAAACCTCCCCCTGCTCGAGCCCGGAGCGCTCCGGGCCGAACTGGAGATGTCTCGGGAGGCGCTCATCGGGCTCGGGGAGACCTTCCTCTCCCTCTCCTACCCCTGGGGGAAATACGCCGCCAGGGAGACCCGTGCCGCCAGGGATGCGGGATACGCCTGCGCCCTGGAGGTGAACTCCCGCCCGGCCGCGGGCTCCGACCCCTACAGCATCGCCCGGTTCGGCGTCACCAGGGACCTGGACCTGAAGGGCTTCTCCCGGATGATCGCCCCGCCGTTCACCGACGTCCTCACACGAAAGGCGAAATCCGCCTCAAGGCTCTGTAAATTGCATTTCGGTCTGTGAATATTCAAATTTCAGTGTTCCGTCGCTGGGACTCCAGCACAATCCTTAAATAGCATCGTGCGCTCTACACTGCTCGCCACCCGGTTGCACCCGGGGGGTGTGCTCGGAGGGGGGGATCCGATTGAGCCTTGAAATCCAGACCGTCAGGGGGATCAGCTGGTCAGGCATATCGCAGGTGGTATCCCAGGGATTCCAGTTTCTCGTCAAGATCCTGCTTGCCCGCCTCCTCGTCCCCGAAGATTTCGGCATCCTCGGGATGGCGCTCGTGTTCACCATGCTCATCGAGACCGTCAACGACGTCGGCCTGAGCGCCGCCATCATCCAGAAAAAAGGGATCACAGAACGGCACCTCTCCACCGCCTTCTGGGTGGGCCTCGCACTCGGTGCCGCCCTCTTTGCGGTGGGCCTGCTCGCCTCCCCGTCCATCGCCGCCTTTTTCGGCGAACCCCTGCTGGCACCGATCATCGTCGTGCTCTCCCTGAATTTCATCTTCGGGTCGTTCGGCATCGTCCACAGGACGCTGCTGATGAAGCGGATCGACTTCCGGAAGATCGCCGCCACCGAGGTCTGGACGGCCGGTATCGGGGGCGTCGTCTCCCTGGTCCTGGCCTTTCTGGGCTATGGCGTCTGGAGCCTGGTCTTCGGTTCGGTGCTGGCGATTCTGGGGAGTTCGGCCCTGCTGTGGGTGCTCTGCCCCTGGCGTCCGCAGAGGTCCCCGGACCGGGAGAGTTTCCTGGACCTCTTCGGCTACGGCAGGAACGCAATGGCCTCGCAGGTCCTGGGCTATATCGGCTCGAACATCGACTATTTCCTCATCGCAAAATTCCTGGACGCCACCTCCCTCGGCCTCTACACCCTCGCCTTCCAGATGGCCGTCTTCCCGTTCAGTCGGGTCTCCCGGATCATCGGGAGGGTGACCTTCCCGGCCTTCTCGGCCATCCAGGACGACACCAGACAGATCATCCGCGGCTACCTCAAGACCGTCAGGTACACCTCGCTGCTGACCTTCCCCATGCTCGCCGGGCTTGCCGTCGTCGCACCGGTCTTCATTCCCCTCGCCATCGGGGAGAAGTGGGCGCCCATGGTGCTCCCCCTGCAGATCCTCTCCGTCTACGGGATCCTCAAATCGGTCGAGGCCAATGCGAACCCGGTGCTGATGGGCATGGGCCGCCCCGACCTCTATGTGCGCTATGAGATCCTCTCCCTCCCGACCATCTCCTTGGCGATCTATCTGGGGATGGGCGCCGGCATCACCGGCGTTGCCGCCGCCGTTACGCTGGCGTTCTGCGGACTCTTCTTTGTCATCCAGACCATCGCCAACCGGATCATCGGGCTGAATTATGCCGCCCTCGCTGGCGCCCTCCTCCCTGCGGCCGTCGGGTCGGGGGTGATGGTCGCCGCCGTCCGGGCATTCCTGATGATCAGCGAGGGGTGGATACCCGGCGGTGTCGCTCTCGTCTCCGCGATCGTCCTCGGGGCCCTTGTCTACACCGGTGTGATCATGGTGGTGGACGGCGGGACGGTGGAGGAGATGAAATCGGTCATACGCCGGATCTCCGGGGTCTCTGCCTGAAAAAACCGTCAGAAAGCCGAAATGAAGGCACGTCCCGACACCCCGGGACCGGACGGCACGCCTGCCAGAGCAGAAGAGGATGTATGAGGCATCCACCAGACCTCTGACAGGTATTCTCGCCTGAAGGATCTGGTCGATCGACAGTGGCGTGAGCGGCAACCATGGATGTTATGACGCCAGAGTGGTGAAACTGGACCCCGCGTAGGGCGTCACACCGCGAATGCCCCCTCCATCGCCTCCTCCACCCCTTCCCCGGGCAGGATCATCCGGCTGTTCCCCCGTCCCCGCCACATCACAATGTCCACCAGCCGGAGGTGCTCGAGTTTGCGGAGGCGGCTATAGAACGCCGAATAACTCATCGCATCCCGGTCGCAGAGGCGCTCATAGACGGTCCCGGATCTCGTCTCTTCCTCTCCCTCCCGCCAGATCGAGAGCACCGCATCGAGCACCTCCCGGTCGGCGGCGTCCAGGGAATCGACGGCCATCTCCAGGCGGAGGTGCCGGGATGCCGCATGGGCGGCGTGCACGTCCTCCGCCGTCACCGCCCTTCGCCCCGCCCTCTCGGCCGCTCCCGCCGCCCGCCGCACCATGTCCAGCCCCACCCGGAGGTCCCCACAGGCGTCCGTCCGTTCCGCCATCAGGTCAAGCACGGCCGGCGGCACCACGCCGGGGTAGAGGCCGGCCCGGATGCGGTCGGCGAGGATCCCCCGGATCTCCTGCCGGGAATAGGGCGGAAAAAAGACTTCGGAGGCATGCAGCACCGAGAGGGTCGAGGGGGTGAGGCAGCGGGAGAGGTCGGGGTCCATGCCGGAGAGCGTCAGGAACACCCCGGCCTTTGTGCCCGGATACCCCTCGTGCATGCGGAGGAGGGCGGTGAGCACATCGTCCAGCACGCCGTTCGGGATGAGTTCGCCGGCGTCGTCCAGGCAGACGACGAGCACCGCCCCCCGCCCGGTCAGGTTGTCTGCGATCCGCTCCGTGATCCGCCGGAGCGGAACGCCGGCATCCGGGAGGGGGTGACCGGAGAGGGCGGCGTAGATCCGGGCGAAGACCGCACGGGGCGTCTGGTCGCAGTGGCAGGGGATGAGCACCGGCGCCACCCGCTCGCAGACCTCCCCGACCCCGGCGAAGATCCGGTGGACGGCCGTGGTCTTGCCGGTGCCGGGCGGGCCGCGGAGCACCGTGTTGAGGGGGCTGCCGCCGTCCAGAGTGGGGCGGAGGGCGAAGGCCAGTTCCTGCATCTGGGCGTGGCGGTGGTTGAAGGTCTCCGGGAGGTGGGTGACCTCGAAGACCTCCGGGTTCCTGAAGAGCGTCTGGTCGGCCATGAGGGGGATGGATGTCATGGTGAGTCCATCCATCGGGCAAGAGAAAAAGGGGAGGCGGGCGGGGGGTGAAAGTGAATGTGGTGGATGAACAGCCCGACGGACTGGAGAGAAGAGCGTTCAATTGCAGGTCCGCCTCATACCGCGGTTCTCGACCTGCTCGGATTTTCGGGAAGGCCCGGGACATGGGCGGTATACCCCCTGGAATGTATATGGAATTGAACGCCGTCGCCGGCAGGGTTGAGCCCCCCCCAGCCCCGTGGAGGGGATTATGCCCGCCGATAGGCCTGTTTTGGCACCGCGATCTCGAAGCGTGCACCCTTCCCCGGTTCCCCGTTCTCCCGGATCGTGATCCCGGTGATGGCGAGGATCTCGCAGATGAGAAAGAGGCCGAATCCGGTATTCTTCCCGTATCCCTTTGTGAATATCTTCGTCTTCTCTTCGGTCGGGATGCCCCTGCCGTCATCCTCCCAGACGACGAGTGCACCTCCCTCTTCCTCCACCGCGGAGACATGGACCGCCGACACCTCCCCCCCGTGCTGGAGGGAGTTGTCCATGAGGTTGTAGAACACCTTCTCGAGGATCGGATCGGCATATACTTCGATGCCGTTGAGGTCGCTGGAGAGGTCAATCCGGCGTGGGGCCGGCAGATTTTGCAGGACCGCCTCCAGGGACTGCCATTGCGGTTCATGGGTCCCGAGGTCCTGGTAGACCCTGGTGAACTCAATCTGCTGCTGGATGTTCCGGGTGGACTCCTTGAGAATGGCAAATATCCTGTCCAGCTCCGCATCCCCGCTCTTGCAGTGTGCGATTTCCAGGTACCCGCTGATGATCTGGATCTGGTTCAGGATGTCATGGCGGGTGATGCTCGAGAGCAGGTTGACCTTATGGTTTGCCTGAAGGAGTGCCTGCTCGGCGAGTTTGAGTTCGGTGATGTCCTGGTTTGCCCCATGCAATGTCATCGCCCTGCCCTGCTCGTCGGTGGTGACCCCGATACGCATGGCGATGTGCCTATGCTCGCCGTCCCGCCGAACAACCCGGTGATTGCAGAGGGCCAGGTAGCAGGGATCGGTCGCACATGCGGCGGTATTCAGTTCGGTGGCGACCATGTCCCGGTCTTCGGGGTGGACGAATTCCCGGAGATAGGTCTCAAGCGCCATCCGGGTGGCGCCCTCCTGCCCTGCGGTGGCGCCATACAGGGAATAAAAGCGGCCATCGACGGTAAAAACGCTTTCTGAAACCTCATATTCCCAGTTTGCGAGGCGGGCAAGGTCCATCGCATCGGCGAGCATCCGCCGGGCCTTCTGTATTGCCTCATCTGATCGTTTGCGCTCGATCTCTGCCACCGCTTTTACGGCGATCAGGTCGATGATCTCCTGAAGGGCCGGTGGAGTACGGAGGGGGCGCCGGGTGAGCACACAGAGGATCCCCATCACCTGCCCCCGGGAGTTGCGCATGGCGGTGCCCACATAGCCCTGGACATTCAGTTCCACCATGTCCTTGGCCGTCGGGAACAGCTTCACGGCATTTTTCGGGTATATGCAGTAGCCCTTTTCGGTGACATTCTCGCATGGGGACCCCTTCAGGTCATACGAAAAGTCCCGGACATGCTCGCCGTCGAGCATCATGGAGAGCACCCGGACTCGCGTGTTGCACGGCATGATCTCCCCGATCATCACGCAGTCCGCCTCGAGCCAGGAGGCGACACTCTCGGTGATGCGGTCCAGGGACTCAAGCCCGACCGAACCCACGATGTTCCTGATTGTGCTCCGAAAAGCCCGCTCTGTCGATCTGCTCTCCGTGTCGTCATGGACGATGCTCATGACCTGTGCCTGATCCCCTCCAGGGTTCCGGGTGATCTGGTTGACCGAGCGGACAACCCTGGGGCCGGAACCGTCTGCCGGGGTCACGGAGAATTCAAGGGTGCCGTCGGTCGCCTGCTCATCCAGACCGGTCAGCTCATGGTGTATCCCCTCCCACTCCGGGACGCATGCCTCGATCTCCGACTCCCGGACGGTCCCGGCCGCAGGATCGTATTCGCGGATGCCGACGCCCGCACACTCCTCTGCCCGGTGCAGGTGCTCAATCTCCGCCCTGTCGCCCCTCCGTGCCCCCACGGCCAGGCGTAGCGTCTGCAGGAGTTCGGTGCACCGGATACGCCGGTCATCCCTCTTCTGGAGACAGAAGTCCGCCCCGCACCTGAGCGCTTCGAGAATGGCCTCTTCCTGCCCGTTCTCTGAGAAGAAGATGAAGGGAAGGTCGCCGTGGCGTGAACGGACCTCCTGCAGGAAGGTGATCCCGTCCATCTCCGGCAGGCGCCCGCATATGACGGCATCGACGGCGCGGTTGTTCAGGATGCCCAGTCCGTCTGCTGCTGTTGTTGCGGTTTCTGCAGAGAAACTTCCACTGGTTTCAAGATAGTCCTTCACTGCGGCAAGGGAGTCTTCATCATGATCAGTATAGCAGATCGTATACACCACATCACATCCTCTGGTGGTCCGGAGATGGGCCGGCAACATTCCGCGTGCACTATTTTTTGCGGATTATTCATGTCGCCGTATGGTGTGTGGATACAGGCCAATATTATATAATGATTTTTATTTGTTTGCCATCTCTTTAGGTGATATTATCTAAAATAATTGTTCAATTCACAAATGTGTGGCGCTATCACTCAGAAAATAGCGTTATTGGTCGGGGGCGCCGCTGCCCCTTACCCCCACCCCATCATCTGCAGCACGATCGCCACCGCTCCCCCCACAACTCCCCCTGCTCCGGCGGCGATCTGCCTGTCCCGCCGTGCCTCCCCCACCTTTTCGCTCTGCCAGCCCTCCAGGGAGCGGAGGCGCTCCTCGGTCCGGTCGCCCTGCTCCTCCATCCGTGCAAGCGTCCGGCAGATCCATTTCACGTCCCGGGCGGTCTCGGCCACCACCTCCCGGGTGCTGCGCTCCTCCATGCTCGATACAGTGTTGATAAGGCAGATTAATATTACTTATGGTAATATTGTGGTGTGCCTGTCATGCACCCGGGAGCATGCTGGCAGGAGTACCAAACCATGGCAGACTTTGTCGAGACCAGCAACACCAAGACCGCCGTCCGGCAGATCCCGGCCGCAATCGCCGATATTGCGACCTTCGAGGGGATCATCGCCGACGTGATCGCCACCAACCCCTGGGGGTGCGTGGAGTATGTGCAGGGTGGGGCCACCCACCCGGGCGTGGAGCGCAACCGCCAGTCCTACACCGTTCGGGTGAACTACGAGGACGGCGAGGGCAGCGTCGTGGGGTCGGTGAGCGCAAAGGCCCCGGATATGTCCGGGTTCAACGCCGCCGCCACCGAACTCGCCGCCAACGCCGCCCTTGAGGCGGCGCTTGGAGGAGACGCCGTCCGGAACCCGGACGCCGACGCCTTCAGCTGCCAGCTGCGGTGCCATGACGCCAACGGGGAGACCTATTACGTCACCTTCGCCCGCGAGAGCGTGCGGATCACCTCGTATGAGGACGACGCCATCCTCGCCACCGTCGAGACCTGGGCGGACGGGGTCGCGGCCCTGAACTGAGGGGGGATCTTTCCCCTTCTTCTCCTGTGCGGCAATCTCTCTATTCTGGGCGTAGTTTTCGATTTTGAGCGCTTTAATCTCGATAGTGTGGGCGGTTTTTCGGATCGGGGTGTTCTGGGGGTATTTTTGGGATTTGAGGAGAAATGGCGCCGTTTCATCTGGAGTTCTGGGGGTGCGTGAGCGTGATCAGGAGCGATGGGTCGGAATGGTGGGAAGAGGGGACGAAAAGGGCGGGAAAACGGGCGGAAATCGGCGCGAATTGGGCCGGAATCTGGAAGGGTGTGTTCGGTCTCAGCCGGACCGCTTATGCCGTCGTCCCTGGGTTTCCCATTGTTCGATGGCCCTGATCAGGATCTGGCTCACTGACTCCTCCGGCGTCTGTTTCTTTCTGGTGGGGGGTTCGTTCTTACGGTCCATGGGCCATCAGATATTCAATGGATGATATGTCAGGAGGAGGAGTGGTTTAAACCATCCGGTTTCAGGATTCGATGTGCTGTTATGGGCAGTGATGGACTGTTCTGGGCATGGGGGGCGCCCGGGCGGCAGAACTATTTATGCTGCTGTGGCTGGGCGTTTCGCTCGGTTTTTTCCATTCGGTTATTGTGTCGACGGTGAAACCGGAGACCCAGCCGACCACGGGAAAGGAAATGGCAGATACGGGTGAAATGAATGGCGATCCGATTCCCTTATGCCGGGGGAACGACAATGCTGATCGATTGACGCCGCCTCCCCCCGCCCCCCCGGTCAGGATACGCCTTGAATGGGACAGGCAGTATTACCGTGACCATATCCGGGAGTCATATGCCGAACCGGAGGTCCGCCTGGTCATCGGGGAGACGACCATACCGCCGAAGTCCGGCATTCGCTCATGGGTCTGGGATACGTTTCTTTCCATATACCAGTCATTGGGGCATATCGACACCGAACGGCTGGGCGACAGGAAAAAAGACCTTGAATATTCAATTTCAAACAATGCCGACGACCTCAGGAAGATCAGTTTCGGTGAATGCGTCTATGATGTCGGCCTCTATCCGACCGGGGATGAGGAGATGCTCTGCATCCGGTATGAGTCATGGGACGACGGGCGAAAAGACCGGGCCATCAAACTGCCATTGAGGGATTTCGTGCGCGGGATCCTCGATTCAAACCTCGATTATTTCGATCAGGTGGCGGAGATCCGTGCCGAAAAGGAGGTTGACGAATCCATCGATGACACCCTGGAGCAGGTGTACGCCTCTTTCCGGATCATCAGGGAGTGGTACTATGCGCGATGGGAACCGGATCCCCGGCCCGGCGATCCCCTCCTGGCATACCGGTATCTGCCCCCCCGAAAAAAGAACGGATTCGCCCGATTTACTCCTTCGGACCTTTCATATAACCCTTCGATCTTTCGGGCCGCCATCAGGAGCGGGTTGAAACTGCCGCAGGACGTCCGGCGTCGGCGTCGGAGAAGGCCGCATTTCGGGTTCGGCCGGATGTCCTGGTGGCGGAATGCATCCATGATCGGCAGATACCGGCGGGGGCCACGCGGGCATACGCGGCGCCGCCCCTCCCTCAATCCTCCAGAAGCCCGCTCACACACGCAATATACTCGCCAGCCTCGGTGATCCTGATCGAGAACCGGCGCCCCTCCCTGATCCGCTCCACATAGCCCTGCCGTTCGAGCTCCTCCAGAAAGCCCCGGTTGATCCGGTTCAGCAGCGCCCGTTTCCGCCCGCCCGGTTCATAGCCGCGGTTTTTCTTCGGGGGAAGGTCGTCGCTGGAAAACCCGTAGACCCCGCTCTCATGGAAAAACTCGATGATCATATCGCTCTCCATCCTCCCGTCCCCCTCATGCCTCCGCCGGTAGAGTTCGGCGAGAAGCAGGAGGTTCTCGTGTTTGGGCATCATGATCCGGAAGTTCTGGAACATCTCGGTCCTCACCTCCTCGACGACCGAGAGACCGTGGCGGCGCTCGTCCTCCGGGCCCCCGCTCGAGGCATAGCGGTCGGCACTCACATAATAGACCGCGGCGTCGTGGACCATCGCCGCCAGTGTCACCGCCACCGAGGTCTTCCTGCCGCACGAGGACATATTCACCAGCACCCGGTTGCCTACCTCCTGCTCGGTGCGGATGATCCGGGCGATCACCCGCATCACGTCCGGGATCGAGAACATGTTCACCGGCACGAAGGTGACCGGGATCCCGAAGCCCTGTAGTTCCTCGATCACCCGATCCAGGAAAAACTGCTGCTTGTTGTTCATCTCCGGATCGAGGTCGGCGGCTTTCGGGACCGTCAGCACATAGGCGCGGTCCGCCCGCGTCCTGGTGAAGGGCTTCACCGCCCGGTCGATCTCGTGCCCGAGCGGGATGATGTGGACCGTCTCTGAGAGACCTGAGCGTATGTTCACCGGGGTCACAATGGTCACAATATACATGTGAAGGTATTGAAGGTTGCGCCCGGGCATACCCTCTGAGAGAGAAAGGTATGAGGACAGCACTCCAGGGATTGAATGAGAGAAGAACCGCCTTTACCGCTGTGTTCTGGACGTATGGCACCTATCGGAAGGCCGGAACCGCCGGCAGGACCGTCCTGCTCAGGGACCTGCGGGGCCCGGATGGCCGTCCCCTCGCCGACCACATCTGGATCAACTACACCGCCGGTTTCGACGCCGCCGGCACCCTCAGGCAGGGGGACGTCGTGCAGTTCACCGCCACCGTCGGCGAGTATGTGCGGGGGTATCTCGGGCCGCGGATCGAGGACCGCCTGGCCCGCCCGGTCAGGATCGACTACCGGCTGAAGTATCCCCGGAACGTCCGGCGGATCGCCGAGGCGGAGGTATCGCCCTGATGGCGGACCTCCCCCCGGATCTCTGCCGGGAGATCGACCGCCTTCTCGCCGATGTGGACCTTGCCGCCGCATACCAGGACTACCGCTGGAAGGCCGATTCCTGGATGGGCGGGTTTCCGGGGATCCGCACCCTCGAATGGACCCTCTCGAATGCCGCCCGCCAGAACAGGCTCGGCTACCTCCATGCCATGAACGTGGCGATCTGGGGCGGGCTGCCCGATCCCCTGGGCATCCGCTGTGAGAGGATCCTGGACCTCCCGCTCTACGCCAATGGGGCGCCGGCCCCCGCTCTCGCGGAGAACGCCGATGCCCTGATGGAGGGGCTACAGGGCCAGATCAGGGGGTTCGGGCCGGTCTATTGCAGCAAAATGCTTCGTTTCGCCGTCCCGTCAGTATTCGGCGCCCTCGACACCCCCCTCGTCCGGGCCTTCGGTGCGGACGGGGGGATCTGCCGCCTCATCGACCTCCGGGCGGAACCCTCAGATCCGGGGGACTGGCCCGCTGCTTTTCGCACCTGGACGCTGGTGCTCCACCGCATCGCCGGCACCCTCAACGCCGGGGGGATCGAGTGCCCGCACCCGGCGTCGATGATCGCATCGGGTTTGCGGGAACCGGGGGTCTGGCTCCCGGCCGATGTGGGGATGGCACTCTTCTCCCGTGCGTCGAGGAGGGGGTGAGGGGAATGGCCCCTCTGTCCGTCGATTCACACCGTCCGGGCTACACCCGCATCCTGACGGTGTCCTGGCCCGAGAACGGCGTGCCGTCGTTCATCAGGCCGCTGAGCGTCATGGTGACGTCCTCGAACCGGTCATCGGGCCTGCAATTCACCGTCACGTCCTCATCTTCCTTCTCCCGCAGGCCGAACTTTACCATCAGGTCGGCCACGCCGTCCCGGTCGTGATCGCCCACGCAGGAGGGGGCGCCGGTGAGCACCGGGAAGGTTCCGTGGGTGCAGTCGAGAGAGCAGGAGGCGACGTCGATCTCTGCCGGGTCATAGCCGGCTGGCAGTTCGATGTACGCCGTGACAGAGCGTCGGTTGCTCTTGAGGTTCAGGGTGTCGGGGTCGATGTCGATGGAGGCCGCAATGCAGCCGCCGATCTCGAAGAGGCAGATGTCGGTGCTGCCGGCGCAGCGTTCATAGACGATCCGCCCATCCCAGATCGCCGGATTGGTCTCTGCCGCCGCACTCGTGGTCACCCGCACCTCCTCATCCCTGCCGATGTCGTAGAGGTAGATGTCGGGGTTACCGTTGCGCTCGTCCTCCCAGACGATGAGGTCGCCCCAGATCGCCGGATTGGTCTGATTCGCCGCATTCGAGGTCACCTGCATCTCCTCGCCGGTGCAGATGTCGTAGAGGTAGATGTCGGCGTCGCCGCTGCGATAGTCCTCCCAGACGATGCGGTCGCCCCAGATCGCCGGATGGTCCTGCTTCGCCGTATTCGAGGTCACCCGGATCTCCTCATCCCTGCCGATATCGTAGAGGTAGATGTCGTCGTTGCCGTTGCGCTCGTCCTTCCAGACGATCCGGTCCTCCCAGATCACCGGATACGCCTGGTCCGCCGAATCGGCGGTCACCCATCGCTCTTCATCCCTGCCGAGATCGTAGAGGACGAGGTCCCAGTTGCCGCCACTCCAGTCCATCCAGACGATGCGGTCCTCCCGGATCGCCGGATAGGCCTGTGCCGCAGCACTCCAGGTCATCTGTCTCTCCTCTCCCGTGGCGGTATCGTAGAGGTAGATGTCGCGGTTGCCGTTGCGCTCGTCCGTCCAGACGACCCGGCGCCCCCAGACCGCTGGAAAGTTCTGGCGGTCCGTATCGGTGGTCACCCGCATCTCCTCGCCGCTACAGATGTCGAAGAGGTAGATGTCGGTGTCGCCGTTGCGACCGTCCTCCCAGACGATCAGGTCGCCCTGGATCGCTGGCCTGGACTGTTCTGCCGGGTCGGTGCAGATCATCGTCTCGGTGCCGGTGAGCAGTCCTGCCGCCGGCGCCGCAAGAAAAGCGGCGGCGAATATGAGCGCAACAGTCCCCGGCCATAGATATTTCTTCATTCCGTATCTCACCTGCTGAATGTCCCCCACGAGATGGGGAGGGCCGGATATCCTGTGGGGAGTGGCGAGGACCGCGGCTCGCGGGATGGGTGCATGGTTCGGCCCGGAAAAGATAAAGGTAATGTATGAAAAGGGTACCCGTCATTCGGGCCGGTCGTTGCTGAGAGATACAGAGTATATTCGCTGGATAGTGCATGTGTGTGGTTTTTTAGCCGGCACTTGCTGCCCCTCCTGTGCGCGAACGGTATGAAAATCTGGCATGCGGCAGGAGGGATATGGTGGCCGTGCGGTGCCGTCGGTGACAGGTGTGGCGTCAAAAATGATTTTTCCGGTGATCTCTTAAAAATGGTTTCTGCCGGGTTTGTGCACCCGCCGGTGGGGTCACCCCTCCCTCAGCAGGGCATAGAGATATTCGTCCATCACGACGCCCGGTTCTCCTGGAACACTCCCGCCTGGAGGCGGCAGATCGGGAAGCGGTCGAAGGCGACCTGGAGGATCGCACGCACCGCATCGGTGGCGGTCCGGGATAAACCTCTCTGGTGCAGAACCCCGGATCCGTGAATCCCTCCTCTCACACCCGCCAGCGGGGCAGCGTCGAGAGGTACTGCCGCACCATCTCCCTCGCCCGCTCGAGGGGCATATCGAGGTGCCCGGCCATCATCGGGGCATACCGCTCCACCGCCGCATCGAGGGTCAGCTCGGGCTCGACGAAGGCGCCGTCCCGGTAGCAGTGGGTGCAGTAGTCCTTCGAGGGTGACCCGTCCGCCCCGGTGCCGAACTCCCCGGGCGAGCGCATCGGCATCCCGCAGCTCCCGCAGGACGGGACCTCCCGTCCGGCCCACCGCTTCAGGCAGGAGAGTTGTTCGAGAGCGAAACGTTTCGCATTCTCGATCGGGATCTCGTACATCTCCGCCATGATCGCCCCGCCCTTCTCTGCCATCTCCTCCATGGTGATATCGGGCTCGGTGAAGGCGCCGCCCTGGTAGCAGTAGGTGCAGTAGTCCTCCGATGGCGATCCGTCCGCTTTGGTGCCGAAATCAGATGGGGATTGCATCGGCATCCCGCAGCTCTGGCATGATTTCATCTCTTTATTGTCCATAAACGCTCTCCCGGGGTCTTTAATCGACCGGCGCCTGACCCCCTTCAGATGGAAGGGAAGGGGCGACAATAAGCGTTTCTGTCCGCCCGACCGGAAGGGGCGCCTCCTCTGAGGACGTCCACACAGAACCGTCAAAAAAAGGGGGGGAAATCAGAGGTCTGCGAGCACCTCATCGAGGAGGGCGTCGTAGGCGGTCGTGAGGGCATCGACCGATTTCTCGAATGCTCCGGCGACATTGGCGGAGACGGTCCCGGTAGCCTCGAACTCGTCAAACATGGCGGAGGCGGCGCCCTGCATCTGCTCCTTCTCGTGCATCATCGCCGTGTAGGCGGCGAGTTTTGCCGAATTTTCAGGGCGGTCGAGGTATCCGCTCTCAACGAAGGCATTGCCGGCGGTGTCGAAATCCTGCATCTTCTGCCAGAAATCCTCCTTCTCTGCCGTATCGTTGAGGAGCACATACCCGAAGGCCTCCTCGACGCCCTCGAGCAGGTCGCGGTGCATCGTCAGCAGGGCGAGCGCCGAGCGGGCGTGGTCGTCGTCACCGAACTCGGCCTCGCTGACCCCCTCGAAGTAGGCCTTCGTGAACGGGCCGAAGGCGGAGGTGAAGACGTCGATCGACTCCTCGAACACCGTCACGTTCTCCGTCCGCACCACGCGGTCCACCTCATATGCGGCGAAGAAATCCCCCGCTGCATCGACGACGGCGGCCTTCTTCACCAGGATCGCATCGAAGGCCTCCTTTGTCTCCGCATTCTCGGGGCTGTCCAGGGCGGCCTCCTCGGTGAAACGTGCAGCAAGCACGTCGAACTCGGCGACCTTCGCCTCGAAATCGCTCTTCTCTTCGGTCGCATTGAGGACCGGATAGGCCAGCGCCTCTTCGATCGCCTCCATCATGGTGGCGTGCATCGTGCCGAGGGTGATCGCCGGGGTGAGCGTACCGGCGGGTTCTTCCGCCGGTTCGGTGGTCGTCGGTTCAGCGGTCGTCAGTACGGCCGTGGGGGTGGCGGTCGTCTCTTCGCCGGAGGGGGTGCCGGTGCAGCCTGCCAGCAGCAGGGCGGCGACCAGTGCCAGGGATAATACCAGGTATCGTGAACGCATCTCTACAGCTCCTGTTCCATCGGTAGATTTATGGGAGGTTAATGAGGTTTGATCGACATTCTCTCCTCACCTCCTAAATCTCTTCCGATCTGTCCTTCCAGGGGTATTGAAGGTGATTTATTCAAATTTTTGTTCAATCACGGAGTAAATCGGGGATCTGTTTTTCCGGCAGACCACAATGCCCTTCCGCCGCCCTCACACGCCCTCCCCGGCGTGGTACCTGGCGGAAGGTTATTCCTGCACAAAAGTTCACCATTTCTCATTCATCTCTCCGTTCGGGGCGTTCTCTGGTGCCCCGAAGAGAGGAGGCGTCAGTCGTGGTCTCAAAACAGGTGGCAGTCATTATCATCATCGGGGCGGTGCTGGTCGCCGCCGGGGTGCTGGCGGCGGTGCATGCGAACGGCGGGAGCGGGCCCGTCGTGCTCTACGAGGGGGAGGTGACGCTCTCCCCGGGCAGCACGGTGGTCCCGGTCGGGAACTCCGGGCTTGAGTATGTCGTCGGGAACGCCACGGTGTATGGGGTGCTGGAGGGGGCGTGCACCGCCGCCGCCCTCCCCTCTGTCATCTCCGACCGGGACTGGAACCCCCGCCTCCACTCGCAGGTGCTCTGTTCGGTCGGGGAATGGGCGGAATCTGAGGGTGCGGGCTGGAACTGCACCGTGAACGGCGAGGCGGTGCTCCTCGGTTCGGCCGAGGACGGCATCCTCTCCAGGAGCGTGCGGGACGGCGACAAGGTGCTCTTCTTCTACGCCCCGGACGGCGCCGGCCCGGAGGGGGCGGAGGCGGAGATCCGGATCAGTGTCCGCCTCGGCGGCAGTTCGGCGCCCGCCCATACAGACTCCCTGCTCGCCCTCTCCGGGGTGACCGAGGCCGTCGTGAACCCCGCGATGTACCAGGAGGCCCTCCGCTGCCACGGTACCGCCTATATCGGCCCGGACGGGGGGCGGTGGAGCGGCGTCCCGGTCTGGTTCTTCATCGGCGTGGTGGACGGCCGCGAGTCCCCGCACCACCCGATGCTCAGTTCGAGTCTTGCGGCGAGCGGCTACTCGGTGACCTTCGCCGCCGGGAACGAGAGCCTCTATACCAGCACGAGCGCTGACCTGATCAGGAACAACAGGTATATCCTCGCCTCCATGAAGGACGGCGTTTCCCTCCCGGCCTATGCCCTGGTCGGGCCGGGCATGGAGGGGGAGGCCGTCACCGGCATCACCGCCCTCCGTCTTGTGGACATTGCGCCCCCGACCGCCCCGGAGGTGCGGGTGGTCCGCTATGCCGCCGACGGAACCGCCGTTCTGAATGAGACGACGGTGAACACCACCTGGATGGCGGCGCACCTCCCGGTCGCCGGGGACGGCGAGAGCGTCTACCGCTTCCAGGGCCCGACCTTCGACCCCGCCGACCTCTGGAACCCGGACGAGTCGAAGAACCCGGCCAAGGTCGAGGACGCCGTGCGCGGCACCCCGCTCCGCTCCCTCTGCGACCTGGTCGGCGGCGCCGGCCCGGAGGACCGGATCCGCCTCACCGCATCGGACGGGTATGTGACCGTGCTCTCCTGCAAAAACGTCTATGAGCCACTGCCAGAACAGGGTGAGGCGATCCTCTCCTGGTGGAGCCGCGACGAAGGAGATGCCCCGGCGTACCGCGACGCCCCGCGGCTCTACTTCCTGGCCCCGGACGGGGTCTTCGGCAACCAGAACATGCGAAATACGATCGCCGGGGAGGAATGGGTCTATTACTGGACCGAGGGGGTGCAGTATCCCTCGGCCGCCGGTCTCTCGGTGCGGGGTGTGGTGGAGGTGGCGGTCCTGCCGCCCGACGCCTTCATCACCCCGCCCGCCGATGGGTGATCCATGGACCTGGAATTTCCCCGCTACGAGCACGACCCGGCCCTCGGCGTCACCGAGATCGAGTTCGTCGCACGTTTCACCGGCGCCATCCCCTCCCGGCAGGAGATCCTGGCAGAACTTGCCCTGGTCTCAGGGGCGGACCCGGCATCGATCGATCTCGGCCGCCTCCGCCCCCGCGCCCGCCGCGGGGAGGTGCGGGGCAGCGCCCGCATTACAGAACGACGCTGATCAGCCCGCGAAGGCGTACCAGAGGTAGGAGCCGCCGAAGAGGATCAGGAACACCCCGCAGGCGGCGAGGATGATGCGGTAGAGCCCGGCGGAGAGCACGCTCCGCCCCCGCGCCGTGGCGGCGGCGACGAGCCCGAACCACCCGAAGTCGGAGCCCCAGTGCCCGATCATGAAGGCGGTGGCCACGGCCCATCCGGCGGCGCTGGCAGCGAGCAAAAGCCCGCTCCCCACCGTCAGCCACCAGAGCCAGAAATAGGGGTTTGCGGCGCTTGTCAGGGCACCGGCGAGCACAGCGCTCCCGGCGGCCTCCCCATCCGCCGCCTCCAGCACGGCGCCGCGGCTCTCCCGCAGGGTGAGCACGCCGAAGAGGATCAGGGCCGCACCGCCGAGCACCGCCACCGGCACCGCCAGGGTGTCCGCCGCCCCCGAGAGTCCGGCCACGATCACCAGGGCGAGTGCCGCCTCCACCATCGCATGCCCAAGGGCGACCCGAGGGCCCGTGGTCCAGCCGCCGGAGAGCGAGCCCCGTATCGTCGCTACCAGCGTCGGGCCGGGTGCGAGGGCCCCGGAGAGCCCGATCACAAACCCGATCACCAGTGCGGCCGGAACGCTGTCCATCGCTATGAATCGGTCTCTGGGGTGGAAAAAGGGGCGGGTCGGATCACATGCCGGCGACCAGCACCGCGATCAGCACGATCCCGCCGAGCAGGAGGGCGAGCGCCGCCGCCGCCTGCGCCAGCAGGTAGAGGCGGGCTAGGTCCTCCCCGCTCACGCCCCCTCCGCCTCCGCCCGGATTGCCTTCGTCCGCTTCCGCCGGTAAAGGTCCTCGCGCTCCATCTCCTCCAGATACCCCTCGATATAGGCGGCGGTGTCCCGGAGCGAGGGGAGGAGCACATAGGCAAGGGCGTTCGTCCGCCGTCTCGTGGTGGCGATCTGCTCGGCAAGCCGCACCAGCGCCCCCTCGGCCTCGGCGCACCTCAGGGCGGCCCTGACCGCCTCCTCGCAGCGGCGGCGCCCCTCGTCCAGGTCGGCGCCGTGTGCGGCCAGCGGGTAGCCGGGTTCCCCTGTGCCCGGTGGCGGGAGGCGGAGCGCCGGCACCGCCGTGCCCATCACCGTCCTGGTGCCCGCCCCGATCTCCCTGGCGGGCGCCGCACACCCGAGAGCGATATCCAGGCCGCGCTCGCCCATCACCATCCCGGCCCGCAGCAGGGGGGGATAGGCGGCGGCGAAGGCCTCCTCCATCGCCTGCCGGAGCCGCTCCCGCTCGCCCCGGAGCCGGAAGAACTCCATCACCATGGCGTCGAGTTTCTCCTGGAGGAGTTCGTGCCCCTTCCCGGCCACGACGATCCGTTTTCTGATCTTCAGGAGCTCGATCCGGGTCGGCCGCGTCCCGGGTATGATCCGGCGGCTCATCCGCTCTCCCTCCGGGCATGGACGGCGATGAGGGCCGGGTCGATCCGCCGCAGCTCCTCGTCCGGGAAGGCCGAGAGCAGGTCCCAGGCCAGGTCCAGCCCGGCGGTGATCCCCCGTCCGCCCGCCGCCCCCTGCCCGACGAACTCGTTCTCGAAGCGTTCGGCAAACTGCATATAGAGGCGGTCGATCGGTGTCAGCCCCTCCTCCCCGATGACGGCGATCAGGCTCTCGAGCCGCCTCCCCCTCGCATAGGCGGCATAGAGCTGGTCCGAGACGGCGCCATGGTCCTCCCGCGTCTTCCCGGCCCCGATCCCGCCGGGCATCAGCCGGGAAAGGCTCGGAAGGACGTCGATCGGTGGATACACGCCCTTCCGGTGGAGGTCTCGGGAGAGCACGATCTGCCCCTCGGTGATGTAGCCGGTGAGGTCGGGCACCGGATGGGTGATGTCGTCGTCGGGCATGGAGATGATCGGGAGCTGGGTGATCGAGCCCTTCTGCCCCCGGATCCGCCCGGCCCGCTCGAAGATCGAGGCCAGGTCGGTGTACATGTAGCCCGGATAGCCCCGGCGGGCCGGCACCTCCTCGCGGGCCGCCGAGACCTCCCGCAATGCCTCGCAGTAGGTGGTGATGTCCTGCAGGATCACCAGCACGTGCATCCCCAGGGAGAAGGCCAGGTATTCGGCCGCCGTCAGGGCGCAGCGGGGGGTGACGATCCGCTCGATTGCGGGGTCGTCGGCACGGTTGACGAAGAGCACGGCGTGCTCCAGGGCCCCGGTCTCCTCAAACTCCCCCAGGAAAAAGCGCTCCTCCTCGGCGGTGATCCCCATCGCCCCGAAGACGATCGCAAACTCGTCGTCCTCCCCGAGCACCCGCGCCTGTCTGGCGATCTGGGCGGCGAGACGGCTGTGTGGCAGACCGGCCGCCGAAAAGACCGGGAGTTTCTGCCCCCGCACCAGGGTGTTCATCACGTCGATCGCCGAGATCCCGGTCTCGATGCAGTCCTCCGGGTAGAGGCGGGCCGTCGGGTTGATCGAGGCCCCGGCGATCTCCCGCACCTCCTCCGGGATCACCGCCCCGCCCCTGTCGGCCGGTCGGCCCGCCCCGTCGAAGGTCCGCCCCAGGATCTCGGGGGAGACCGCCATGCGCAGGGGTTCGCCGGTGAAGCGGACCGCCGTTGCCTCGGTGTCCAGGTCGCCGGTGCCCCCGAAGACCTGGATGACGGCCAGGTCCAGCCGGCTCTCGAGCACCTGCCCCAGGCGCCGCTCACCGTCCGGCAGCCGCACCTCCACCACCTCGCCATAGGCGGCGTCGCCGACCCCGGAGACGGCCATCAGGGGTCCGGCGATCCGGGTGACCGAGGTGTACTCCCGTTCCGGCGAGGTCATGCCCCCTCACCTCCGAGGGCGCCGAACTCCTCCCCGATCTGCCGCTCCACCTCGCGGAAAAAGCCCGGGAAATCGGCGTGCGGCACCGTGCCCAGGCGGGCGAGGCGCCCGCTCACCGGGAGGGCGCCGATCATCGCCGTCGTCGCCCCCCGCCGCACCGCCTCCCGTCCGGCGTCGGCGTAGTCCAGGATCACCTGCATCATCAGGAACTGCTTGTGGGGCGGGCAGTAGGTATCCACGGGGTCGAAGGCGTACTGGATCAGGAAGGACTCCCTGATGATCCCGGCGACGAGCAGGGCGAGTTTGTCCTCCTCAGGGAGGACCTCCGGGCCGACCAGGTGGACGATCTCCTCGAGTTCGCTCTCCTTCTGGAGGATGCCCATCAGCCGCCGCCGCACCCGGTCCCAGCCGGCACCGCCGTGCTCCTCCCACCAGCCCTCCACGGCGTCGAGGTAGAGGGAATAGGAGAGGAGCCAGTTCACCGCCGGGTAATGGCGTTCATGGGCCAGGTCGGCGTCCAGGGCCCAGAAGACCTTGACGATCCGCAGGGTGTTCTGGGTGACGGGCTCGGAGAAGTCGCCGCCCGGCGGGGAGACCGCACCGATGATCGAGACCGATCCGGTCCGCTCCCGGTTCCCGGCGACCCGCACCCGCCCGGCCCGTTCGTAGAAGCCGGCCAGACGGGAGGCCAGATAGGCCGGATAGCCGTGTTCGCCCGGCATCTCCTCGAGCCGGCCCGAGATCTCCCGCATCGCCTCGGCCCAGCGGGAGGTGGAGTCGGCCATCAGGGCGACGTCGTAGCCCATGTCACGGTAATACTCGGCGATGGTGATCCCGGTGTAGACCGAGGCCTCGCGGGCCGCCACCGGCATGTTCGAGGTGTTCCCGATGAGCACCGTCCGCCCCATGATCGCCTCGCCGGTGCGGGGGTCCTGCAGGGCCGGGAACTTCCGGAGCACGTCGGCAAGTTCGTTCCCCCGCTCACCGCAGCCGACATAGACGATGATGTCGGCGTCCGACCACTTGGCGAGCTGGTGCTGGACAACGGTCTTGCCCGCCCCGAATGGCCCTGGGACGGCGGCGGCTCCCCCTTTTGCGATCGGGAAAAAGGAGTCGATCACCCGCTGTCCGGTGATCAGGGGTTCGCCCGGGGCCAGGCGTTCCAGAACCGGCCGCCCCTCCCGCACCGGCCAGCGCTGGACCATGGTGATCCCGACCTCCTCACCGTCCCCCCTCCGGATTCTTGCGATCTCCTCCTCGATGGTGTATTCGCCCGGCGGGGCCACCGAGAGGAGGGTGCCGGAGAGGTGGGGCGGGATCATGATGGTGTGGACAAACCGCCCCTCCTGGACGCTGCCGACCGCCGCCCCGCCGGCAAGGGCGTCGCCCGCCGCCGCCAGGGGGGTAAATTCCCATCTGGCGGTGCGGTCCAGGGGCGGCACCGAGGCCCCCCGGACGATAAAGTCGCCCATCCGGTCCCGGATCACCTCCAGGGGACGCTGGATGCCGTCGAAGACCCCGCCGAGCAGGCCGGGGCCGAGGTCCACCGAGAGGGGTGCGCCGCTGCGCATCACCGGTTCGCCGGGGGCGATGCCGGTGGTGTCCTCGTAGACCTGGATGGTGGCGGTCTCCTCGGAAAGTCCGATGATCTCGCCGATCAGAGCGGCATCGCCGGCGTGCACCACTTCGTACATGCGGGCGCCGCGCATGCCGTCCGCCTGGATCACCGGTCCGGTGATGCGGATGATCCGTCCGCTCACTGTACCACCCCCGGCACTCCCCTCCCGGTCACCCGCCTGACCGCCCGCTCGACGGCGTCCTCGCCGGATTTCGGCCCTGCCGGACCGGGGACGGCGATCACGACCGGGTAGGGCCCGGACGGCGGGGTATACGGGATCTCGTGGAGAAAACGGTCGAGCACGAGCACGACGCCGCTCTCCGGGTCAGCGAGCGCCTCCTCCAGTGCGGCGGCGGTCTCAAGCGGCCCCGCACACACGCTGCATTCCACAACCCCCCCGGCCCTGCAGGCCCGCACCATGGTGCGGTCCCCGATTGCCCTGATCCTCATCCTTCCATCTCCTCCACGACAAGCACCCCCTCGATTTCATGGGGCGGCACACCGGCCGCCAGCCCGTGGGCGATCGCCCGCATGTTCCTCACCTCATAGTCCAGCGCCACCAGGTAGCGGAGCAGGGGCCCGCTCCCCAGGTGGTACTGGCTGGCCGTCGCCCGCACCATATCCTGGGTGCAGCGGTCGAGCGCCCGTTCGAGGGCGGCGCCGTCCCCGTCCCGCACCGCCGCCGGCAGGGCGGCGAGGTAGGGGTGGTAGCGAGTCCCCGAGATGGCCGTGAGCAGGTCCGGCAGGCTGCCGGCTCGTTCGGCCCGGACCAGCCGATCGCCGACGAGTTCGAACCCCCCTGTCGCCACCAGGTGGGGACGCACCGCCTCGCGCTCCAGTTCCAGGGTCCGCCCCCTGATCAGGGCGCGGAGGTTGGCGGTGTCGATGAGCACGCCGGCCGTCTCCACCACCGGCGGGGAGAGGGCGATGTCCACCCCCCGTGCGGCCAGGGCGAGGTCTGCCAGGGAGTCGGCCTGCACCCTGGCCAGGAAACGCCCGATATTGCCGGCGGATCCGGTATAGGCGGCGGCGATGAGGGGGCCGAAGGGTTTGGGGCGGAGCCGCCGCACCACCTCCTCTGCACTCTCGGCGTGGGCGGTTTTGCGCACGCCGTTCACGGTCAGACCCCCCACCGGGACGATCTCCTCCTCGATCGCCGCCGGCGGCACCCCCTGCGCCTTCATCGCCACGATCGCCGCCGCTTCCCCGGCCCCGAGCATGCGGGCGTAGGCGATGAAGAAGGGGCGGACGCCGTCTGGCACGCTCTCGATCAGGTGCCCGACGACCTCGTAGTGGTGCTCTCGGATCAGCCGTTCGGCCGCCGCTCCGTCCAGGTCGGTGCCGGCGGGCATGCGGTGCCCGAGGCGGCCGAAGTGGTCAAAGAGGTCGTGGAGGCCGGGGGCGGAGAGCGCCCCGGCAAGGGGCCCTCGCTCCACCAGGGGGTTGCCGATCGCCCGCACCCGTGCGTCCGGCTGGGCGAAGAGGGCGATGTTCAGAATGATCCGGAAATACCCGGCCGATGCAGCCAGCATCACCGCCACCATGATGGCGACGGCCAGGGCGGCGGCGAGCAGGGCGGTGCCGCCCTCCCCGTCCAGGAGTGCGGCGGCGATCTCCGAGAGGGTGCTCATTCTCCCTCCTCCCGGTAGAGGATCGCCGCCGCTTCACGGGTCAGGCGCTCCCGCATCCGTTCGGTGCGGGCGGAGAAGCGCTGGTCGCTGCGCATCCGCCCCGAGATGACGATCACGCCCCCGCCCCCGTCATGGGCAGTGGGGACGAGGGTAATCCCCGGGAGGCCGGCGCAGGCAATTTCCGCCGCCTCACGGTCCTGCGGGCGGCAGTGCACACTAACCTCCCCACCCCCGACCGCTTCACGCCCGGCGGCGACGAGGGCCCGCAGCACGTCCGGGTAGGCCGGGGAGCGGGCGAGGGCGGCAAGATGTTCATCCGCCGCCTCGAAGGAGCGTTCGATCCCGTTCTCCCGCACCTCCCGCAGGGCCGTGCGGGCGGAGAGGCGGGCCCGCGCCAGCACTCGCCGCCGCTGCCGTTCGGCCTGCTCCCTTCCGGCGGCCACGATCGCCGCCGCCTCCCGTTCGGCCCTTTCCCGGCCCTCTCGCCGGATCCGATCCGTTTCGGCCGCTGCCTCCGCCTGGATCCGCCGCACCTCCCCGTTCGCCTCCGCCCGGATGCGGGCGATGATCTCGTTCACCCCCATCCATCAGCCCCCGAAGAGCCCGATCCCGAACATGATCAGGATGGCGACCAGCAGCCCGAAGATCGCAAAGGTCTCGGCCATCACCGCAAAGATCAGGCTGGGTCCCATCGCCCCCTCCCGCTGGGCCGTGGCGCCGATGCCGGATGCGGCCGTCATCCCCTGCCCGATCGCCGAGAGCCCGGCCAGCCCGACGGCGAAGCCGGAACCGATCGAGGCGAGGCCGGCGGCCACGGTGGCGGTGATGTCGCGGGTGATGATGCCGGTGAATGCCATGATCAGGATGGCGACCAGCAGCCCGTAGATCGCCTGGGTCTCCGGGATCACCGAGAAGACCAGCCCCTTTCCGAACATCCTTTCCTGCTCGGCGGTGGCGGCGATCCCGGCAGAAGCGGCGATCCCCTGCCCGATGGCGGAGATCCCGGCGAACCCGACGGCGAACCCGCAGCCGATCGCTGCAAAACCGGCGGCGGCGGTGGCGGTGATGTCGCGGGTGATGATGCCGGTGAATGCCATGATCAGGATGGCGACCAGCAGCCCGTAGATCGCCTGGGTCTCCGGGATCACCGAGAAAACCAGGGAGCGGCCGAATATCTCGTTGTGCTCGGCGGTGGCGGCGGTGCCGGCGGCTGCGGCGATCCCCTGCCCGATGGCGGAGATCCCGGCCAGCCCGACGGCGAACCCGCAGCCGACCGAGGCGAAGCCGATCGCCAGGTCGCCGACCGGGTCGCCGGCGATCATGCCGGTGAATGCCATGATCAGGATGGCGACGAGCAGCCCGTAGATCGCCTGCGTTTCCGGGATCACCGCAAAGACCAGCCCCCGCCCGAAGGTCTCGCTGTGCTCTGCGCTCGCCGCCGTGCCGGCGGCCGCGGCGATCCCCTGCCCGATGGCCGAAAGTCCGGCGATGCCGACGGCAATACCGCACCCGATGGCGGCGAGCCCGGTGGCCTCGGTCGCCGCCGCACTCCCGCTCAGGAGGCCGGTGAAGGCCATGATCAGGATGGCGACGAGCAGCCCGTAGATCGCCTGGGTCTCCGGGATCACGGCGAAGATCAGGCTCCGCCCCATCGCCTCGTCCCGTTCGGCGGTGGCGGCGATCCCGGCGGAGGCGGCGATCCCCTGCCCGATGGCAGAGAGTCCGGCCACCCCGGAGGCGAGTCCGGCGCCGACCGCCGCCAGCCCCAGGGGGAGGGGCACGCTCTCCGCCCCCCCGCCGATCACCCCGGTGGAGAGCAGGATCAGCACTGCCACGAGCAGGCCGTACATCCCCTGTGTCTGCGGCACGGCCTGGAAGACCAGGGCCCGCCCGAAGCGTTCGGGCCGGACGGCGATCACGCCCGCCCCGGTCGCCCCGGCGATCCCGACCCCGATGCCGGAGCCGATGGCGGCCAGCCCGACCGCCAGTCCGGCCCCGATGACGGCCAGCACCAGCCCGGCGTCCACGACCGTCACCCCTCCTCACCCCCGACCTCGGTATGGCGGCGCCCGGCGGCGAAGGGGGCGAAAGCCCGCCCCCCGCTCCGGAAGAATTTGCCGAAGAACTCGACGTACTGGAGCCTGAGGGCGTGGATGAACCCGCCGAGCGCCTGCAGCACCAGGTTGGCCGCATGCCCGCCGACGGCGAAGAGGGCGGCGAACACCACCAGGGCCGGGTGGACGCCGGCGATCATCCCGGCCAGGATATTGATCATCATGGCGATCCCGCCGGTGGCCAGTGCCAGTGCCAGGATACGGGCATAACTGAGCCAGTCACCGAGAAAGCCGGTGAGGGAGAAGAAGCCGAGCGGCCCCTCATGGAGCATCACTCCGGCGACGCCGACGGCCGCCCCGATGGCAGCGGCGGTGAGCACCTCCGGGGCGAAGGAGCCCCAGCCGAAAAAAGTGAGGATGATCACGGCGGCGCAGGGCTGGATCACGAACCAGGTCCCCTCGGAGAGGAGCATCTCCCGGTATTCCCCGGCCCGCAGGTGTTCGGCGGCGGCGATGGCGAGCCCCAGGTTGAGGTGGGCGATCCCGATGCCGAGTGCCAGCACCAGGATGGCGATCGGGTCGCTGAGGGGTTCGATGAGGGTAAAGGGCATCGTCACGCCGAAGAGACGGGGAAGGAGGTCGCCAAAGAACCCGCCCATCAGCACCCCGAAGAGGGTGCCCGAGAGTCCGCAGGCCAGGAGCACCAGGGAGAGGTCTCGGACCGATCCCGCCTCCGCCCCGGCGCCCCGCAGCAGCAGGGTGGCGATGAGGGCGAGGAGCAGTCCGTAACCGGCGTCGCCGAGCATGATCCCGAAGGTGATCACGAGCACCGGGGCTAGGAAGAGGGTGGGGTCGACGCTGTCATAGCGGGGCGTGCCGAAGGTGGCGGTGAGCACGCCGAAGGGTGCGAGCCAGCCGGGGTGGTCCGGAGCGACCGGCGGATCGCCCTCCGGTGGTTCGAAGGTGCAGAAGGCGAGCCTCCCCGTCTCCCGCTCGCAGAGGGCCCTGATCGTCGCCTCATCCCGTTCCCGCACCCAGCCCCGCAGCACCGCGATGTCCCGGGTGGTGCCGAGCAGGGGTGCCGCCTCCTCTCGTTCCCGCACGATCCGGCATTCTTCGGCAAGGGCCCGGATGAGGGGGAGGTGCTCGGCGGCCAGGGTGGAAAGCCGGGCGGTATTCGCCTCCCGTTTTCGGTGTAAGTCCTCCCATTCGGCCCTGACAGCGGAGAGTCCGTCTTCTGCGCTCCCCTGCCGGATCTCGGGCACGAACTCTCGGAAGGCCAGGGCACGCAGGGCAGCGTCCACGGCCGGGGCGGCGTCCGGCAGGGCGGCGGTGACCACCGCTGTCGGGGCATCACCGATTGCGCAGAGGCAGGACCAGATCACGTGCTCGCCGCCCGCCTCCCCCAGACGGCGGTCCACGTCCCCGCACTCCGCCGCCGGAACCGTCCCGGCCCGGACGACCAGATAGGGCGATCTGCCCGGCCAGCTGAGGTCGAGCCCGAAGGGGACGAGGGCGGCGAGCATCTCCTCCTCCTCCCCGAGACGGGCGAGTCGTTCGTCG
Source organism: Methanofollis fontis (assembly GCF_004297185.1). NCBI lineage: Archaea > Methanobacteriati > Methanobacteriota > Methanomicrobia > Methanomicrobiales > Methanomicrobiaceae > Methanofollis > Methanofollis fontis. The sequence continues at coordinate 483,936 of NZ_PGCL01000001.1, forward strand.
ATCGCCGTCTCCCCGGCCCGCAGCGCCAGCACCTCGTCGATGAGGGGACGGTGGGCCGCCGTCTCCGCAAGAACGGCGGCGGCGTCCCTGAGGGGGACCCGGCGTCTTTGACGGTCTGGGGGCTCGAAGATCCGGCGAACAGGGTTCTTCTCCGGCCCGGCGCTCTCCAGAGTCTCGATGGCGCGTTCGAGGCGGACCCGCTCCTCGGCGATCCGCAAAAGATGGGGGGAGCGCTCGTGACGGGAGGTGAGGGCCCGCAGGTCCTCCTCCTCGTTCGCCGCCCCGAGTTCGACTGCGCCTGCCTCCTGCAGGGCGGCGATCACCCGCCCCTCGTGCTCCCGGTGGACACCCACCGTCAGCCTACGCATCGGTGCGGGGCGCAGCACCGCCGCTCACCTCCCCTGCGATGTGTGCGGCCGCCCGCTCAAGTCTGGCCCCCACCGCCCGCCTGACGGCGGCGCTATCCCCGTCAGTCCGGCGGGCGATCTCCGCCGCCTCCTTCTCGGCCTCCTCACCGGCGGCGGCGATCAGGGCCTGTACCTCGGTTTCCGCCTGCCGCCGGATCGCCTCCGCCGCCTCTGCAGCCTCAGCCCGTGCGGCATCGATCCGCTCCGCCGCCTCGGTGCGGGCCCGCCGGATCGCCTCCTCCGCCTCAGCTTCGGCCCGTTTCACGAGTTCGATCTCATGGAACGCCACAGACGCTTCCTCAGAGTGCGGTTCTGTCACCCATGTATTAAGCGTTTGTTGCCGGAGCCTCCGTCACATTCTGATCACGAATGTATATATGTGGTCAAAGATGACGATACTTCATGCAGACCAAGATCCTCCTCGACGAGGACGCCATCCCGAAGGCGTGGTACAACATCCAGGCGGACCTGCCCTCGCCCCTGGACCCGCCGCTTCACCCGGCGACCGGCCAACCGGTGGTGCCCGACGACCTCGCCCCCATCTTTCCGATGGAGCTGATCCGTCAGGAGATGAGCACGCAGCGCTCGGTCCCGATCCCGGACGAGGTGCGGGAGATCCTGAGTCTCTGGAGGCCGAGCCCCCTCTATCGGGCGCGGCGGCTGGAGCGCCACCTCAAGACGCCGGCGAGGATCTACTACAAGTGGGAGGGGGTTTCCCCGCCGGGAAGCCACAAGCCCAACACCGCCATCCCGCAGGCCTATTACAACATGAAGGAGGGCGTGGAGCGCCTTTCCACCGAGACCGGGGCCGGTCAGTGGGGTTCGTCCCTGGCCTTCGCCACCTCGCTCTTCGATATGGAGTGCACGGTCTACATGGTCCGCTCGAGCTACGACCAGAAGCCCTACCGCAAGAGCATGATGGCGGTCTATGGCGCCGAATGCTTCCCGTCACCGAGCACCCGCACTGCCTCTGGCAGAAAGGTGCTCGAGGAGCACCCGGACACCCCAGGCGCCCTCGGGATTGCCATCTCCGAGGCGGTGGAGGACGCCGCAGGCCGTTCGGACACCAACTATGCCCTCGGCTCGGTGCTCAACCACGTCTGCCTCCACCAGACGGTGATCGGGCTGGAGGCGCGGGAGCAGCTGGCGATGGTCGACGAATACCCGGACACCGTCATCGGCTGCGTCGGCGGGGGCTCCAACTTCGGCGGGATCGCCTTTCCATTTGCCGGGGACCGGATCACCGGGAAGCACCCGGAGACCGAGATCCTGGGTGTCGAACCCGCCGCATGCCCGACGATGACAAAGGGGCTCTACGCCTACGACTACGGTGACGTGGCCGGTCTGACCCCGCTGATGCGGATGTTCACCCTGGGCCACGACTTCGTGCCGCCGGCGATCCATGCCGGCGGTCTGCGCTACCACGGCGTCTCGCCCCTGGTGGCGAAACTGGTGCATGACGGCGTCGTGAGGGCCGCCGCCTACCACCAGAACGAGGTCTTCGAGGCCGCCGTCACCTTCGCCCGCACCGAGGGGATCATCGTCGCCCCTGAATCGGCCCATGCGGTCAAGGCGGCGATCGACGCCGCCCTCGAGTGCCGGCGGACCGGCGAGGAGCGGGTGATCCTCTTCAACAACTCCGGCCACGGCAACTTCGACTTCTCCAGCTACGAGGCCTATTTCGCCGGGCAGCTCGTCGACTACGAATATCCGGCCGACCTGATCCGGGAATCGCTCGGACGGTTGCCCACGGTGACGGGTGCGGAATAAAAAGAGAGAGTAGATGAGCCCCGGCGGGTCACCGGGGCATGTTTCTCTTCAGGAAATCGAGGGCATACCGCTGCGCTTCGCCTGACTGTGGGTGGATCCAGAAACAGAGGTGGGAGCCCTCCTCTATCCAGAGGCGCTCCGCATTTTTGATGTGCTCGTAGGCATAGACGCCGTCGTAGAACTTCACGTCGGCATCGTGGGTGCCGTGGATCACCAGGGTCGGACAGGCGATCTCCTCCAGGGGGAGGTGGGTGAGGCCGCGGGTGATCCGCACGTCGTTCTCGGTCCCTGCTTTCCGGGGCTTATAGGGGTACATCGTGTTCATGAAGGCCGTTACGAATTCGTGGGCGTGTGGGTCGTTCAGCACGAAGTCAAGGTGCGCCTTCATCTGATCCTTTGTGTAATATGCCTCGCTTTTGAAGATCTCCTTGATGAATGCGTCCGGTTTTGCCTTCGTCATCTTCTGGAGGATCGTCTGCCCGATGTCGGAGAGGAATATCATCTGTGTCAGCGGGCCCGCCGTCTCCGGGAGGTCGTAATACCCGCTGACCGAGTCGGCGGTAATCAGGGCCCAGATCCGGTCGGGGTGGCGGATAGCGAAGGTGTAAGCGAACGGTCCGCCCGCCGAGATGGAGAAGACCGCCACCCGCTCGATCCCGAGTTCGTCCAGGACGGCGGCAAAGAGGTCGGCCTGCTCCTCGAGCGAGACCCCGGTCTCGAGGGGCGTCCCGAGATAGCCCGGACGGGAGAGCGAAAGAAGCCTGAACTCGCCCCCGGCAAAGTCGATGGCCGCACGGCACTGATCGATCCCGCCGAGACCGCCGTGACTGCCCATCAGCACGGGCCCGTCCCCGTCGGTGATATCGATCTCCACCCTCCCGAGGGGGGTTTCGATGGTCCTGGGGGAGACGGACACGCCCTTCATGATCTCGATCCGGTTCTCGTCGGTCTTTTCGGCGTCGCCTGCGCTGTTCTGCTTCATTCTGCACGCTCCATGTTCTGCTCTTCTTTTTCCGTCATCATCGGATGGTTTATTGGTTTCTATATTGATTTAGGGGGAAACCGCCTATCCCCGCCTAAAGGCCGTATTTCAGGGATCGGGGAAAAAGGCATAGGGGCGGCGGTGCAATGCTGAACCGATATGAGGACGATCGGAGTGGTGATCAACCCCCTGGCCGGTCTTGGCGGGCGGGTCGGGCTGAAGGGCACCGACGGCCTGGCGGACGAGGCCAGGCGGCGAGGTGCGGTGCCGCTGGCGCAAGAACGCGCCCTCGAGGCGCTCGAGCCCCTGCGGGCGCTGGACCTGCGGGTGCTCACCTCTGGCGGGGAGATGGGCGCCTCCGCTCTTGAGGAGGCCGGGATCGGCCATGAGGTCGTCTATACGCCGGCGGAAGATGCCACGACCGCCGCTGATACCGTCGCCGCCGTCGAAGCGTTCGTGAGAAGGGGGGCAGAGGTGATCCTCTTCTGCGGCGGCGACGGCACGGCCCGCGATGTCGTCCGGGCTGCCGGGGATACGCCGATCCTGGGCATACCGGCCGGGGTGAAGATGTTTTCGGGGGTGTTTGTGAGCCGTCCGGAGGGGGTGGCGGCCGTCCTGGTCGGCCCCCTGGACTCCTGCGAGGCCGAGGTGATGGATATCGACGAAGAAGCCTACCGCCGGGGCGAACTGCGGGCCCGCCTGTTTGCGGCGGCACGCGTCCCCTGCCGTCCGTGTGGTCTCCAGGGGTGCAAGGCCGCTGATTTCGGCGACGAACGGGAGGCGCTCGCCGGTCTTGCCCGTTTCATGGCCGACCTGGTGCTGAGCGGCGGCACCACGCTCCTTGGCGCCGGGGGAACGACGGCGGCGATCGCCGCCGAACTCGGGCTGGAAAAAACACTGCTCGGCGTGGACGTCATCAGGGACGGCCGGATCGTCGCCGCCGACGCCGATGAGCGCACCCTGCTCCAGGAGGTGCGGGGCGGCGGGCGATGCCGGATCATCGTCAGCCCCATCGGGGCGCAGGGTGCGGTGCTCGGGCGGGGCACGCAGCAGATCAGTCCGGACGTGGTGCGTGCCGTCGGTGCGGCGAACGTGATCGTGGTGGCCACTCCGCAGAAACTGGCGGCGACCCCCGCGCTGTTTGTGGACACCGGGGACCCGGGCCTGGACGCCGCCTTCGGGAGGGAGGTGCAGGTGATCTGCGGCTACCATGCCGCCCGTCGAATGCCGCTCTCCAGGTGACATCAGTCCGGAAATGCGGCGGATTTTCTCCGATGGGGGAATCTATCTCGTCCATGCATGTCTAATTATTTTACAATATTGCATTTTTTGGCACAATTTCTCCCTATTGTATGATTTTTATTTGCGTCTTGGGTAATTTTATCTTCCCCGCCGCAGAAAGAGGGGGCATGGACATCCCGGCCTGCGAGATCACCGTCCTCCCCGGACGGGACAAATGCGGGAACACCGAGAACTTTGACCGGATCGAGATCCGCCCCGGTGAGACCCTCTCCATCGTCGGCCCGACCGGATCGGGCAAGAGCGCCTTCATCAACGACATCGAGGTCTTTGCCAGAGACGACACTGTGACCGGTCGAACGGTCCTCGTCAACGGCCAGATCCCGCCCGAGGAGATCGTGCGTGATCCGGCGCGAAAACCGGTGGCCCTGATCACCCAGAACACCCGCTGCCTTGCCGACCTCTCGGTGGGGGAGTTTTTGGAGATGCATGTCCGGGCCCGGCGGATCGAGCGGGAGGGGCTGGTCGGGGAGACAGTCGCCCTGGCAAACGAGTTTACCGGGGAGAAGATCCTCCCCGGGGCCCGCATGACCGGGCTCTCCGGCGGGCAGACCCGCTCCCTGATGGTCGCCGACGCCATCCTGATCTCCGCTGCCCCGGTGCTCATCCTGGACGAGGTGGAGAATGCGGGCATCTTCAAGGACCGGGTGATCGAGATCCTCCGGGCCCACAACAAGGCCGTGATCTTCGTCACCCACGACCCCCTGGTCTCCCTGATGTGCGACCGGCGGATCGTGATGCGCAACGGCACGGTGGCAGGCGTGATCCAGGGTGGCGAGGGGGAGCGCCCCGCCCTCGACGCCGTCAGGAGAATGGACGCCATGCTCGCCGGTCTGCGGGAGCGGATCCGGGCAGGCGAACCGATCACCGGTCCGGTGCCGGTCGCATGAAGATCCTGGTCGTGGCCGGACCCCCCTCGGCCGGTAAGACGGCGGTGATCCGCCAGGTGATCCGGCAGATCGGCGGGCGGGTGCCGGTGGCATACCTGAAGATCGATGTGGTGCGGGCGTTCGAGGACGAGGAGCTGAGGGAGGAGTTCGGCATCCCCACGAAGAAGGTGTATTCCGGGGACGTCTGCCCGGACCACGTGGGGATCATGGTGATGCGCGACGCCATTGCATGGGCCGGGGAGGAGGGGGCCGACCTGCTCATCGTGGAGAGCGCCGGCCTCTGCCTCCGCTGTTCGCCCTACACCACCGATGCGCTCGGCGTGGTGGTGCTCTCCGCCGTCTCCGGTACCCACGCCCCCCTGAAGATGGGGCCGATGATCGCCCTGGCCGATGCGGCCGTGGTGACCAGGATCGATCTCGTCTCCCAGGCCGAGAAGGAGGTCTTCAGGGAGCGGATCCGGGAGGTCGCCCCGGAGATCGAGATCGTCGAGACCAATGCCGTCCAGGGCACGGGGATGCGCTATCTGGTGCGGCGGATCGAGGAGACCCCGGACGCCGCCGATCCCGACGCCATCACCCTCAGGGGCGTGCCGCCGCTTGGCGTCTGCACCGTCTGCGTCGGGAAAAAGGAGATCGGCTGGCAGCACCACTTCGGGGTGGTGCGGCGCCTCGAGGACGCAGAGTATTTCTACCGGGGTGATTAAGGTGGGGTGGAGACCGCCGGGAAAAGACTGCGGGCTCTGCGGGGCACGCACCTGCGAGGGTTTCCTCGCCGCCGTGGAGCGGGGGGAGAAACGGCTGCAGGAGTGTCCGTTCTACCATGAGGGGGGGACGGCGGACGGACGAGGAGCTGCCGTCCACACGGGCAGAGACGTGCTGGGCAACACCTACGACTTCCTGCTCACACCCCTCCCCGGCGAACCCTCGGCCCGGAAGGTCGTGCTCCCGTTCAGACCCGATCTCGTGGAGCGCTGGGGGATCGACGCCGGCGACATCGTGCTCGGACGGCCCGAGGGCGCCGGATGCCCGGTGCAGCATGTGCTCCGCGTCATCGATGCCGACCCTATCACCGGTCTTCTGACCACCCATGTGGTCGGGCCGGCCCATTCGCGGGGAAAGGAGTGTCTGGACGTGAAGGCCTACCATATCGTCGGCTTCGAGGGTATGGCCCGGACGGTGCTGCGCCCCCCGACCTTCGGGATGCGGCAGCGTTTCCTGCCCTCGGCCTGCATGATGGCCCTCACCCACACCGGCGTGGTGAACCTGGTCATCGGGCGGGGCGAGGAGGCGCAGGTACGGGTGGAGGACATCAGGCTATGAAGGATATCGAGGAGATAAGAAGGCGGCTGGAGCGGGGTGAGGCCGTGGTGATGGCCGCCCCGGAGTTCAAGGCCCTGGTGCGGGCCGGGGAGCGTCCCGCTGCTGATGAGGTGGACATCGTCACCTGCGCAACGGTGGGGGTGATGTCCGGGACGATGGCCGTGCTCTCGGTGCCGGTGGCCGATGCCGGGGCCTTCGGGCGGGCGACGGCGTTGCGCCTCAATGGCGTCCCGGCCCATCCCGGCCCCTGCCCGAACGAGCGCCTGGGGCTGGTGGATGCGGTGGTCTACGGCACCGCCCACGCCGATCGCCGCTACGGCGGCGGGCACCTCATTGCCGATCTCGCCGCCGGGCGGGAGATCCGGGTGGAGGCCAGCACCGACGCCGGGGACTTTGAGGCCCGGATCACCATCGACGACCTGACTTCGGCCCGTCTGGTGACGACGCGGAGCGCCTTCAGGAACTATACGGCCTTCGTGAACCGGTCCGAGGGTTCTGTGCGGACGATCTTCTCGGCCACCGGGCTCTCGGGCCCGCTCCGAGAGGCCTCGGTCAGCGGCTGCGGGGAGATAAACCCGCTCCAGAACGACCCCGCCCTCCGCACCATCCGTCCCGGGAGCGGTGTGCTCGCCAACGGCGCCCCGGGATATGTGATGGGCGAGGGGACCAGGAGCACGACGGAGCGCCCGAACATCGCCGTCTTTGCCGATATACGGGGGATGGACCCCTGCACCTGCGGCGGGTTCGTGACCGCCGCTGGACCGGAGTGCATCACCTCGGTTGCCGCCGCCATACCGGTGCTGGACGACGCCTCCATCGCCGTCCTCTCGGTGCTGGACGCCGACATCCCCCTCCCGGTCGTCGATATCGCCGACCGCACCCCCTTTGCGGCGGCAGACTACGGGCAGGTCTGGGGCGGGACGGACCGGACGGTCACCTACGACCCCGCCGCCTGCGCCTATTGCGAGGCCTGTGCGGCCGGCGCGATCTGCCCCACGGGTGCGTTCCTGACCGGGGAGGGGGTCGACCCCTGCCTCTGCGCCTCCTGTGGCGCATGTGCGGTGGCGTGCACCGGCGGAGCGGTCACTGCCGACCTTGGCGCCCTGGAGGTCGGGGAACGAAGGGTGCCGATCACCATCCGCCAGTCCGACCGAAAAAGGGCAGAAGACCTCTGTTATCGCCTGAAAAACGGACTATTAAACGGGAAATATCAATTTTGAGGAGAAAAACAGAATGCGACCATACCAGCTCATCTGTCCGGGGTGCGGGGCGGTCCTGGAGGACCATTACACCCTCGCCTGCCCCTCCGGGTGCCGTGCCCTGGTCCGGGCGGACTACCGGAAAAAACGCCTGGATCTCCGGGACGAACCCGGCATCTTCCGCTTCGCCGACTGGCTTCCGGTGGAGGGGACCCTCCCGGCTGAGGCTGGACCGGTGACCTACCGGAGCACTGCCTTTGCCCGTGAGATCGGGCTTGAGAATCTCTGGATCGGTTTTTCCGGCTACTGGCCGGAACACGGGGCCCGGATCACCACCTGCTCATTTAAGGAACTCGAGGCCCTCCCGACGGTGGTGCGGATGCGGGAGACCGGCAGCGGCACCCTGGTCGTGGCCTCGGCCGGGAACACCGGGCGGGCCTTCTGCCAGACCGCCGCCGTCACCGGCATCCCGGTGGTGGTGGTGGTGCCCACCGGAGGGCGGGATCGGATCTGGACGGCCGAACCCACCGACCGGGCCTGCCTGATCACCGTTGACGGCGACTACTCGGATGCGATCGCCGCCGCCGACACCCTCTGCAACACGCCTGGCCTCGTCCCCGAGGGCGGGGCGCGGAACGTCGCCCGCCGCGACGGCATGGGCACGGTGATGCTCGACGCCGCCGTGAGCATCGGGCGGGTTCCTGAGCATTATGTGCAGGCGGTCGGGAGCGGCACGGGAGGGATTGCCGCATGGGAGGCGGCGATGCGTCTCATCGGCGACGGGCGGTTCGGGAGCGCCCTCCCCCGTCTCCATCTCGCCCAGAACATCCCCTTCATCCCGATGGTGCGGGCCTGGCAGGCGGGACGGCGGGAGATCGTCCCGGAGATCGACATGCCCGACGCCCGGCGCTCGATCGCCGCCGTCTCCGCCGACGTGCTCACCAACCGCAACCCGCCCTATGCGATCGGCGGCGGGGTCTACGACGCCCTCACCGCCACCGACGGGCGGATGTATGGCGTGGAGAACCGGGCGGCAGAGGAGGCGGGTCGCCATTTCACCGGGGCCGAGGGGATCGACCTGGACCCGGCAGCGGCGGTGGCGGTCGCCGCCCTGCTGGAGGCGGTCGAGAGCGGGGCCATCAGTCCCGGCGACTGCACCCTCCTCAACATCACCGGCGGGGGCTACCGGCGGGCGGAGGAGAGCCTCGACCTCAGAGTGGTCGAGCCCTCCTTCCGCCTCCGCTCCCCGGACGGAGCTGCCGCATGCGCACGAGACGTGCTCGGCTGGGTGAACGAGCATGCATGAGGAGGCCGTCTGCGATCTCCTGAAGGCGCACGGGATCGACCTCGCCCTCACCCTCCCCTGCGACCGCGCCGGTGACCTCTGCTTCCTCCTCCCCGAACGGATACAGACCGTCGGGCTCAACCGGGAGGAGGACGGCGTCGGGATCGCCGCCGGGGCGGTGCTCGCCGGGCGGCACCCGGTCGTCGTCATCCAGAGTTCCGGGCTCGGGAACATGCTCAACGCCGTCATGTCCCTGAGCGCCACCTTCGACCTCCCCCTGCCGGTGCTGGCGAGCTGGCGGGGGGTCTACCAGGAGCGGATACCGGCGCAGGTCCCGTTCAATAGCCGTCTCCCGGCCGTTCTCGACGCCCTCGGGATCCGCTATACCGTCATCGAGGACGCCGCCGGGATCGGGGGGATCGGGGAGGCAATCGACGACGCCTTCGAGAACAACCGCCCGCATGTCGCCCTGATCTCGCCGAGGCTCTGGGAGGGGGAGGGCTGCACGGCGGGCTGCCGTTCTATCCCGCCCCGCCCCCGCACCTCCTCCCTCTGCCTGAAACGCGAGATCCCGGAACCCTCCCTGACCAGGTACGGTGCCATAGAGGCGATCTCACCCCTGCTCGGGGACGCCGCCGTCGTCTCCAATATCGGGGTTCCGAGCAAGGAACTCCATGCGATCGCCGACCGCGACCTGAACTTCTATATGCTCGGCTCCTACACCCAGGCCTCCCCGATCGGCCTCGGCCTCGCCCTCTCCACCGATCGCCGGGTGGTCGTGCTTGACGGCGACGGCAGCCTCCTGGGGTCGTCCGTGCTGCCGGTGATCGCCGCCGCCGCCCCGGCGAACCTGACGGTGGTCTGCCTGGACAACGGCGCCTTTGGCTCCACCGGCAACCAGCCCACCTGTGCGGCCCGGGGCGCCGACCTCGAACTGATCGCACGGGCTTCCGGGATCGGACGGACCTGGAAGGCCGCCGACGCCGCCGGGATTCGGGCAGCACTCCGCGAGGCGGAGGGCGGCGGCCCGAACTTCGTCCACGTGGTGATCAGACCCGGGAACACCGCCGTCCCGAACATCCCGCTCAGCCCGGCGGCGATCAGGGAGCGGTTCAGCCGCGCCCTCTCCCGGCCCTGACCGCCGTCTCCGGTGATTCGGGGGAACGTCCCTGCGAAGGGCTTATCACCTCCGCATGACCAGTACGCGCATGATGCTGGACAGGTTTGTGGGCTGCATGCTCGGAGCGGCGATCGGCGACGCCCTCGGTATGCCGGGGGAGAGTTCGGGAATGAACCTGTCCAATATATACGGCGGCTACCGCAAGGCCTGGAAATGGCACCCCAACGCCGCCCTTGAGCCGGGTCAATACACCGACGACACTCAGATCATGCTGCTCGTCGCCGACCTCCTGGGTTCCGGCGAGTACTCGGATGAACGCTATGGCCGGGACCTCTCCCGCCTCTGCATGGAGGGCGCCCTCCGCTTCCCGGACGGATCGGTGATGGCCGCCTGCGAGCACCTGGTCACCGGACAGACCGACCGGGGCGGGGTCAACTCCGATACCGCAGGCTGCATCCCGCTCGCCGTCCCCTTCGCCCTGTATTACGCCGATCCCGTGGAGCGCTCCGGCCGACTGGTCAAGGCCTGCTCGGTGACGCATACCAGCCCGGCCGCCCACGCCGCCGCGGTGACGGTCGCCACCACCATCGCCGCCGCCCTGCACGGGGCCTCGGATCCCTTCGAACGAGCCTTCCAGTGTGCCATGGCCGAAGAACCCGCACTCGGGGAGCGGATCGGTCGGGCGATGGACCTTCAGAGGGAGGGGATCAGCCTGGAGGGGGCGTTGCCTGCCATCGGGAACGATGTCTCGGTCTTCCAGACCGTCCCGCTCGCATTCTTCCTGATGGGGCGGTATACCGATCCCGAGAACCTGCTGTATATTGCGGCAAATATCGGCGGAAACACCGACACCATCGCCTTTATCTGCGGGGCGTTCGTCGGGGCGAAATTTGGGGCAGGTGCGCTCCCGGCCGACCTGCTCGCCGGGCTCGAGAACCGCCACCTGATCGAGGCCAGTGCGTCACGGCTTTTTGAGGCGACAGCCCGGCAAAAACCGGTTTGATCCCGCTGTCCCCCCTGTTCGAGCCCCGCATTCATCCGCCTCCATCTTAAAAAGGGTTAAGACTCTTCTCCCGTATAACTCCTGTATGGATGTCGCTATCGTCGGGGCCTCCGGCTATGCCGGCGGTGAACTGATCCGTCTCCTCATGACCCATCCGGAGGCGGAAGTGACGGTCGCCACCTCGCGTGCGCTGGAGGGGCGCCCGGTGACCGATCAGCACCCGCACCTGCGCGGGTATACCGATTGTGTCTTTACGAACCCGGCGGCCGGGGATATCGAGGCGGACTTCGCCTTCCTTGCGGTGCCCCACACCGCCGCCATGAACTATGTCTCCCCCCTCCTGGAGCGGGGGATCCGGGTCGTGGACCTCTCCGCGGACTACCGGCTGCCGCGGGATGTGTATGAGAGAATCTACGGTGTCAGCCATACCGACTGGTTCGAGGCGCCGTATGGTCTCCCGGAGATCTCGCGGGAGGGTGTGAAAAACGCCAGGTTCGTCTCGAACCCCGGATGTTTCCCAACCGGCGCCACGCTGGCGGCGGCACCCCTGGCGCCGCATGCGGCGCACGTGATCTACGACTCCAAGACTGGGGTTTCCGGGGCGGGCGACAACCCCTCGGCGACGACCCATTACCCGAACGTGGCCGACGGCATCAACCCCTACAAGTGGACGAGCCACCGCCACCTTGCCGAGATGAAGCAGGAGCTCGCCAGACTCGGTTCGACGGCGGCGTGTTATTTCACCCCGCACCTGGTGCCGGTGAACCGCGGGATCCTGACGACCGCCCACATCCTCCTGGACGAACCGATGGGGCAGGAGGAGGTGGAGGCCCTCTACCGCGAGTTCTACCGGGGCGAGTATTTCGTGCGCCTCCAGCGGCCGATGCTGTCGGCGGTGCGGGGGAGCAATTTCTGTGATATCGCCGTCGAGAGCGAGGGAAGCCGGGTCGTCGCCGTTTCGGCGATCGATAACCTGGTCAAGGGCGCTGCCGGGCAGGCGATCCAGAATATGAATATTATGTGCGGCTATGCCGAAAATGCGGGGCTGACCGTGCCCCCGTGCCTACCCTGAACGGAGATGAAGAGAATGAAAGTACGTGATATCATGACCGTGGACCCGGTGACCGTCTCCCCCGACGATTCGGTCCGCCGGGCGGCGTCGCTGCTGCGCCGACACAATGTGAGCGGGCTCCCCGTGATCGACGAGAACCAGGTGGTCGGTATGGTCACCGAGGCCGATATCCTCTCCCTGCTGAAGACCGGCGGGATCTCGAACGACCTCTGGCTTCCATCACCCCTCGAGTTCATCGAGGTCCCGATCCGGGAGGCGATCAACTGGGAGAAGACCCGTGAGGCCCTTTCTGATGTGGGGAAGGTGACGGTGCGGAAGGTGATGTCGATGCCGGTGATCACCATCGGACCGGACGAGGAGATCGAGCGTGCGGCGGCCCTGATGCTGAGGGAGGGGATCGCACGCCTGCCGGTCGTGGAGAAGGGGCGGCTGGTCGGGATCCTTGCACGTCGCGATATCGTGCAGGGGCTCGGCACCTCCTTCTCGGAGGGAGAAGAGGAATGAAGAGTCTCTGCGCCGTCCCCGGCGTGGAGGCGGCGGGAATAAAGGAGGGCAAATATGGTCTCGCCCTGATCCGGGCCGAGGGCACGGCGGCCGCCACCTTCACCTCGAACCTGATGGCCGCCGCCCCGGTGCAGGTGATGCGCCGGCAGATCCGGGCGGGCCGCCTGGAGGCGATCGTGGTGAACTCGGGGTGTGCGAACGCCTATACCGGGCAGCGGGGCGTTGAAGACGCCGTGGAGATGACCGCCATCGCCGGCGAGGCGCTCGGTGTCGATGCCGGCCGGGTCGGGGTGGCGAGCACCGGCGTGATCGGGCGTTACCTGGACCTGCCGCTGATCAGGCGGCAGTGTGCGGCGGTGGCGCCGACACTCTCCTGTTCGGCCGCGGCCGAGACCGCCGCCGCCCGGGCGATCATGACCACCGATCTCGTCGAGAAGCACGCCCTGGTGGAGGCGGACGGTTTCACGGTCGGCGGCATCTGCAAGGGGAGCGGGATGATCGCCCCGAACATGGGCACGATGCTCGCCTTCATCTATACCGATGCCGAGATCGGGGCCGAGGACCTATCGGACTCCCTGCGCACGGCCGTGAGGCGGAGTTTCAACCGGGTGGTCGTGGACGGCGACGAGAGCACGAACGACTGCGCCTTCTGCACGGCCACGGGTGCTGCGGGGCGGGTGCCGCGTGCGGCCTTCGACGCCGCCCTGGAGCAGTGCTGCATCTCTCTCGGGATGCAGATCGCCGCCGACGGCGAGGGCGCCACCAAGCTCATCGAGGTGCGGGTCTCCGGGGCCGGGGACGAGGCGGCGGCCGAGATGATCGCCCGCACGGTCGTGGGTTCCCCGCTCGTCAAGACGGCGGTCTATGGCGAGGACCCGAACTGGGGGCGGGTGATCGCCGCGGCCGGGCGTGCCGGCACCCCCTTCGACCCGGATGCGGTGGACCTCTCCATCGGGGAGGGCGAGGCCGAGACCCCCCTCGTCCGGAACGGCGAGATCGTCTCCGACCTCGTGCGGGCGAAGGCGGCGATGCAGGGGCGGCGGGTGGTCTTCGCCCTCTCGGTCGGCGACGGCGAGGGCGAGGCCACCGCATGGGGATGCGACCTCACCGAGAAATATGTTGAGATCAACGGGAAGTACACAACATGAGGCGCGAAGAAGTGCTGATGGAGGCCCTGCCCTATATCCAGCAGTTCCACGGGCGGACCATCGTCATCAAACTCGGCGGCCATGCCATGGTCGATGAGGAGGTGCTGGAGAATGCGATCAAGGACGCCATACTCCTCCATTATGTGGGGATGCAGGTGGTGCTGGTGCATGGCGGCGGTCCGGAGATCACCGAGAAGATGAAGGCGCTCGGCAAGGAGCCGCGGTTTGTCGGGGGCCTGCGGATCACCGACGACGAGACCCTGGAGATCGCCCAGATGGTGCTGGTCGGCAAGATCAACGACGGCATCGTCTCCCGCGTCGCCCGGTGCGGCGCCCTGGGCGTCGGGCTCTCGGGCAATGACGGCAACCTGATCATGGCGAAGAAGATCGGGATGCAGCGGGTGCTCATCGGCGAGGAGGAGCATGAGGTCGACCTCGGGTATGTCGGCGAGATCGAGCGGATCAACCCCGAGATCCTGGAAACCCTGCTGAAAAACGGGTATATCGGCGTCGTGGCCCCGATCGCCATCGACCGGGCGGGGCGGAGCCTCAATATCAATGCGGACACGGCGGCCGGTGAGATCGCCGTCGCCCTGGGGGCCTTCAAACTCGTGAACCTCACCGATGTCGACGGCGTGATGGATAAGGAGCGGACCCAGGTCTTCCGCCGCCTCCATGTCGCCGAGACCGAGGACCTGATGGCCGACGGCACCATCTCCGAGGGGATGATCCCGAAGATCGGGTCGTGCGTCCGGGCGGTGCGGGGCGGTGTGCCCCATGCCCATATCGTCAACGGCAACAAGGCCCACACCATCCTCCTCGAACTCTTCACCGATGCCGGCGTCGGGACGATGATCACGGAATAATTCTCTTTTGTGTGATGGGGAGGGATCCCCTCCCGTTCCGGGTGCTAATCGCTTTTTCCCGCAAAAAACCGGATGGGTTTTGTCACCCCCCGCTCCCCCGGTCGATGCGATAGGGGCGGGTATGGGTATGTGGGGAAATTCGTGCCCCCCTCCCGGTCAGAGGCATCGAACAATCCCGGATCATCGCAAAACGCACATAGGAGGAGGCACCACCCTCTCCCATGAAACAGGTCGCCCTCGTGCACTGCAACCGCTATGGCGACGATGAGGTCTTTCGGTCCGTAAAGAGGGCTGCGGCATCTGCGCCAACGTCTGCCCGAAGAAGGCGATCGAGATGGCCAGGGAAGAGAAATAATCTCTTTTCCGGATGTTTCAGGCTCTGGCCCTCTCAAAAACTGCCGAAGATGGTCTACACCATCTTCGTGCCCCAGAGGGCATGCTCATAACGCTGTGCCTTTTCTGCGCCGCGTGTGCAGAAAAATGAATATTTCAGTCCCATCTCCGCCGCCACCGGGCAGGTCGGACAGATGCAGCCTTTTTCCGTCGGGATGCACATGAAACTCTTTCCGGTTGCGCAGAAGATTAGTTCGTTTCCGTTTTTTGCACAGCTGGTGTACGACGGGCAGCTGGCGCAGGTGCACATCGATTTCAGGCGGTCGACCATTGCCTTCTGTTCGGCAGGCGGCATTTCCTTCATGGCGTGCACTTTCGACTCAAAGGTATCCATTCTCTCGTCCCCCGAAGAGAGACGGTCCCGCCCTCTATAAAAGGATTGCGCCCCCCATCACCGCAGCAGACGGGCGGCGATCCGCCCACCTATCCCCTGCACCAGGTCGATCGCACCATCGGTGCACATCTCATGGCAGCAGTAGCATCGGATGCAGGAGGCGGCGTCGATCACCGCCCGCCCCTCCTCGATCCGCATGGCACCGGCCGGGCAGGTGAGCACACAGCGCCCGCATCCGCTGCACCGCTCCGGATCTGGGACGGGAAGCGGGCGCAGGTCGGTCCCCCTTCGCTGCAGGAAGCGGAGAATCTGCCGGTTTGGCCAGGGGACGGCCGGGCCGCCGGGATGTGTGGAGGGCCTTCTGAAGTCGGGTACCCGCACTGCACCGGGGTCGTCGCCGAGCATCTCGAGGTTGGAGCATTCGGGGGCGATGACGCCGCGTTCCATGGCGGCGGCGATCGTCGGCACCGATTTCGGGTCCATCCCCATCAGACGGGAGGTGGCGACATCCACCGCCGTCGGATCTGCACCGGCCAGGATGGCGCCGATCGGGCGCGGGCTCCCGGACATTGGGCCGTCGCCCTCCATGCCGACGACGGCGTCCATGATGTGGAGCACCGGGACGACCGCAGCGTTGAGGTCGAGGAGCATCTCCGAGAACTGATCGGGGCGCCTGAAACGGGCATGGAAGACCGGTTTCTCCAGTCCGGGCACGACGCCGAAGAGGTTCTTGACCGCACCCGAGTATCCGGTGAATAGGTGGGTCTTCGCCTTTGAGACGGTGACGATGGCGTCGGCTGCAAGCGCCTCGTCGATGATGGCAAAGCGTTTCATCACCGCCCCCTCGGGGTAGGAGACGGTGCTCGAGGCGGTGTCGGTCGAGAGGGTGACGCCGGGGATAGCCGCGAGCGCTGCAAACCCGGATTTTTCATAGGACCGCCGGAGATTTTTCTCCGTATAGCGCGTCCCGGCGCCCGGCGAATCGGCGATCACGACGGTGCAGCCGTGGCGGACGATGAGGCGGGCGACGGCGCCCAGCACCGCCGGGTGGGTTGTGACTGCTTTTGCGGGTTCGGCGCCCATCAGCAGGTTCGGCTTGAGGAGCACCCGCTGGCCTGACCGGACGAAGGCGCCGATCCCGCCGACGAGCCCGATCGCCCGCTCCACCGCGCGATCGACCTCTTCAGGGTCGTACCGGCGGCAGTGGACGAGCCCGACCTGTTTTTCCGTCATCATCACTCCCAGTTTTTGCACCGCTCTGATATATGCGATTGGGGCGGGGCGGATCCAGACAAAAATGCACTGTAGAAAACCTCCACGATGAGAAATTGTAAGGATCTGTGGAGGTTACAGACAATTATTTTTCCGGCGATATCTTTTGTCTGGATGAGAAATTTTCTTGCTTTGAGATCCCCGGAGAATTTTCTTTTCAAGACAGATAATTTGTTTTCAACGTTTTTGTCGTCGAGGGTAGATGATGTCATTGAACCGAGTGGCCATTTCCTGTCGGTACGTCCCACCAACGAAGTCAGCATTCCAGGATCGGAGAGGGATAACCGAATTGACATGAAGGACTTCCCGGATCAGCCGGTGAATGGCTTCAGAGTCGTATCCCCGATCCATGACATAACAATCGGATTTCCGGAGATTGTGGCATTGCCTGAGTAGTTTCTTTGCATGCTGGGTATCACGAACCTGGCTTTTCGAGGCAACGAATCCGGTAATAACCTGTTGTTCGGTATCAACCGAGGTTGACGTTTTGAGGAAATGTTTTCGGATTTCAACAAGCACTTTTTTTAAATTTCCGGTAATTTCGGGAAATAAAATTGATATCCCATCCCCCCAAGTGTTGATGGCGTAGTGATGCCAAATGCCGACACTCTATCTCTATATCCTTGATACGCTTTCCGACTGGGAAACCGGCCATGCCCTTGGCGAACTCCATTCCGGGAGGTACCTCAAAGACCCGTCGCTGAAGTACGATGTCGTCCTGTGCGGAAAATCCCTGGACCCGATAACGACGATGGGCGGACTGAAGTTGACACCGGGTATCACCATTGAGAATATCAGGGCCAAAAAAGGAGATCTCCTGCTCCTGCCCGGCGCAGACCCCTGGCTTGATCCCGCCCATGCGTCGATTATCAATATGGTAGACACGCTCCTTGAGCAGGAGATGGTTGTTGCAGCAATCTGCGGGGCTACCCTCGGACTGGCCAATGCCGGGCTGCTTGACAACCGGCCCCACACCAGCAATGATCCCGAAGCGCTCAAAATGTTCTGCCCCGGATACAAAGGAGAACAATTGTACCGGACAGAGCCTACAGTGACAGACGGGAACCTTATCACGGCAAGCGGGCTTGCACCGGTTGAATTTGCCTGCAGCATATTCAGGAAACTGGATGTCATGAATCCCGCAACCCTCGACGCATGGTACGGGCTTTTTACGTTAAGGAAACCGGAATTTTTCTATGCCCTCATGGCATCCCTGCCTTCTCAATAACAAATTCGGAAATTCTGGCTCTGTTGATAACCTGATCGGATGGGCATTGGATGGTGATGGAGCCACGGGTGCCCGGGGTCTGTCGACCCCCGCCCCGTGGAGAATGACGGTATTAGGGCATCTCAAAAGATCGAAACCGTAGTCACCCTCGCAATTCCCCTGAGCGCGTTGGGGGAAGGATTTCAACAGAGCAGACAAAAAAAGTTATTTCTCTTCTCTGACCATCTCGATTGCCTTTTTCGGGCAGACGTTGGCGCAGATGCCGCAGCCCTTGCAGAAGTCGAGATCGATGTTGAGTTCTTCATCGATCACGCCGTCCGGGCAGTGGATGGCGCAGATGCCGCACTGGTTGCACTTTTCATGGTCCACGACGGGCCGGAAGACCCGCCACGACCCTGTCTGGCCGCACGCACCCTTTGTCGGTCTGCTCAGCGCAAGCCTCTCTCTCATACGACCATCTCCTGATATGCCGCTTCGGCCACGGCAACATTTCTCCTGTCCGAGAACATCTCTGAAATCGCCTGTTTCGCCGACTCGAACGAGACCACGCCGAGGCGGGCCGCCGCCCCCAGGAAGGGGGTGTTCACGATCGGCGTGCCGGCGATCGCCAGGTTCTCGGCCAGGGCGATGCCGGTGAGGTCCACATGGTAGGAGGTGTAGCCCGGGAACTCGTGGGGGTGCTCGCTGTTGATGACGACGACACCGCCCTCCTTGAGCCCCTGCACGACGTCCACCGTTTCCATGACGCTGGCGTCGAGGACCACCACCATGTCCGGGTTCCTGATCTGTGAGTAGATCTTGATGGGGCCGTCGTCGATCCGCACAAACGAGGTGACCGGCGCCCCGCGCCGCTCCGCCCCGTAGAAGGGGCAGGCGGTCGCATGCTTGCCGTCCCTGAAGGCGGCCAGAGCGAGCAGCCGCGCCGCCGTCACGCCGCCCTGCCCGCCGCGGGAGTGAATCCTGATCTCGTACATTATTCGTTCACCCCGAACCAGTGCTCCTCGCCGATCCGCCGTTCCCTCACGAAACCGGCGATATCGTCGTAGGTGACCTCCTGTCCGCCCAGGCCGGCGATGACGTTGTAGCACTCGACGCCGGTCTTCGCCCGGATCGAGGCCGCCACAACACCGCCGTAGCCGAAGGAGTAGTCGCGGTCGATCACCACGACCTCCCTGCCCTTCAGGTCGAGGTCAGGGAAGGGCCGGAACCAGCGCAGCCGCATCGAACCGGCCTTCACGCCCTCCTCCCTGAGGAGGTCCACGGCCACCTCGGCCTCCTTGCCGAGGGTGCCCATCGAGACCACGACGACATCGGCATCCTCACAGCGATAGTCCTCGGTCGGGCCGTATTTCCGTCCAAACTGCTCGGCGAATGCCGCCTCGGTCTCCTGGATCACTGTCCTGGAGTCCCGCATCGAGCGCTCGATGTCCCAGCGGAACCGGAAGTAGTCGGCCGGCCCGGTCATCGGCCCGTAACCCATCGGGTTCTCGATGTCGATGGCGTGGGGGAGGCGGTTTGGCGGGATGAAGTCCCCGACCTCAACGGTCTCGAGCGACTGCATGATATGCGAGAGCGAGAAGCCGTCCAGGTTCACCATCACCGGCAGCAGCACCCGCTCGTCCTCGGCGATCCTGAAGGCCATCAGGGTGGCGTCGTAGGCCTCCTGCACGGTGCCGACGAAGACCTGGAGCCACCCGGTGTCGCGCTGGGAGAAGGCGTCCGTGTGCTCGGCCCAGGTGTTCCAGCCCGGCCCCAGGGCGCGGTTCACGTTCGCCATCACGATGGGCAGGCGGGCGCCCGCCGCCCAGTGGAGCATCTCGTGCATGTAGAGCAGCCCGTGGGAGCTCGTGGCGGTGAAGGTCCGCACGCCCGTGACGGCGGCGCCGATACAGGCGGCCATCGCCGAGTGCTCGCTCTCCACCGGGATATACTCCATATCGGCCTCGCCGGATGAGACATACTGGGCGATCTGCTCGATGATCTCGGTCTGCGGGGTGATCGGGTAGGCGGCCACCACGGAGGGTTTCGCCTCCTTTACGGCCGCTGCCACGGCCTTGTTCCCGGTTGCAATCGTCAGCATATGCCCTCGGCCTCCTTTCTGATCCGCTCAAGGTTTTTCGTGACGGTCTGCTGGAGTTCGTTGATGATCTCCGGTGTCGCCGCCTTGAACCGGCCCTGCGCCTTGATATACTCGTCGATGGGCTGCGGGCGGGCCATCGCCCCTTTCGAGGGGCCGGAAACGGTCAGGTTGCCGTGCTCCCGCTCCCAGAGCACCCACATCCCGGTCTTGACGGCGAG
The DNA here is from genome assembly GCF_004297185.1 of Methanofollis fontis. NCBI lineage: Archaea > Methanobacteriati > Methanobacteriota > Methanomicrobia > Methanomicrobiales > Methanomicrobiaceae > Methanofollis > Methanofollis fontis. Next base: position 504,326 of record NZ_PGCL01000001.1, read on the forward strand.
TTTGCCGATCTCGATGGTGCGGTCCGAGTCATAGCGCCAGCCCGGTGGGCAGGGCGCCATGATGTGGATGAACTTCGGCCCCTCGATGGAGAGCGCCTTTTTCACCTTCTTATAGAGGTCCAGGGGATAGGCGCTGGATGCGGTCGCCATATAGGGCGGGTTGTGGGCGGCGACGATCCGGTCGAGGTCCTTTTTGTATTCGGTCTTTCCGGCCGGTGTCGTCGTCGTCAGTGCGCCGAGCGGCGTCGAACCCGAGCGCTGCATCCCGGTGTTCCCGTAGGCCTCGTTGTCGTAGCAGATGTAAAGAAAGTCCGTGCCGCGCTCAAAGGCGCCGGAAAGCGCCTGGATGCCGATATCCACCGTGCCGCCGTCTCCGGCATACACGATGACGTTCGTCTTCTTCCCCTCGCTCCTGAATGCCCGGCTCATCCCGGAGGCGCAGGCCGCCGCCGCCGCAAAGGCGATGTTGTAGACCGGGACATTGAACGAGGTGTTCGGATACATCCCCTGTATGACGCTGGTGCAACAGGCGGGGATGACCAGCACGGTGTCCGGGCCGGCCGCCTTCAGCACATAGCGGAGGCAGAGGGACGAGCTGCATCCCGCACATGCCGCCGTGCAGGGCTTCAGGTACTCCTCTTTTGGAATCTCAGAAATAGTGATCAACTCCACATCGGTGAATGTTTTTCATTATCGATCATTACATTTGTCGGGCTGCTCTTTTAGGTTACTATGCTCCCGATCCGACTTGGTTCTGTTGGTCGCCTCTCAGGGCGGATTCAGCATGCATATATAGGCAGAACATCACACTCTCCCCTGATCAGAGTATGGACGAAGAAGTGAACGTTGATCCGTCTCCGGCAGAGCCCGTACCCCCTGTGCAGGAACCGGAGCCTGCACCGGCACCGTCGCCGGCGTCTCCGCCACCGCCGGCCTCGCCCCCCTCGTCCCCGCCGAAACGGGGGAGAGGGCTGAAGATCGCCCTTGGCATCGTTGTGCTGATCGTCCTGCTGGCGGCCGCCGCCTTCCTCACGCTCGACATCGAGATCACCGACGCCCCCGGCGCCTCGTCATTCCCGTACACCACGACCTACAATGTCTGGTTCCCTGACGGGGAGGCGGTCACCATCGGCAACGCTCGTATGATGGCCCTCAGCTATGACGACGAACTGATCTTCGACGTCAACGGAAACCGGCAGAAACTCGTGGTAGGTGAGGAAAAGCAGCTCGGACCCTATCATGCCTCGGTCCGGGTCTTCGGGATTGAACTGCTCGACACCGACTTCAGGATGCTCATGAAGTACATCGGTATGGCGGAGGGCAAGGCGAACTTCCACATGGCCGTCCAGACCTCAGGGCAGGTGCCGCAGTTCGTCATCGACCGCCTGCTCCCGCGGGACATCCAGGCAGAACCGGTGTAATTCCCGGTTCGCCCCCTCTTTCTGGCGGAGTTCCCGCCCCCTGTTTTCGAGTGCCGCCATTGCCTTTCGTGACGGGCGGACGGGAGTGAAGGCGAATCCGTAGTCGACATCGGTGAGGATCAGACCGTGCGGGGGTGCGGCCGCCGGGCGCCTCCCGCCCCTGCCGGTGAGGAGGTCGGCGATTCCATCCGCCCCGCATTCCCCCCGCCCGACGGCGTCGAGGGCGCCGGCCATGCAGCGCACCATGTTCCAGAGAAAACTCTCCGCCGTCACCTGGAAGACGCAGGCCCCCTCCTCTTCTGCGACCGAAGTGGCGAGCACCCTTCTGATGGGGGAACGTTCGCTTTTTCGTGAAAACAGCGTGAAGTCGTGCTCCCCGACGAACAGCGCCGCCGCCCTGTTCATCGCCGCAAGGTCGCCGGGGTGTTCACCGAAATAATAGCGGTAGGTGCGGGCGAGCGCCTCCTTTCTGGGGTTGAAGCGGTCGTGGACCGCCGCCCATCCGGTGCACCAGATGTCCTTCGGGAGTTCGTGGGGCAGGGCGGCCACCGCCCGTCCGGGCAGATCGGTCGTGAAGGCGACGACCTGGGCGGCAGCATGCACCCCGCGGTCGGTGCGGCCGGCAGAGGTGAAACCCGCCTCTTTTGGGTCGTCGAAGAGACCGAGGCGGCGGCAGGCGGCCGCCACCTCTCCCTCCACGGTCCTGACGTCGGGCTGGACCTGGGAGCCGAAGAACTGCTCCCCCCAGTAGCCGATCCTGAACGCACATCTCATCTGGGTATCCTGGCCTGGACCCTCTTCCACGAACTCTTCATGGACTGTCTGGTATACGAGCTGATCGGGGTCATCTGGCCGCCGGCAGAGGTGCGCCCCTCCCGGATCGCCGTCAGGATCGAATCAACGTTGGGCTCCGCATCGACCAGGGTGTAGCCGTAGCCGACAAAACGGGCGTGGTGGGCATCACTCCCGCCGACAGCCGGTTTTCCGAGGCGCCTTGCGATCCTGGCGGCCTTCTGGTTCGCCGTGCCCGTGATGTAGCGGCTGTTGAAGACCTCGATGGCGTCGACGGTCGAGAGTCCGGCCCGCAGTTTGCGCCCGACACCGTGCCGCCACATATGGAAGGGGTGGGGGAGGATCAGCACCGCCCCGGCCTCTCTGGCCCGCTTCACTGCCAGAAAAAAGTCTATCCCCTTCGGGAACGCCTCGGTGACCCCGAGCGCCAGGAGGTGCCCCTGTTTTGTGGAGATCTCGGTGCCGGGTATGACGATGATCCGGTGCTCGCATCTCATGGCATGGAGCGCCCCCTCCACGCTGTCGTGGTCGGTGATCGCAACGGCGTCAAGCCCAACCTGTTCGGCCCTCCGGAGAATATCCTCGACACTGCTCTCCCCGTCGCGGGAATACCTGGTATGGATGTGCAGATCGCACCTCAGCATGAGATCAGATCGGTATTGCTCTGTCTCCTATTAATGGCTGGTATTCTTCCCAATTGGGGGCGGTGCGCCCTGGCGGGTCTGAAGGATCACCATTCACTCCTGGTATGATCGTTGAACGCCCGGGTCTGGGGGATGCCGCAGCCAGTTAAATTAATGACATTAATATGTCCGAAATATTAAATTAATTCCATCGACATTACCTTGTATGGCGGGCATTGCCGGAACCAGCATTCAGGAGTGTGGTTCTTCTTCATATCTTCATTTTTCAATATTCAATGAGTCCAGTGACGGCATTGCACTACAGGATGCCGAAGGAAAGATCCTGTGGATGAACGAGCAGCTCTGCGAGATGATCGGCCGTCCCGACTCCCCGGTTGCCGGTACGGATGCGGTCACCTTCATGCTCTCGCACTTTGCCGCCGCAGCGGAGTTGCGTCCGCTCTTTCCGCGTCTATTGAAAACGACCTATGAAAACGGCCTCTCGCTGAGGGGAATCCCCTGCAGGACAAGGGCTGGCGGGGTGGATATCTGTTATTCGAGCCAGGAGATGGGGACCGGTCTGTTTGGCGGTCTGCGCCTCAATACCTTCAGGCTCAGGGATCCCGTTCCGACCGCCCCTCAAGACTTATCCTCTCTGCCGCGAAGGGATCTGCATGCGAATCCTGCTTCCGACCGGCTCATTGACCGCCGATATCGTCAGAAAGGCCGCCCGGGGCCATGATGCCGAGGTCGCCGTGACCGGCGAGATCGCCGCATTCCTCACCCCCGCCGACCTGGGAGCGCTCATCGCCTCCGGCGACTACGACCTGGTGATCGTGCCCGGCATGGCCACGGCCAGTTTTGCATCTGTCGAGGAGGAGAGCGGGGTGCCGATCGTGATGGGGCCGCGGCATGCCGCCGACCTCGGCATGGTGCTCGGCCTCCTGGGGACGGTCGCCCTCTCCCGCACGCTCCCGGCCGACGACCTCATCGCCACCGAGCGGCGGAAGGCGGCCTACGGGCGGATCGCTGAGGCGGAGGCGGAGGCTGAGCCCGATTTCGTGGTCCGCGGGGTGAAGATCGGTGGGGGGTCCAGGATGAAGGTGCTCGCCGAGATCATGGACGCCCACCGCCACCCGGCGTTGCGGGAGGGGGTGGAGGATTTCTTCGCCCGCGGGGCGGACATCGTGGACCTCGGCTTCGGCTTCGACGCCTCTCCTGCGGATGTCGAACGCTGTTTTGCGGTCCTCGAGGGGATAGGCCGCCCGCTGGCCGCCGATACCCAGGACCCCCTCCTGATCCGTGCGGCGCTCGACAGGGCGGACCTCATCCTCTCCCTCCATGAAGGAAACATCCCCGAGGTGGGGGCGGCGGTGGCGGCGGCGGGTGCTGCGGCCGTCGTCGTGCCGGGCACGGCGGGTCTTGCCGAGAACCTCCGGGCCGCCCGGGACGTCGGGGTCGAGGCCCTGATCGCCGACCCCCTCCTCCAGCCTGCAGGTTCGGGATTTGCGGCCTCGCTTGCCGGTTTCGGGGATCGCGGCGTCCCCCTCTTCTTCGGGGCGGGAAATGTCGTCGAACTCATCGACGCCGATTCGGTCGGGGTGAATGCCCTGCTCGCCGCCTGTGCGCACGAGGTGGGGGCGGCGGTGGTGTTCACCAGCGAGCACTCGGACAAGACACGGGGGTCGGTGGCGGAGATGCGGCGGGCGACCGAGATGATGGGCGCCCTCGGCGACCACCCCTACCCCAAGGACCTGGGGATCGACCTCTTCGTGCTCAAGGAGAAACGCCGCCGCCGCGAGCCCCTGCCGGTCGGCGAGGCGGTCGACGTCCCGCCGGCTCCGGACGGCTTCGTGCCCGACCCGGCGGGAAATATCAGGATAGGGGCCGATGAGGGCTGGATCCTGGCCGAGCACGAGGGCCGGGTCTACCGGGGGCGCACCGCCGCCGACGTGGTCTCGGCGCTCATCGAAAACGGCTGCGTCTCGCGCCTGGATCATGCCGCCTACCTGGGGCGGGAACTCGCCCGTGCCGAGGTCGCCCTCCTTCTGGGACGGAGTTATGTGCAGGACGGCCCCTTCTGACGGTCGTGATCCAATCATTGATTGCGCATGGCACCCAACAGGGATCCGCGTATGAAGATCAGGGGAATAGCCGCCGACGTCCTCGACCTCCTCCTCAGGCTCGGGGAGGAGAGTCATCCGTATGAGTTCGCCGCCATCCTCACCGAGGAGGACGGCGTCATCACCGGCGTCGACCTGGTGCCCGGAACGGTCGGCACCGAGGAGAGCGCCCATGTGCTCCTGGACATGCTCCCCCTCGGCATCCACAACGCCGGCAGCGCCCACTCCCACCCGAACGGCGTCCTCCTCCCCTCGGACGCCGACCTACGCTTCTTCCCCCGCACCGGCGGGCGCTACCACCTCATCATCGGCGCACCCTACGGCCCGTCCGACTGGGCCTGCTTCACCGCCGACGGCACCCCCCACGACCTGGCGGTGATCGGATGAGACGGATCGTTGCCACCGGCACCTTCGACATCCTCCACCCGGGCCACCTCTTCTATCTGGCGGAGTCGAAGCGGCTGGGAGACGAGCTCCACGTGATCGTCGCACGTGACGCCAACGTCCGCCACAAGCCCGCCCCGATCATCCCTGAGGAGCAGCGGTGTGCGATGGTGCAGGCCCTCAAGCCGGTTGACCATGCCCGTCTGGGCGATCCGGTGGACATCTTCGCCCCCATCAGGGAGATCGACCCGGACGTGATCACCCTGGGCTTCAACCAGTACTTCAGGGAGGGCGACCTCAGGGAGGCGTTGCGTGAGCGCGGTCTCCGGGCCGAGGTCGTCAGGATCGGCCGTTATGACGGTCTGCTCGCCAGTTCTTCCCAGATCGTGGGGCGCATCCTCTCCGAGCGCTGCCCCCCCTCCCCCTGATCCAAACCCTTATTCTGATCCACGCCGTTTCATCTGCCGGGGTGGACGGATGCCTGGGGACCTGGATGCCGAGATCGAGAGATTGATCGCCTGTGTGGAGCGCCGGGGTGCGGTTGCGGCGCCGATCAGGGCGGAAGAGATTGTGGTTGCTGACTGGGTGCGTTTCAAATGCCGCTACGGGTGCAAGGGGTATGCAAAACATCTCTCCTGCCCGCCTTATTCGCCGACGCCAGAGGAGACCCGCCGGATGGTTGCGAACTACGAAACCGCCCTGCTGCTCCGCTTCGATGGTGACCCTGCGCACCCCGATCTCAGGCCCGAGGACGTCCCGGAGGACTTCCACCCGTTCTTCCATGACCTGATCGTCTGGGTGAACGGGACGGTGCATGCCCTGGAGAAGGTCGCCTTTTATGACGGCTTCTATAAGGCCTTCGGCTTCGGGGCGTACCCCTGCATCTATTGCGAGACCTGCATCCCTGAGGAGTGCGGGGGGACGGTCGATCCCTCGATGAAACGCTTCTGCCGCCATGCCGATGTGATGCGCCCCTCGATGGAGGCGGCCGGCATGGACGTCTTCGCCACGGCACGGGCGGCGGGCTGGAATTTCAGCCCGATCCCCTGTGAGAACATGGTCTACGGCCGGATCCTCCACGGCCGGATCACCTCGATCGGGCTGGTCCTGCTGGAGTGACGGATCAATATGCTTTCATAGGCAGGGGGCGACCTCGCGGTGTATGGATGATGCGGGTGCGGCAGAGGGAGAGGGGGCGGTTCCGGTCCGTCCCCCCCTCTCCCGGTTCGCCCGTCTGGGCATTCCCCTGCTGCTCTATCCCCTGTATGCGGCACTCGTCTTTCTTCTTGTCCCTGCCGACGCCCTCTTTTATATCGGGCTGATGCTCGCCTATATCGTCCCACCGGTGGGGCGGGAGACGCTCATACCTCTCGCCGCCGCCCTCGGCTATCCCTGGTGGATCACCGCCGCCTCCTTCGCCTACATCGATATCACCGGATGCCTGCTCGTGGCCCTGAACTTCGACCTCCTGCTCCGCCTCCCCTATCTCGGCCCCTGGCTGGAGCGCTTCTGCAGCGGGGGGCATGCCCTGTTCCGGCGGCACGAGTGGATCCGAGGCCTCTCCTATGCCGGCCTCTTCCTGTTCGTGCTCTTCCCCTTCGAGGGTTCGGGCGGGGTGGGGGGGACGGTGGCCGGACGCCTGCTCGGCCTGGGGCGGCGGGGCGTGGTGCTGTGTGTTGCGGTGGGAGCGATCACCGGGTCGGCGCTCTACTCCTTCGGGGCGGGCGCCCTCTTCAGCCAGTTTTCCGGTGACATCGTCCAGACGGTCGGTCTGCTCCTCTGCGTGCTTGCCGGTGCGCTGGTGCTGCTGATCCTCCGCCGTCTCCGGCGGGGTGATGCTTTATCCCCGGCCGGAACGATGGATGAAGAGGAATGATCGGGGTGCTCGGGTTCTGGAAACTGCCGGTATTCAGGGATCCGACGGTTTCCCGCCTGCTCCGTCTCGTGATTCCGATGGGAATCGCCCTGGTGTTTTTCCTTGCCCTCTACCTGAGTCGGCCTTATCCGGAGTTTCTGGTGCTTCTCGGTCTGATCACGGCCTATCTCCTCCCGCCGGCCGGCAAAGAATCGGTGATCCCGATCGGCATCGGGCTCGGCGAACCCTGGTGGCTTATCGGCGCCAGCACCCTGGTGATGGACCTCTGCTGTTCGCTGTTCATCGCCCTCAACCTCGACCTCGCCCTCCGCATCCCGATTATCGGCGGCGTGATCGGGCGGTTCATGGAGGGTGGGAGAGGATACCTGGACGCCCGCCCCTGGCTCGAGCGCTTCTCCTATGCCGGGCTGATCCTGTTTGTCATTATCCCCTTCCAGGGTTCGGGCGGGGTGAACGCCACCATCCTGGGGCGGATCCTGGGGTTCGGGATCGGCGGGGCGGTGGGCTGTGTGCTGGTCGGGAGTGCGGTGAGCAGTTTTGGGATTGCCCTCGGTGCCGGCGCCCTCCTGCACCTTTTCCGGCACGATCCCGTATGGTGTGCGGCGGTGGTGGCGGCCGCCGCCCTCCTGCTCGGGGTCGCATGGTGCGTGTGGCGACGCATCGCTCCCTCCCCCTGATGCGAACTATTCTATAGAGGATCGCACACACAGGGGTGCATGCTGTGTCGAACAGGTGCAATTATCGTCGTCTGTCTCCTCCTCGCCGCCCCGGTGTGTGCGGCGCAGGGGAACGGGCAGGGAGCGGGCGGTGCCGGCGGTCCGGGGGGGCAGGTCGGGGGTAATCAGACTCAGGCCGGGGATGCCGCTCCACCAGGGCTGCAGAAACACCTGCGGGACGAGATCAACGGATCCTCCGCACGATTCGACGCCGAAGCCGGGAACCTGAGCGGGCCGGCCCGCATCGCGGTGCAGAACCAGAACAGTGTCAGGGTGGCGGTTCAGGCCCTCCTGGCCTTTGGAGAGATGGACGGTGGGATCGGCCGGAACATCTCGGCGTTCGCCCGCCAGTACAACGCCTCCATCCAGACCCGCCTCGCCGCCGAGGAGCGGATCCATGCGAGACCTGGGTATGCACGCTTCTTCTTCGGCGGAGACGATGAGGGTGCCGCCGTCCTCCTGGAGGAGGTGAACCAGAGCGGCGTACAGATCCGGGAGATGGAGCGCCTGGTGGCGAACTGCACCTGTGACGACGCCACACGGGCGGTGCTGATGGAGCAGATCGGGGTGATGGAGGCGGAGCAGGAGCGCCTCAGGCTTCTTGCCGAAGGAGAGCGCTCCGACACCGGTCTGATAGGCTGGATCTGGCGCTGAAGTCAATCCTCACTCTTTTTTCTCGCTCTTTGCCCGTGCCGCCGCCCTGGCGATCCAGATGGTGGCGATGACGGCAAGGATGGTCACGATCAGGGCATAGGAGAACATTGCCGGGAGACTTTCGGCCTCACCGAACATCTCTTTGAACAGTGCCTGTATGGCGCCGTTCCATGCCAGTGCGGCAACCAGCCCGAATGCGGCGGTCATCAGGGCCGCAATCTTATCGAGCACCTCTTCATAAAAGGTCATACGCCCGATGCCGGCATGATCGTATTTAAATCTGACGCCCTCCGGGAACACCCTCTTATCCTTTCACCCCGCATTTCCCTGTAGAGGTGCCAATGAAGATAGCGGGGATTGTTGTCCGGAATTTCAAGAGTTTCCGGGATGCAGACGTCCGTCTCGGCCCGTTCTCGGTGGTCATCGGTCCGAACGCCGCCGGGAAATCAAATTTTGTCGAGGTGTTCTCCTTTCTCTCAGACTGCGCACGGGACGGTCTGGCGGACGCCGTCTCCCTCCAGGGCGGGGCAGCCTATATACGAAATCTCAGGGCGCCTCCCGGTGAGGAGACCCTGGTCTCCGTCGTCCTCGATGCCGACGGCGCCCCGGTGCGGGTACGCTTCTTCCGGAACGGCGGGCGGGTGATCGAGGCCTCGGTGGAGCGGTGCACCTACTCCCTCTCCCTCCGCTGTTCGGGCGCAGCCTGCAGTGTGGTCTCGGAGGAGATCGCCGCCTCCTGCACCTATACTGTTGTCGGGCCGGGGGATGTTTCCCCCCTCTGCGACGGAATGATCCGGCTTCTCCGTTCGGTGGACGGGGTGGTCACCTGCCATGTGGAACCGGCGGCATGTGCACCCGAACCGGACTGCACGCCGCTGGCCGCCGCCCCCCTCGCCCCCGACGAGTCGATGCTCGAGAACCCGGTGATCTATCCCTCCTTCTCCCCGCTCGTCTACCAGGTCCGGAACTTCTTCCGCGATCTCGGCCACTATGACATCGATCCTCGGCTGGCAAAACGGGCGGCCGAGGTCTCGGGGCGGGCATCGCTCGAACGTGATGGGAGCAATCTGGCCGTGGTGCTCCGAGCGATCCTGGCCGACCCCGACCGGCGGCGGCGGGCATGGGGGCATATCCGCGACCTCCTCCCCTACATCGAGGAGGTCAGTGTGGAGGGCGTCACCGAGCGGGTGGTGATGACCACCCTGCAGGAGCGCTACGCCCCCGGGACCATCCCCTCCTTTCTCATCTCCGACGGCACGATCAACCTCACGGCCATGGTGGTGCTCCTCTATTTCGAAGACCGCCCGGTGGTGATCATCGAGGAACCGGAGAGAAACATCCACCCCCACCTCATCGCACGCCTGGTGGCGATGATGCAGGACGTCTCCGACCACCTGGGCCGCCAGGTCCTGGTCACCACCCATCACCCCGAGGTGGTGAAGTATGCGGGCAGAGAGGACATCCTGCTCGTGCGGCGGGACGATGAGGGGAACTCGGTGATCTCCCGCCCCTCCGAGCGGGAGGATCTGGAGGTCTTTCTCGAGACGATGGGCATCGACGAGCTCTATGTGCAGGACCTGCTCTGAGGTGGACCGGTGCCCGATAAGCCCCTCTATGTCCTTCTCGAAGGTCCGGACGACGAGCGTTTCTTCTCGCACCTCATCGCCCCTCTCTGTGCCCGGCGGGGCTACTCACTGCGGGTCTGGAAATATGCCTGCGAGAAGAGGCAGCGGACGATCAACCTGGTCCGGGCGATCCGGCGGTCGCAGACGGCCTATATATTCGTCCGCGACATCGACCGGACGCGCTATGCCCGTCGGCGAGTGCAGGAAACCCTCAACCGTTTTGGCCACGCCATGGAGGCCGAGCGGATCGTGATCGTGATCACCGAGATCGAGAGCTGGTATATCGCCGGTCTTGGCGATGCCGACGCCGCCCGTCTCGGTATCAGGGAGCATATCGGTCGGACCGACCGGATCACCAAGGAGGACTTCAATGCCCTGATCCCGCGGGGGGTGTCCCGCATCGAGTTTCTCCACGAGATCCTGGTGGTCTTCGATATTGAGCGGGCAAGGCGGAAGAACCGCTCGTTCCGCTATTTTATGGACTGGTTTGTCGAGGGAGAGCGGCTGGAATGAGAAATGGGAGGGTTTATCCCCGCCCAACCGAGAGTGATCTGCTGAATGCCATGAACACGGGACAGGATTACCTCAAACCGGCCGAAATCGCCGATCTCGCAGCCCTCCCCGAGGCGGAGGTGCGGGGATATCTTGCCGATCATCCGGAACTCTTTCGCTGCCGGACGATCGGGCCGGTGAGGCTCTATCACCCGAAGGCCGTCGAGACCGTGCGGACGCTCGCCGAGGCCGCCCGGAACAACCGGGATCTGGAGGCGGAGCGGGCGGTGGCAGAGGCGGCAGCGGGGATCGCCGTCCCGGACGAGGACACTCCCCCTTCCCCTGCGGTGCAGGCGTACTTCGATGCCCGTGACCTCAAGGACGTCGTGGCCAGGCAGGCGCTGGAGATCGAGGCCCTCCGCCGCGAGATTACCGGGCGGGAGGAGGCGCTCTCGGCCAGGATCGCCCTTCTTGAGGAGACGCTCCGGAAAGAGCGTGAGAAGACCTCGCTCATCGCCGAGTGGGTCGATTATTTCGATTCCGAGATCTCGCTTTTGAAACGTCCGTTTCTGGAACGGATACTGGGAAAAAAGGGTTAGGATCGTCTCCTGAGCATCAGGAGGACGCCGCCGATGCAGAGGGCGCCGAGGACCGTCAGCGGGGAGAGCGGGGACGCCGGTGTCACCGGCGTCATGGTGACCGAGATATCGACGGTCTGGCCCGCTGCCGGGTACTGGTTGATCGGGGCGGTATAGGTCTGGTAGCCGGAGGCCTCCACCCTGATCGAGGTGTACGGGGTTCCGGTGGTGTAGACCGGCACCAGGAGTTGACCGTTTGCGATCACGCCCTTGTTGTCGTTGTCGAAATAGACGCTCGCCCCTTCGACGTTGCAGCGCACCAGGTAGGCGCCCTGATCGCCGCCGATCGGTGACTGCTGGAGGCTGACGTCGATCTCTACGGTCTGGCCCTTCGCCGGGTACTGGCTGATCGGGGCGGTGTAGGTCTCGTAACCCTCTGCCTCGACGCTTATCGTGGAGTACGGGGTTCCGGTGGTGTAGACCGGCACCAGGAGTTCGCCGTTTGCGATCTGGCCCTTGAAGTCGTTGTCAAAGTAGACGCTCGCACCCTCGACCGTGCAGCGCACCAGATAGGAGCCCATGTCCCCGCCGATCGGCGCCTGCTGGAGATCGACGGTGATGTCGACGGTCTCCCCCTTCGCCGGGTATTCGACGATCCTGGTGGTGTAGGTCTCGTAGCCGTCCGCCTCGACACTGATCGTTGAGTACGGGGTTCCGGTGGTATAGACCTCTACGAGAAGCCGACCGTCCGAGATATCGCCCTTGTAGTCGTTGTCGAAGTAGACCTTCGCGCCGTCCACATTGCAGTGGATTGCATAATAGCCGACATCGCCGCCGATCTGCCCGGTCGTGTCGGTTGCTGCGGTTGCACAGGGTATCATGCCCACAATGAGCAGGATACCGAGAATAATGGCATGGTTTCGCCGCATATTCTTCACCATCTATTCGATCTTCCGCTGAGTTTAGATTGTTTTCTATTATGATTGGACGCGCATGCAAAAAACAGAATTTTTATTCCATGATGTTCAGGCAGGATAGGGTACACGATTCCATGTCAGGCACTATCACACCTCTCAAAAAACACATAATTTTTGAAACCGGATTGATCGGTGGTTGTTATGCCGGCGCATCCGGAGATAACTCCCCCGATGCCGCACGGGGGGTGCGCCGTGGATAGGTTCATGGAGGCGGCGCTTGCCGAGGCAGAGGCGGGCGGCGCCGAGGGCGGGATCCCGATCGGGGCGGTGCTGGTCAGGGACGGTGCAATCATCGGGCGGGGGCATAACCGGCGGGTCCAGGACGACGATCCCGTCCTCCATGCCGAGATCGACTGCCTCAGGAATGCGGGCAGGGTAGGGCGATACCGGGAGACGGTGCTCTACTCCACACTGATGCCCTGCTATCTCTGTGCCGGGGCGGTGGTGCAGTTCGGGATACCGCGGGTGGTGGTCGGAGAGTCGAGGAACTTTCCCGGCGCCCGGGCATTTCTGGTCGATCACGGTGTTGAGGTGGTCGACCTCGACCTCCCGGCATGCTATGAGATGATGGCCCGGTTTATCGAGGATCATCCGGCGCTCTGGAACGAGGATATCGGAGAACTATAGGGATGGAACTGGACGCCACAGCAGCACTGGTGATGGCATGGGCCTCTCCCCTCTATGAGGAAGGGCGGGCCCGGGTGTTTCTGGACGCCCTCGATCTCTCGAAGGGCGACGCCCTGCTGAGGAGCTGCGACGACGTCTGTCCGTGGTACGGCGAGGTGATCCTGAACCGGAAGTACCTGATCGCCCGCCTGATCGGCCGCGAACTGGAGCGGCTGGGTGAACCGTGCCGGTTGATCGTTCCGGCGGCGGGCATGAGTCCCCTCGCCCTGGACATGCTGGAGCGCTATCCCGACCGGATCGCCGGCGTCGTAGAGGCGGATCTCGTCGGCATGGAGGAGAAGCACGCTCTCTATGAGCGGGTGGCCCCGGACCTGGCCGGACGGATCGCCTGCGTGCGGGCGGATATCCGTTCCTCCTCTCTTGCCCACTATGCAGGGCCCGAACCGACGCTCCTGGTCATCGAGGGGGTGAGTTATTATCTCGGGCGGGATGATCTGGCCGGGATCATCAGCGCCTTTGGTTCCGGGAGCGGGAGGAACCAGTTGATCGTCGAGTACCTGGCGCCCTGCCAGATGGTCTCCCCCCGACGCCGTCCGGTGCCGCGCCAGATCTTTGGCTCCATCAGGGACGCCTGCGGTCTCGCCCCCTTCTCGGTGTATACGCCGGGCGGCATGGCCTCGGTGATCCGGGACGCCGGCGGGCGGGTGATGGCCCATTACTCGATGTCAGGAATGGAGCGGATGCGGTGCGGGGAGAACCGGTTTTTCAGGAGCGACGACGAGGGCTGGATCTGGTGCACCAGGGCGCGTATCTGACGTTTTCATACTTGAAATCTATTTTTGGTGGCTTTCCGCAGGCGAATGGGAAGGCATGCGTCGACTGTTCCGGCGGGGTGCCGGATCCCTCTCCTCCCGGTCAGGCGGCAACGGTGAAGGACGTATATAGATGCCGGGCAGAGGGATGAGGGAGGTGTCTATGCAGGTCAGTGTGATCGCTGTCGGGAAGGTGAAGGACCGATATATCAATGAGGGGATCGCCGAATACGAGAAGCGTCTCCGCCCTTATGCGGACCTGAATATCGTGGAGGTGAGGGAGGAGCGGATCCCGAACCGTGCCTCGCCGGCAGAGGAGGCGCAGGTTGTGGAGCGGGAGGGGGAGCGGATCTGTACGGTCGTTCCCGACAATGCCGTGCTCGTGGCGCTTGACCTCCGGGGGGAGGCATGGTCGAGCGAGGACCTGGCGTCCCGTCTGCGTTCCTGGGAGATCGAGGGTGCACATGAGATCGCCTTTGTGATCGGGGGACCGCTCGGACTTTCGCCGGCGGTGCTGGACCGCGCCCGGGTCACCCTCTCCCTCTCGCGGATGACCTTCCTCCACACGATGGTGCGTCTCATCCTGCTGGAGCAGATCTATCGGGGCTTCAGGATCATGCGCGGGGAACCCTATCATAAATGATTCGATCTGGGAATGTTGTCGTTTTGCATGAATTGTACAAAAATGAGGATCGTCATACAATTTTTTGGGGTACGTTTCTGATCTGGTCCTGGTACCGGGTATATCTCCCGGTTCTTCCCTCCCCTCCCCATCGGTGGACGTGCCCGGATCGCAACGCCTTTACCCGCGTTCCAGAAACCCTGTACCTGGGGACGTAGCAGAAATACGCACTCCAGATGGGGTTTGCACAATGAAAAAGACCATTCCAGACGAAGATTTCCAGCAGCTGACCGAGTACATCAAGGGTATGGTACTCGACGCACTCAATGACAACGACGACAAACCGATTGCAGTCGGGATACGGGTGCTCGTCAGGGAAGGGCACTGTCATGTCCTTCCTCCCACATGGCGACCGGCACAGGCGGAGGATGGTGCCACCGGCGAGGAGGTGCCCGAGGAGATTGAGCCGCGGGTCGAGGTGACCGAAGCGGGAAAGGAACTGATCGTGACCGCCGACCTCCCCGGTGTCTCGGAGGAGGGGATCCGGGTCTGGCAGGACGGTTGCACGGTCCATATCGTCGCTGAGGACGGTCAGCGCCGCTACCGCCGGGTGGTAGACCTCCCGCCGGTGACCCTGGATGTGGAGGCGATGTCCTACCACAACGGTGTGCTTGATCTGGTGTTCTCGCCCAGGAAAAGGGCGGAAACGGCCGAATGGATGGAATAATTCGAATATATCCGACCTTTCACCATTTTTTTATCGGGCGGCAGTCTCGATTGGCGCCCCTGATTCCTTCGCCCCTGAAAGCGGGCACTCCCGGTTTGTGCAGTCTGGACAGACGGTTCGTCTGTTCAGGAGCGCCGCTGTGATGACCAGGGCCCAGAACACCACAAAATAGGCCGGGTTCTGCAGGAGCCAGTACTGGGGGGCGAGCAGGATGATGAGGGCCGGGATCAGCACGCCTGCATGGTCCAGCAGGGTATAGGGGCCCTGCCAGCGTGCGGGGAGGCATCCGGCGATCAGTCCCGGGAGGGCATGGGCGCACCCCTCCTTTCGCGCCTGACACTTCGTGCACCAGGCGGCGATCATGACGACGGCGAGAAAGGCGGTGCCCGCCAGATAATCAGCCGCAAATACGAGGGCCCTTCCGGCCATCGCCAGCGCCCCGATCAGCACGGCGACGGTGAAGAGGATGAGGGCTGCGATGCCTGCGTGGCGGCGGTTCATGATCCCGAATGGTCGGTGGGGGGTTTCAAGGTTTCCTCATCATTGTGGCGGGGAGAGGGGGCCTTCCCCCGCGGGTGTATGTCTCCTTAACCAGATTTGATCGCATAGAATCCGAACGGCCTTTCGTGCCACCATGTCGTCCCGGCGATCGCCTCCCCTGTCTGCGTGAAGAGGTAGCCCTCGAACCGCTGGTCGTCCTCCTCATCGAGGGTGTCGGCGAAATCGATGTAGAACTCGATCTTATAATCTGGCCCCCATTCGGGTGGCAGCGGATAGTCTGCCGCCCGCACGTAGCCGTATGCCGCATGCTCGGCGCCGTCCGAACCTGTATAGTTTCCCTCAAGGTTCGGGATCTGCTCGATGTAATCCCCTGTGGGTGAGGGCGTAAGCACCAGCGTCCCCTTCCAGCCGTCATGGTTCATGGCGTAGGTGCCGGCGAAGTCGCCGGGCTGGAAGGAGGAGACGCCGCCGACCCTGAGGGAGGGGTCGCCGAAAAGGTGGAACTTCCAGGGCTGATGCGCCTCGGCGACGATATGCCAGTTGACCGGGTCTACGGTTTCTGGCAGGTCGTGCTGTTCATAGTATTCACTGACCATGTACGCCCACATCTGGCCGAGGGTCAGATGTCCGGCGCTGTACTGATATCTCTCGAAGAAATATCTATTGAGATCGGTCGAATATGGCTGTGCACCCACGGCGCATCCGATATACCCGATGGCACCGTCGGTGCGTTTAACGGTGATCTCCACCCCGAAGCCGTCGGGGTTGTTGGTCGTCTGGAGCGGTGCCGGTTGCGGCGGGACATCGGTGAAGATTTCGCCGTTGGCACATCCGTTGTGTTCGACTCCCTCAACGTCGGTATAGGGGTGGTAGGGTGGCTGTGTGGTGAAGATGCCGGTGTCGCAGGCGGATGCAAAGATGATCGGTGTCATTCCGTCATTATGGAGCCCTGCCATGTCGGACATGACGTAGCAGGTAAATCCCCACTGGTTGCCGTGGCCGATATAGGAGACAAATCGCGTCCCTCTGTTCAATGCGGCGTTGACATTTGTGGCATTGGGTGTCGGGGTCGGCATGCAGGGGTTGCCCTCAGGGTAGAGCCTGGTGATCTCAAAACCGGTGAGATAGTCCGATGCAATATCCTCAAGCACCGCACAGCCGTTGTCCACCCAGCCACTATGGATCAGCAGGGCCCGTTCGGTCCACGTTGCGTTGTACGCCCCGCTCTCATAGGTGATCACCTTGTCCACATAGGTCTCCACCTCCTGGGCCGTCGATGCCGGCACCCTGCCCACCATCACGTCCGGGATCATGTCCACATCGTCGACATTCAGGGTGTCCGGGATCGATTCTCCGCGTAACTCGCCGTAATATCCGTTGTCGTTTGCGTCCCAGTCGTCGAAGGTGCCATTCTCCCGGTAGAGATCGGCATAGTAGAGGTCTGATGAATAAAATGCCCTGTTATATGCGTTCTCGTCCTTTCGATCCGTCATGGTGAAGCGCATCGGGAAGCGGTCTCCGTCCCCGACGAGCATGACGTAGATGACTCCTGCGGTTTCCTCATAGTCGGCGATGCACCGCTTGATCTGTTCGGGTTCGTCCGCCCCCTCGTAGTTCGCATAGACCGTTTCAAGACTGACGATCTCTGCTGGCATCTCGGTGTCGTCCTTGTGCTGCTTCAGGGGTGCAAGGGCGCCGGTAAATTCTTCCGGCGCCAGGATCAGGAGTTTACATTCGCCTTCAGGTGGTCTGGATGCGACATCGAACGAGGTGCTGTAGGCATTGTTCGTCTCATCCGCCTCCGGAAGCGTGCTGTTGGGATCGACGATCGCCTCGACAGTGTGGCTCCCGGCTGTGGCCCTCCAGTATTCTGCGGCACCGATGGTCATCTCATCCCCGGGACCGAGGGGATCTTGCCGGTTGATGATGTATCCGCCTCCGTACACCGTCTCGGTGTCGTCGACAACAAATGCAATCTCCGGCAGCATGAATAACCACCGCTCACGCATCTGATCCGGGACGATCGAGCCCGGACCGTTGTTTCTGACCGTTGCCGAGAATGCCACCTGATCGCCGCCCAGCGGATCCGCAGGGATCCATGAGATGGCGGTGACCTGGAGGTCGGGCAATGACTCGTTCGCCCGCGCCAGGTGATGGTCGGAAAAGTCTTCATCTGTCGATTCGTTGCTGTTTGCGGCCATGTCCTGTTCCAGTGCGCCCGCACCGGGGATGCACACGCAGAGGAGGATGCATAGAATGATTCCGATGGATCTGTATGTCGATTTTTTCGTGATATCCCACAAACTCGGTTTCATCATTCGAACCTCCATTTCGCCCGCAAATGCGGGCTCAGGAAGATCTTTCACTATGATAAAAAGATATGTATTTGTGGCGCCCGCCGGTGGTGGTGGCCAAATATCTCAAAATTGATGTGTATTAATTCTTCAGGGCTTCAGCCCTGCACCCGTTCGCTGACGTCCCTGACGATCCCGACGGCGTGCCATCCGTCCCGCATCCGCACCGCCGAGACCGAGAGTTCGATCGGGAAGTCTTCGCCGCTCTTTCGGACAGCCTCCAGTCTGAGCGTCCTGCCGATCACCGGGCCGATACCGGTGGCGCTGAAATGCCTGAACCCCTCTCTGATGGTGGCGTGCCGGTGTCCGGGGGCGATGAGATCATGGACGTTCCTGCCGATCGCCTCCCCGGCGCTGTAGCCGAAGATCCGTTCGGCCGCCGGGTTCCAGAAGGTGATGCACCCCCGGTCATCGATCATGATGATCCCGTCGATGGCGGCATTCGTGACGGCGTGGAATATCTCTTCGCTCTCCGCCAGTGCGATGGAGGCCTGTTTGCGCGCCGTAATATCGCGGACGATCCCCCTCGCCCCCTCGGTAGTGCCGTTCCTGATGATCGGGTAGGTCTTGATCTCGGTCCATGCCAATGTACCGTCCTCCCGCACCACCGGCACCTCGATTGGGGTCTCCGACATCTTCCCCGTCTCGATCCCGCTGGTGAAGGCGGATACCGCCCATTTCCGCTGTTCGGGGCTGACCCATCTGGAGAAACTCTGCCCCGCCATCTCCGCCGGGGCATCGCACCCGAAGATATTGGCCAGGGTCTGCGTCGCAAACGTGATCGTCCCGGAATGGTCGGTCATGAAGAAACCGTCCCTGATTTCCTCGACGAGCGTTCGGTACTTCTCTTCGCTCTCCCTGATGGCGCATTCGGCGCGACTCCGCTCGGTCACGTCCCGCCCGATGACGATCAGCCCCTTTCTGGTACCGTCCGGATGATAGGTGGGCACCTTGATGAAGTCAAAGATCATCGGGGTGCCGTCAGGCCGCGGTATCGCCTCATCTTTCCTGACGGGTTTTCCGGCCCCCCAGGCCGCGTGGTCGATCCGTTCGCAGTTCTGGAGGGCGTGGCGGTAGAGCGGGGAGAGATCTGCGAGGTCGGCATCGGTCTTACCCCGATACTCTCCCTCTCCAAGTCCGAGAAGTCCCAGAGTGAACTCATTCGCCTCCAGCCAGCGCCCCTCCCCGTCCTTGAAGCAGACGATGTCGGGCATGGCGCCGATCAGTGTCCTGAGGCGCTCCTCACTCTCCCTCTGCGCCTCCTCAGCACGTTTTCGCGCCGTGGAATGGAGGATTTTTGACTTCAGCTCGGCGAACTGGCTCTTCGGGTCTCCCCCTTTCTGGAGGTAGAAATCGGCACCGCAGTTGAGCGCCTCGATCACCACCTCCTCCCGCCCCTTTCCGGTGAATATGATGAAGGGTATGCCGTCGCCTGATTCCCGGACGGTGCGGAGGAACTCGATCCCGTCCATGCCCGGCATCTGGTAGTCGGAGATGACGGCGTCGTAATGGTGGGATGCCATCCGCTCGATGGCGTCGCCTGCGGATAGGGCCGTATCGACAGAGATGTCGCCTCCGCGTTCGAGGAAGAGGGTGCAGATCTCGAGGAGTGAGGGCTCGTCGTCAACATACAGGACGGATATCATGGGATGGCACTGAGGTCTGTAGGGTACAGGTGTGGGGCGGCAGTATAAGAATGCGGCTGTATTGATCGGGGGTAGAAGGGCCGGATGCCATATTGGTGGCGTGAATGGGACATTAGCCCTTTATGCGCCCTTAAAATGGGTTCTACTTCTCTTTTTGGCGGGTTATGGGTGCTATGCTCCGGTATTTCTGCTTTTGCCCGTGATTTGTGCCTTCTCGCCGCCGCAGCCGCGCAGGGAGATTATTTTCCCTCTGTATCGCCTTCCTGCCTGAGCACCCGTAGAAAGAAGGCTTCAGCCGCCCCTTTCTCCTCTTCGTCCGGGGGGTGCCGGCCGGTGATCCTGATATCGCCCTCTTCAAGGACAAAACGGTTTTTCCTCCGTGCCTCCGGGGAGGGAGCCCCGTTCATCCGTCCTCCTCCACGATATAGATCAGCCTGACCCCCTCGAAAGATGCGGAGGTGCGGTTGTTCACGATGAGGGGGAAGTCGGACTCGACGGTGAGGTCTTCCACCTCCACCGTCCTCGCCACATACCAGGCCGAATCCCTGGGCTGGAGGTATTCCCGCTCGTCTTCGTTGATATAGAGTGCGTGATCGCCGGCATGGCGCTTGAGGATCAGCACATTCGCATATCCAGTCTCGTCTGGTGATGCGAACAGCCCCAGACTGAGGGTGATGTCATAGGAGGTGGAGGCGAAGGCGGCATCGGTGTACTCGGCATGGTCGATCACCATGCCCGCCAACCCCGGTGAGATGCCGCGGAAGAGCAGGAGGTCGGAATGGAGTTTGGAGGCGTTGATGGCGTCGTCAAGGTTTTCGGTGATGAATGTGTAGAACACCTGTTTTTCTTCGGCATATTCGGCCTGTTCGTCGGTCGTCCCTCTCAGGTATCCCCGGTACTCTGAGGTGGTGTCATAAAAGTCCGGTGCCATCCACCAGGCGATCGAGGCCTCGACCTCATCCGAAAATCCCCGCTCCCGATAGGGAATGCGGTCGGCGGCGTCGGGTGCGGTCAGCAGGAGCGTGGTCTGCTCCAGGTGGTCGGGGACGCTCGAAGCGTCGTCCGATGCTCTGGCGCCCTGGCAGCCTGTGACGGAGACCGGGGCGATCGCCATGACAGCGAGGGCGAGCGTGAGAAGAAGGGCGATACAGGCGATGATCGGGATGGTCCTGTCCGGGGGGGCGTTCATGTATGCACCTCGGCATTTTTTCGACCCGGAATGGGAAAAAAATTGTGAATGGCGGCGTCTCGGCCGCCCCCTGTCTCCTTTATACGGGGCGCCGCACATTCTCTCTATGAATCTCTTCTCCGGGGGGGTGCGGGGTGCCGCGGGGATCGCCCTCCAGTATGCCCTGGTCGCTCTCCTCTCCTATGTGATTGCCGGTCTGGTCACTGCATTGCTGGAGGGGGGACCGCAGTCGGCCATGATCGGCGGACTCTGGGCAATGATCTCCGGGATCGTGGTGATGCAGGAGAGGCGGGCGGACACCGAGTCCTCGGCCCTGCTCCGGGTGCTGGGTTCGCTCATCGGGGCGGTGTTCGCTGCGGCGTATCTCCTCGTTCTCCCCTTCAATCCCGTCGGCATGGCCCTGCTGATCGGGATAACGGTGCTCGCCTGCCAGGCGATCGCGGTGCCGGCCCACGGGCGTCTGGCCGCCGTCACGGTGGGGGTGGTGATGGTCTTCTCCACCCTCAACCCGGAGACCGGTCCGGTGCTCAACGCCGCCCTCCGGTTCGGCGAGGTGGTGATCGGGAGTTGTGTAGCCGTGCTAGCGGTCAGGCTGTTGCCGGAGGGCTGAACGCACAGATTATCTTTTCTTGAATCGTTTTTCGATCCTGATCCGTCGTCCGAGGCTGGATTCGTACCATTCCTGCTGCTTCAGGGCGTCCTTCATCCCCCGTACGCGGTGGCGTATCCGGGTGCCGGTGGCGGTGTCGATGAGTACAAGTTGCGCCATGATCTCTCCTCCTGTTCTCCGGTAATTCACGCCCCCCGCCGGACTGTCGCACATCCCCCAGCGGCGGTCGTCATGGGGCCTCCCCTGTCTTCATGACGTCTGCGATCAGCCTCTTTACGGCCTCGCCGTCACGGAGGTCTGCTGCCGTCAGCACGTGCTCCCCGTCGACCCGCATGCCCCGCGCCGTCAGTGCTCCGGCAAGGGCCGGGAGGGTGTCGCCTGCCATCGCGCCGCAGGTCGCAAACAGGACGGCCCTCTTTCCTTCGCCTCCCTCCAGGGCGTCGACCGCCGCCGTGATCGCCGGGGTGGCCCGGCGGGTCCAGACCGGGGTCCCGATCACGATGACGTCCGCCGCCGAGACGTCGATCTGCGCCGGTTCGATCGGGTTGTGCCCGTGTGTCAGGGCCCGGAACAGCCCGAGGAAGTATGCAACGGGCGAAGAATGCCCCTCTTTCAGCCTCACCTCGATGAGGTCTCCGCCGGTGGCGTCCCTCACCTCTTCGGCCACGCTCCGGGTGGTCCCTGAATGGGAATGGTAGATGATACAGGTCTTCATGGTATCAGGTCCATTTTTCTGGAGGGTCATTTCAGGCGATGCGTTTGTGGCGGAGGGCCTGAGGGTGTATCTGTTGTGGGGATTGCCTCCTCCGAATTGTCCGTGTGAGGTGTGCGGACATTAAAGTATGGTCCAATGCGGTGGGGGATACCCATCAGGGTGTATCCATTGGCAACGATAGAGGACATCATCTCCCCCGGTGGTATCCGTGAGAAGAGGCACTCCTCTGCCGACCACGCGGTGAAACGCCGCCTCAATCGGAGAGGTGTGAAAAGGAGATGTTATGCCCCGATCACCAGCGGGTTCTTCAGGTTTTCAAGAATACTTAACGCGGACAGCGCTGCAAGACGACTTGTCGCTCCGTTGCCGGACGAGGGGTTGTTCCTGATCCTGATATACGCCTCCCCGAACTCACCGGAGAAGATGATCTCATGCATGTTTTTTGTTTCACCGGGATCGCTCCACACCTCCACGCTGGCGTCGCACCCGCAGGCGAGAGAGAGTGATACGGCGACATTCGTATTTTTTGGATACCGCTGAACACATTCGCTCGCAGTCCCGGAAAAGACGCATTTTGTTTCAGGTTCCCCGATGCCCAGAGACAACGGATTTTTTGTGGTCCGCAACAGGATGGTGTCGACACTGGATACCTGCCCGATCCTGATATTGTCGAGCCCCATAATCGCTCCTGATGGGACGTGGATCTTCCGGTTCAGTCTCCGGGCTTCGCCAAGCAGTTCTATGCGGAATGTTTCGTCAGCGAGTGCCCCGACACTGAGGATGATCAGGTCTTTGCCCGATCGGAGAACATCGATCGCGTATTCCCGCACAGCCGAAACCGATGCGGCCTCCACCACGATCTCGACCGGTTCGGCGAGAAGTTCTGCAAACTCGGTCAGCGGCTTTGCGCCAAACCTCGCGGAGAAATCCAGGGCGCATCCGGGGACACAATCATATGCGGCGGTTATCCGGAAGGTATTCTGCTTCTCTGCAAGAATGCGCCCTACATTCCCACAGCCGATTATCCCGACAGCAAGAGGTTGTGCGTCCATAGGCCAATCGCACTTTCAGCGGTTCCTTCTCAACAGAGGGATCGAAGGAAAATCGGGCGATTGAAACTCATTCGCCCATATTTTCCTCTCGTATGGACCTCACACCGTCCATACGGGTCAGGACCTTTTCACTTCCCTGACCGCCGGATTACCTGAAGTACACCCCCACGTCCTTGAGACCGTTGTTCATTGCAAGGGTGATCACGAGAGGTGTGATGCTCTCGACGATGTTCGACATCTTCAGCGGTCCGCCGTCGAGGGGCTGCAGTTTCGAGACATCGGCCACGAGTTCTCTGACGGTGTCCTTGGCATCTTTGTCGTCTCCGCAGACCACGACGCTGTAGTCAAGCTCCTCATCAAGCCGCATCCATTTTCCGGCGGCGACATTGTTGAAACCGGTAGTCAGTTTGGCGGATTCTGGAAGCATCTTTTTAATCGCCAGCGCCGCCGAAGTTTCGGCAGGGGAATCGTGAAGGAAGCATTTCTCCTCCGGATACCTGAGCATCGGGTTGATCAGGGAGACAACAACTTTGTTCTCGAATTTTTCTTTGCCAATTGCCTCAATGGTGGATTCGATCTTGTCAAACGGAAGCGAGAGGATGATAATGTCTGCATCACAGCAGTCTGCGTTTGCTCCTCCGCTACAGGCCGAAAAACCGACACCGCGTTCGCTGAGCGCCTCGGTGACGCCTCCGGCAGCTGTTTCCGCTTTTGCGGGATCACGGGAGCCGATAATGACGTCATGTTTGCCGCTGATGCAGATCCGGCGTGCAAGGCCTTCACCGATGTTTCCGGTGCCGCCAATTATTCCTACTTTCATATCTGTCTCCAGATGGTTACGTTCCGAATTGGACCGGTGTGTTTCCACAAAAACGGGTTGTGTGGATGACTTCACACAACAACGACCGGTTTGATCAGGTCGACCGGTTTCTCCTTCATCAGGAGCAGCGCTTCCTCGACTTTGTCGAATCCCTTGAATGTGTGGGTGACCAGCGGCTTGAGGTCGAGTTTGCCGACTTCGACCAGGCTTGCGAGTTTCTCCATCCGCAATCTGCCTCCGGGCATCAGACCACAGTGGATGAACTTGTGGCTCATACCGCATCCCCACTCGACACGCGGCACGATGACATAGTCGCCTGAGCCCAGGTAGTTGACGTTGCCGACCTTTCCTCCGGGCTTGAGCATGCGGATTGCCTGGTCCATGGTCTCGACATTCCCGCCTGCGATACAGACCTTGTCAACACCCTTTCCGTCGGTCTTTTCCATGACCTGGTCGACGATATCGCCTTCTTTGTAGTTGATCGTGTCGGTGGCGCCGTAGCCCTTTGCCGCCTCGACGCAGTTTGGTCTGCTCCCGACCGCCAGGATATGGGATGCACCCATGAGGTTTGCGCCTGCGACGGCCATCAGGCCGACCGGGCCGATGCCGATGCAGCAGACCGTGTCGCCCAGCTTCACGTCGGCGAGTTCTGCTGCATGGAAACCGGTCGGGACCATGTCGCAGAGCATGGTCGCCTCGGCGACGTCGATGGAGTCGGGAAGAAGTGCGAGGTTGCCGTCAGCTTCATTGACATGGAAGAGTTCTCCGAATACGCCGTCTTTGAAGTTGGAGAACTTCCAGCCTGCGAGCATTCCGCCGGAGTGCATGCCGAAACCGGCCTGGGCCTCGACGCTCATCCAGTCTGGGGTGATCGCAGGGACGATGACCCGGTCTCCCGGTTTGAAGTCCTTCACCATCGGACCGACTTCAACCACTTCTCCGACGGCCTCATGTCCGAGGATCATGTCGGTGCGCTCGCCGATCGCACCCTCCCAGACGGTGTGGATGTCGGAGGTGCATGGCGCCATGGCCAGCGGTTTTACCAGTGCGTCGCACGGTCCGCACTCCGGTGCCTCTTTTTTAACCCAGCCGATCTCTCCGATCCGCTTCATCGCCAGTCCTTTGATTTTCTTTGCCATGATGTATCACTCCATTCTGGGCGACCGAAAAACGGCCGTCGGTCGGGCATATCGAAATCAGTATAAAAATATTTTTTGCTCCCCGGGCGGCGGAATGGGCGTTTCATGTGCAAAAAGGCAATTTTTCGATATATTGCGGAATCTCCGTTATTAAAAGGGGTGCTGGAGAGTCTGCCGCACAACAATCTTCACGGTCCGTCTGCTGCAGGGGAGAAGGGGAGGGGGTTGTGGTGATGCATCCGGCCCTACGTCATTTTTCGGTACAGGTTGATATCGAGCGGTCCTGCAAAGAGCGGTCCCGTGCTGTCTACGAAGTGCTTGAAATGCTCACTTGCGTTGTGGAGATCGATCGCCTTCTGGTCCGCCCATGCCTCGACAAAGGTGAAGCCGTTTGAATCGTTCAGATCTGCATAGAGGTCATAGGAGATGTTTCCCCCCTCGTTTCTGCTTTTTTGGACCATACTCTGAGCAAGGTCGAGAAAGTCGTCAACTGATTCTGGTTTTACGTTGCATCTGGCTGTTATCAATAACATGTTGTCTCCTTCCCGTGCCGTCTGGCATTCCCCGGATGTGTGTTTGGGGATTGATAAATCTATGCAGATATCCATGTCCGCTTTTCGAGGAGCTCGACCGTCGGTGAAATCTGCAGGGAGGAGCGGGAGATTCCCGTCTTCAGACTGCATGGATCATCCTTCATCCGGGCACCATGCCGTCTCCAATCGATCCGTTTAGATGTGCACGTCGCTCTATTATGCAGTTCGACATGAATGTCGTGTTTTCCTGCCTCCGGGATCGGTCGGGAGGTCGTTCGAAATCCTCATGTATGAGCACCGGGAATGAACATTTTATATGGACCCTCCCACCCCGGTAAACGACGTTCTCTGCAGGCAGCTGATCGAATGCGGGCTTCGGGAGTACGATGCAAAGATCTATGTTGCTTTGTTTGGACTGGGTCTGGCAAGTGCAACAGAACTGCATAAATTGACCGGGATCCCGAGAGGGCGGGTATATGAGACTCTCTCGTACCTGCAGGAGAAGCAGTTCATCACTGCGGCAGGGAAAAATCCGGTGATGTATAAAGTGGAGGACATTCACCGGACACTCTTTGCAGTTCAGGATGATATGATGTCCAGAATCAAAAAAATCTCGGAATGCTTGCATGAAATGGAGAGAATATATCATCCGGTCCGTTTTCTTCAGGGTCAGGTGCCGATCCTGACCGAGGGGGGCATCGAATACCAGTTCCGTCTGATGTGCAGACGTGCACGCTCGCAGATTGTGATCCTCTGCAATGATGCCGAGTTGCTGAAGCGATTTTCGGGCGATCTGCGGCGGGTGGAGAAGCAGGTGGACCTGTACGTGATTGTGTCGCGCCCAGAGATGGCAGCCGCGCTCCCCTTCCCCTGCTATATGGTGAACGAGACGGTGGATGAGAGTCTGTTTTCCCCGAAAGGTGCACACACCTCATATCCGATGCTCCTGCAGGTCTTTCTCGACATGCGCAATATGTTCATGATCGCCGATATCGACGGCCAGATGCACGGCTTCTATACGGATGACAATCTCTACAAGGAGTTTATTTCCAGGATGATCCTCCGGGACATCCGAAAGATCTGAAATGAGCGGGTCTCTTTCTTGAGGTGGCGCCAGGGGGATCGCAGGGGGCTCCTTCGCTTTATGGCCTCACCCGGATTCCCGCACCGGCGACGAAAATCGGTAAATACCGGCACGATGCATGGGGGGTGATGCTCCATGTCACCTGAGGAGAATAAGGCGCTTGTCCGCCGTTTTATCGATGCCTACAATACGCGGAACCTGGACCTCTTCGACGATCTGGTGGCCCCGGATTATATCGACCACACCCATCGGCAGGAAGGTCGCGAACCCTTTAAGACGCTCTTTTCACTGGCGTTCGAGGGTTTCCCTGACTGGCACGAACACATTGAGGACATGATCGCCGAGGGGGACCGGGTCTGGGTCTGCGTCCGGGCGACCGGGACCCATTCCGGGGAATGGCATGTCTCCGGCGTCTCTCTCCCGCCCACCGGCAGGAGGGTGGTGATGAGGATGGTCTTCATCTGGTGCATCAAGGATGGAAGACTCGCCGAGGGATGGGAGGTGGACAGCGAGGTGAATTTCCTGAAAACCATCGGTGTTATCGAATACACGGAGATCGGGAAGCGGATCTTTCCTGAGGATGCGGCGGCGTAGGTCTTCCGGTGCGGGATCGGATGTCCCCGGCTTCCATTCCGGATCGATCCCCTGCTCCCGGCGTGTGGGGCCGGTACCCCCGGGCACGGACCTATTTTCCCTCTCCGGCACGCCGGAAGAGGACCCCCAGCAGGGGAAACACCGCAAGGCTGAATCCGACGTAGCCCAGGATGCCGATGTTCCGGATGCCCATGTCGGCAAGCGGCACGCCGATGAGCCCGGCGAGGCTGAGTGCGCCGCCGGCGATCATCAGGTAGCGGACCGCCGTCTCCAGCCGCCCTCCCCTGAAGACCGGTGCGGCGAAGAGCATCGAGAGGGCGAAGAAGACGTCCCATGCGAGGATGTCCAGGGCATAGGCGACGGAGGGCCACTCGAAGGAAAAGAGGAGGGGGGCCCACGGGAAGCCGGCGGCCCCGATCTGGCGACTGACCGTGAGGATGACGAAGTGGACGCCGGAGGTGATGCCCGCCAGCAGGAGCATGCATGCACACGCCATGCCGGAATATGCCCTGGCGCCGGGGGAGGCGTAGGCATGGACCGCCACCATGACGGCGACCATCGACGGTGCCATCATGATGATGAGCACCTCCATGAGGGAGAAGTAGGGATCGCCGATCGGCTCCTCCGGCGACCCGAGAGAGAGGAGTCCAAGGGCCAGCGTAACGGCGTATGCGATCAGGAGGAGGAACGCGGCCCAGGCTGCGGATGTGCCGAGCAGGCGGTGCTGCCTGGTGAACCTGTCGTGCACCATCATTCCGGTCCGTTCATGCTGCGGTGGCATGCCCTGTTCATGCGGCGGATCGAGAACAGCATATCGGGGCCGGGATTATAATATTTTGTGAAGAATAGTGGCAGGCCGGATCAGATGGCATAGCGACCCGGGCGTCTTCCGGAGGGCCAGCGGGGGGGAGGGGGTTTTGGGGCTTGTATTGTGGTCCTCTCAAAAACTCTGTGATGGCAGAAAAATGGATTGCCCGATTATCCGGGGCTGACGGCCAACAGGGCCGCCGTATCAATTATCTTCTGGTGCAAGGACGGAGTAGATCTCGGTGATCCCTTCCATCACCCTGAAACCCTTGCCCGTGATCATATAGTCCCCCCTCTCGTGTTGCTGAATGATCATCCCGCCATCTGAGAGCTTCTGGAGGTGGAACAGGAGGTTGCCCCCGCGAAGGCCTGTCAGATTGGAAAGGAGAGAAAAACTCATGGACTGGCCGGAGACTGCTTTGAGTATTTCCAGGCGTTTGGGGTGGCAGAGGGGTTCGAGGATGTCATCGATAACAGACTCTGTCGGGATATTTGAGATGACCTGTTTTGTGTCCTTTTTTGTTTCATATATCCTCATGGACTGCATGAGGCTGACCTGTTTTTCGAAGAGGTCCGAGACTTCGGAGAAGCAGATGTCGCATTTATCATATGGCATCGCTTTTCGTAGATCTGTGATCTCGTCGCGCCTGCTGTCGATAGATTCGCCCTCCACCGGGGGCTGCCTGATGAGGGATGCGTTTTTTTGCAGCATATCCGTGAAAACGGCCCTGCACTGATCGAGGCGGTCGCATCTTTTGACCATGTTCTTTGAGAGTCCGGCCTCTGCATCGGCGATGAGGTGCTTTTCCAGGACGTCGGCATAGTCGCTCCTGACAAAGGCCAGAACGGACTCCAGGTGCTGCCTGTTGGAATCTTCAATAAATGTCCTGATGTCCCTGTGGATCTCATCGAGTTTGACCCTGATATCGTCAATATCAGAATCGGGATGCTCATTCATAGTAGGAGGTGCATGTGCATCCTGCATAATGGTATCTGGAAAGACCTTCAGGGTCATGTGAGTTACCTGGATGCACTTGGTATATTCTGGTGCCGATTAAGTATATTTCAATGACTGGACAATCTACTGGTGTGGTTCGATGCCCTCAAAAGGGCGTTCGGCCGTGCACGAAAAAACCAGAAAGGAGTGAGAAAAATGAGCGTAAGAGATGAGATCCATTCCCAGATCGAAGGCGCACTTGCAGACGCAACGTTCCCGATACGCACGCCCGAAGACCTTCTTGCAGCGATGCCGGCCGGTGCGGATACCACATGCAGGTCCGGAGATGTTGAAGTGACCGCAGGTGAGGCGGGAGCGCTTCTTACACCCGGCGACTTCCCGTTCACCAGTGCAAAGCAGGTCGCCGATGTTCTCGTTGAGAGGGCGGGGCTCTAACCCCTCCACCTTTTCTGACGTTCATGCAGGGGTGCTGCCGGTCCCCGCCTCGAGTGCTTCTGTTTTTGACGGGATGCCGGGATGGCATGCCCTGTTCATGCGGCGGATCGAGAAAACCATATCAGACCTCGATAATACTCCTGTGTGAAAAAATACAGCCGGGAGGACCAGATGGCGATGGCGGCCTGGGCGGCGGACTGCGCCGAACGGGTGCTGCCGCACTTTGAGCGGGCGTATCCGGGGGACGATCGGCCGAGGAGCGCCATCGAGACGTGCCGGCGGTGGGTCAGGACAGGGGTATTCAGGATGGCCGAGATCCGCGGCTCCTCCCTTGCCGCCCATGCCGCCGCCCGGGAGGCGAAGGGCAATGACCCGGCCGTTTATGCCGCACGTGCCGCCGGTCAGGCGGTGGCGACGGCGCATGTGCCTCAGCACGCCTATGGGGCGGCCTATTATGCCCTCAAGGCCGTGGCGGCCGCCGGGGGCGACGCTGCCGGGGAACGCGATTGGCAATCGGAGCGTCTCCTGGCGGGGCTGCGGGAGGAGATCATGGGGAGGATCAGTGTGCAGAGGCGGGGGGAGGGGGTCGTTATTCGGCTGGATAAGGGGGAGGGGTTTTGAGGGCTGGATGATTGCTTCCGGCAGCCCCGAAATACATTATTATGAATAATGCATGTCCGTATCATCTGGATAGGGAATGAGAAACCGGGAGATGGATGCCTCTCACCGATGAACCCGAGACCGTTGAGCACCATTGCCTTGACGACATCTCCGTGAGTGAGATGATGCGGCCGTGTTTTTAGGAGTTGCACGGTCGATTACCGGGGCAATCTGGAGGTAGTCGTAGGTCCCGGTGACGATCCCGAGATGATCGATCGAGATGCTGGAGCCTTCGATGAAATCAGTAGAGGATGGCACATGTGGGGCTTGTAGCCCAAAGCACAAGGATCTTCTGGTCTGATCAATTCGGAGAGGTTCTCTGACTCATGTGGATGGTGGGAGCACTATAAGGGCCTGGAAAGAGAGGAGATCTTGGAGGGGGCTAAAAACTTTCGCTTCGATGGAGAGGTGCTATTTGAGATTTTAAAGATGGTGGGACGAGAAATTTTTGAACACGTTATGGGTTGCCGGGAATGCAGGAGGGATGTCTTACGCCCCTTGAATCGTTTTAATGGTCATTTGTGGTCTCATTCCTTGTTTTTTAGCTATTTTACTCGCATTAATAAGATTGTCGCCTTTTCCAGAGGGAATACTAAACTATACATTTTGATATACAATGACAAAATAGATTTAATATCCTTCATCCGTTTCGCTCCGGTCCGAACATACGTCTTCTAACACTGTTTCAGAGAGGTAATCGATTATGACGAGAGAGAGATCTATGGTAAAAATCCTTACAGTGCTTATCTTCTGCACCTGTATTATAGCCGGGGTGCAGGCCGCTGAATCATATGAATTTGTCACAAAATGGGGCTCATATGGCTCTGGCGACGGGCAGTTTATCAGGCCGGAGGGAGTTGCGGTGGACATTGAAGGCAATGTCTATGTAGCAGATCCGGGAAATAACAGGATACAAAAATTCAGCAACACCGGTGATTTTATCACAAAATGGGGTACCACGGGCACCGGCGCCGGTCAATTTTCGTATCCCAGGGGCGTCGCAGTGGATGGTGAAGGTTATGTCTATGTCGTGGAACAGACAAATAACCGCGTCCAGAAGTTCGATGAAGATGGCACCTACATTGCCAGATGGGGTACCCAGGGTTCAGGTGAAGGCCAGTTCGAGAGTCCCGGGGGCATTGCGGTGGACAATGCCAGCAATATCTATGTGGCAGATACCGTCAATCATCGTGTCCAGAAGTTTGATTCTACAGGCACCTTCGTTACACAATGGGGATCACAGGGTGCAGGCGATGGGCAGTTCAGATTTCCCATGGCCATTGCAATAGGAAAGAATGACAGTGTGTATGTCGGTGATGAGAATTATCGTATTCAGAAGTTTGATGCGAATGGCACCTTTATAACAAAATGGGGTTCGGAAGGCATGGGCAACGGCCAGTTTACCTACCCACCAAGCGGTGCTGCGGTAGATGATCTGGGCAACCTCTTCGTTGCGGAAGGGCAATATTATACTGGCTCCGGCTTGCTGTACCGTGTCCAGAAATTTGATTCTAACGGCACCTTCATCACCAAATGGGGATACCGTGGCTCAGGAGATGGGGGTTTTCAGTATCCAAAGGGCGTTGCAGTGGATAGTGGCGGATATGTCTTTGTGGCAGACGGCGAGGCACAGAGAGATTATCACCGCATCCAGAAGTTCTCATCGCTTCCATTTGCCAACTTCACCGGAGAGCCAACAGAAGGGAATTTCCCTCTTCGGGTGAACTTTACCGATACGTCCCGGGGGTCGCCCACTTCATGGTCATGGGACTTTGGGGATGGGAATTCCTCTTTTGAACAGCACCCATTCTCCATCTATACCGTACCCGGCGTCTACGATGTGTCACTAACTGTTGAGAACGAAGTCAGTAGCAATACAACAACGAAAAATGGTTACATAACCGTCCTTGACTGGGTCAAAGCGAACTTCACCATGAACATCACCGGGGGTACTGCCCCCCTTACCGTACAGTTCACTGACACCTCCACCGGTGGTCTTGCACCCCCCGACACATGGGAGTGGAACCTGGCACGTTTTGATGATCCCGAATGGTCGTACAAAACTGACGAGCAGAACCTGAACTACACTTTCATGATACCGGACTGGTATATTGTGTCATTATGGGTCGGTCGTGACAATCTGAGTGATATATATGTATATAGTGGTCAAATTATCGTAACCCGGCCACCACCCGTCACCAATTTTACCGGGTATCCCACCGTTGGTTCTGCTCCGCTGACCGTCCGGTTCAACGACACCTCGGCCGGGAATGCTACACAATGGTTCTGGGACTTTGGGGATGGGAACACCTCAACACTTCAGCATCCGACCATCACCTATGAGATCCCGGGTTTATACACCATATCACTCAATGCAACCAATGATGGTGGAAGTAACAGTTCCACAAGGGAATCCTATATTAACGTCACCAGTTTCCCGGTGATCCCTGTTTCTGACTTTATCGGAACACCCACCTCCGGCAGAAAACCTCTTGCCGTTCAGTTCACCGATCTATCGACGGGAGGGCCGACAGAGTGGCTCTGGGAGTTTGGTGACGGAACAACGTCAACTGAACGGACCCCTCAGAAGACGTACACAACAGTGGGGACCTACACTGTTTCGCTTAATGCAACAAATGTCGATGGGAGCAGCACGAAAATACAAGAGGGTTATATATCGGTTACTGACACCCCGACACCACCGGTTGCCAACTTCACGGGAACTCCTGCCAATGGAACAGCCCCGCTTTCGGTGCAGTTCACTGACACCTCAACCGGAGTGCCGACAGAGTGGTTCTGGGAGTTTGGTGACGGAACCAATTCAACCAGCCAGAACCCGCTGAAGACCTACACAACCGCGGGCACCTACACCGTCTCACTCAACGCAACAAATGCCGACGGCAGCAGCACGAAAACACGAGAGAATTACATAACGGTCACTGATGACCCCGTATCACCGGTCGCCAACTTCACCGGGACACCCACCACCGGAAAGGCCCCGCTGACCGTGCAATTCAATGACACCTCAACCGGAGTGCCGACAGAATGGCTCTGGGAGTTTGGTGACGGAACCAATTCAGTCGAGCAGAACCCGCTGAAGACCTACACAACTTTGGGCACCTACACCGTTTCTCTCAACGCAACAAATGCCGATGGCAGCAGCACGAAAACACGGGAGAATTACATAACGGTCACTGATGACCCGGTACCACCGGTCGCCAACTTCACCGGGGCACCCACAAATGGAACAGCACCCCTTACCGTGCAGTTTACCGATCTCTCAACCGGGGGGCCTTCACAGTGGTTCTGGGAGTTTGGCGACGGAACCAATTCAACCGACCAGAACCCGCAGAAGACCTACACAACCGCGGGCACCTACACCGTCTCCCTCAACACAACAAATGCCGACGGCAGCAGCACGAAAACACGGGAGAATTACATAACGGTCACCGATGACCCGGCACCACCGGTTGCCAACTTCTCCGGGACACCCAAAAAAGGAATTGCCCCCCTTACTGTGCAGTTTACTGATCTCTCGACAAGAGAGCCGACAGAGTGGTTCTGGGAGTTTGGCGATGGAACCAATTCAACCGACCAGAACCCACAGAAAACTTACACGACTATTGGGACCTACACCGTCTCACTTAATGCAACGAATGCACAGGGGAGCAGTGCCGTCACAAAGGTAAATTACATAAACGCCACTGATGTTCCGACACCGGCAAACTTCAGTTTCATCTCAGAGTGGGGATCCAGAGGCACATCTGACGGAGAGTTCACGTATCCTGACGGTATCGTCATGGACACTGCCGGTAACATATATGTGGTGGATTATGGGAATGACCGCATCCAGAAGTTCAATAGAACTGGTTCATTCATCACCAAATGGGGCTCTTCCGGATATTCAGAAGATGGGGAGTTCAACATGCCACATGGCATTGCAGTGGATTCCGACAGCAATGTCTATGTGACAGATACCTGGAATAGCCGCATTCAGAAGTTTGACAGCACTGGCACTTTCATCGCCAAATGGGGATCCTATGGCACCGGTGACGGGCAGTTTGACTTTCCACAGGGCATCGCCATTGATGCAGACGGCTCCATCTATGTAGCAGATAATGCCAACCAGCGGATCCAGAAGTTTGATTCAAACGGTACTTTCATCACCAAATGGGGTTCCGGTGGTACCGGTGACGGAGAGTTTGACCGCCCACATGGCATTGCAGTGGATGCAGACGGCAACGTCTTCGTGTCTGATGCAGGGAATAACAATATCCAGAAATTCACCAGCACCGGCACTTTCATTGCGAAATGGGGAACTGCAGGCTCAGGCGACGGACAGTTCAACGTACCAAGGGGTATTGCGGTGGATTTGAGGGGGAATGTCTTTGCGGCAGATTCCCTGAACCATCGTATTCAGATATTTGACAACAACGGGACCTTCCTGACAGAATTTGGTTCGTATGGTGCAGGCGAAGGGGAGTTTAACGAGCCGTGGGATACCCTGGTGGACAGCGCCGGCAATATCTATGTGACAGAAGCACGGAATCACCGCATCCAGGTATTCGCACCCATTCCCGAAGGAATGCCGTTCGCCAGCTTCACTGCTCTGCCAACCGCTGGTACAGCTCCGCTGACAGTCGCATTCACCGATGAATCAACCGGAGAACCAACGGAGTGGCAATGGACTTTCGGGGACGGTACAATCTCACATGAACAGAACCCAACAAAGACCTATACGATACCGGGCTTTTACACTGTCTCATTAACAGCAACGAATGAAATAGGAAGCGACACCGATACAAAGAATAAATACATAACCGTGAGTCCTCCGGAAGAAAACTATGAATTCGTCATGAAATGGGGATCATATGGCGATGGGCGGCTCCTTGGTCCAATGGGCATCGGGGTGGACGCCGCAGGTAATGTCTGCGTGGCAGATGCCAATAACCTCCGGATCCAGAAATTTGACCGTAACGGCACCTTTAGCACCAAATGGGGTTCTCCGGGCTCCGGCAACGGGGAGTTTGGATGCGACTATGATTCTTATTCCGAGAATGGACCGTATGGCGTTGCGATGGATGCTGCCGGCAACATCTATGTGGCAGACCTCTATAATAATCGGATACAGAAATTCGACAGCTCCGGCACCTTCATCACGAAATGGGGATCGTATGGCTCCGGCGACGGGGAGTTTTCCGATCCGCGTGGTATCACCGTGGACAGTGCCGGGTACCTCTATGTATCTGATTACTGGAATAACCGCATCCAGAAGTTCGATGGTTCCGGCACTTTCATCACAAAATTTGTATTCTCTCAGGGCTCTGGCGATGGGCAATTCGGGCTGGGACCAGATAGCGTCGCAGTAGACAGTGCCGGCAACCTCTATGTGACAGACCCAATTAACTCCAGGATCCTGAAGTTCGATAGTTCTGGAACCTTCATTGCCACATGGGGATCGTATGGCACGGGAATCGGAAAATTCCGTTCTCCGACAGGCATCGCAGTGGATGCAGACAGCAACGTCTACGTGGCTGATTCACTTAACAACCGCATCCAGAAATTTAGCAGCACCGGCACATTCCTCACCTCATGGGGCCTACGGGGCGCCGGGGACGGAGAGTTTGAAGAGCCGCGTGGCATCGTGGTTGATGCAGAAAGCTACGTCTATGTAACCGATCACTATAATAACCGCATCCAGAAGTTCGATAGTTCCGGCACCTTCATCGCCACATGGGGCTCTGAGCCGCCCGGTGACAGCGAGTTCTCATACCCGAAGGGTGTCGCGGTTGATGCTGCCGGCAATGTCTATGTAGCAGATACGAACAATCACCGCATCCAGAAGTTCGATGCCAATGGCACCTTTATCACAACATGGGGACATGAGGAATCGCCATCTCTACCTGGTGAGCTCCCCGTGATCGAAGCGAATGGAAATTTCTCCTTCCCGAAAGGAGTCGCTATCGATGGTGAAGGTTTTGTCTATGTGGCAGACTCAGGCAATAACCGTATCCAGAAGTTCGATACCAATGGCACCTTCATCACGAAATGGGGAGGGGCGATTGGCTATGGTGATGGGCAGTTCAGTGGTCTGCGTGGCATCGCAGCGGATGAGGACGGATTCATCTATGTGGCAGATGCTGAAGAGTATGTCATTGCCCGTATCCAGAAGTTCGATTCTAACGGCACCTTCATCACGAAATGGGGATCGTATGGCACCGGCGACGGGGAGTTCATGGATCCACAGGGTGTCGCGACAGATCCTTTCGGCAATGTTTATGTGACAGACAGATATGGTGGCCGGATTCAGAAATTCGACAGCTCCGGCACATTCATTGCTACATGGGCATCAGATGACACGGGAGTCGGGCAACTCCTTTCTCCTTCCTGTATCGCAACGGACGATGCCGGAAATGTCTATGTGACATCCTTTGATCTCTATACGGCATCCTCTGATATCCGGAAGTTTACCGGCAATGGTATTTTCATCACCACATGGGGGGTCTCAGGTTCCGGTGATGGTCAGTTTTCAGGGCTGCTCGGTGTTGCAGTCAATGGTGACGGCCTTGTCTATGCGGCGGATGAATACAATAACAGGATACAGGTGTTCAGATCATACACCCCCGCCACCCCGCCTGTTGCCGCTTTTATTGCTAATGTCACAAGCGGTTCCGCCCCCCTCGCAGTGCAGTTCACTGACACGTCTACAGGAAATCCGGCATCATGGGTATGGAACTTCGGTGACGGGAACACATCAACCGTTCAGAACCCCTCGCATCTCTACACGATGGAAGGCACTTTCAATGTGAGCCTGAATGTATCCAATGCAGGCGGTTCGGACACCATAACAAAGGTAAATCTGATAACCATTTCCGCACCTGTACCAGAGGCACGGTTTGATCTGAACCGTAACTTTGCCGCATCAACTGAGAATGATACATTTGTCCCGGGGACCTATCCTTCCTTCCAGACATACAGACTGCATGCCGAGAATCTGGATGAAACAGTATCCCTCGGAAATCTGACGTATGTTGCAGGAGTTGCAAATATCACCTCCGTTGAGTATGATGATTATGCATCATGGAACTCAACCTATGCAGAGTGGAATTTCCCGCCGGAATATGTAATCGGGCCACAGTGTGCGTTTGATACGCGGGCAGACACCTCATTTGCAGAGTTTAGATCATTCACCCATACATTGACACGAAACTGCAGTCAGGTAACATTTACAGCACCCGGAATTCAGGAGACAAATATCACGTTGGTATTGGATGACCTTGATTTTGAGTCAGTATTTGTCGGGTTTGCATCAGCAAAAGACCACAATATGACAACTGAAATTATCAACTCGTCGTTTATGACAAATGCACCTCTTTCAACGCCTCTTCTGACAGACGGTGGTTATCACCTGAAACTTGACAAATCTGCTCTTGTAATCGGAGCAGAGTATTACTTCAGGTTTGATACAACCATCATCCCCAATGGGACCGCGGTGATGCACAAACCGATAGCATATGTCTGGGAAGGTCAGAACAATGGCTATGCAGATCTGGGAGTCACAAATAAGGCAGAAATACCTGCATCTATGCTGCCGGCAGATGCATCTGAGTTTTCGGTTCAGACGAATACGTCATGCAACTGGGGTGTTGTATGGCAGGACAACCTTCTCTCAATTCTAAGCGGAACGTCCGCCAGAGTAACCCTCCCTGCAGCGGCAAACTTTACTGCTGATCCCCTCCTGGGACATACCCCGCTTACGGTGCGGTTCACTGATACATCCACCGGCAATGTCACCGCATGGTTCTGGAACTTTGGTGATGGCGCAAACTCGACCGAACAAAACCCGGTTCATGTCTACACGACACCCGGCAGCTATTCGGTTGCGCTCTCGATTAACGGGGGTGAAGATACCTTTTCTGAGCCCGGTTACATCAGGGTCACTTCAGGGGTTCTTCTTGGTGATGCCAATAATGATGGTGAGGTAAATCAGGCCGATACCCTGCGTGTGCTCAAAGAGGTCGTAGGACTGCTTGATCCGCCTGAAAAGAATACCGATGATTTTGAGCGTACCGATGTCCACTGGAACGGGGCAGTCGAAGTTGGGGATGCGATGTTCATCGCCCAGTATAATGTGGGACTGCGGGACGCGTGGTTCAGGGTGATTGAATAATTTTTCCCGACAGGCAGAGAAAGGACTCAATTTCCCCGATTATTTTTTCCTGCATCGTATATTCAGGATCGGCAGGCAATCCAAATTTTTTGCATCGTTTCAGGGTCTTCTGCCGATATTCCGCAGGCCCTCCTTCATGAGTAGTATTTTTGGTACTCTGTCCCAGGCAACCTCAGCATCTTCCTCAACTCCTAACTCAGGTTCGTCAGCCGTTTCACCCTCCTCCCATCTTCGACCACCACAAATCTCCCGATTTTCTGTCTTTCCGCTTCAACAGCCTCTCGAGTTCGATCTCTGCATCAACCCGGTACGAGAGAACAACCGGTTCATCGTTCTTTGGCCTCCCTCGCCTCTTCTCCATTCTCCGGGAGATTGTGGCGATATCGAGGGAGCTGAACCGGAATCCGGGGTGTTCCTCCAGCCACTTTTCGGCTGCGATCCGGGCATTCGGTTCACAGACGAACTCGCATGCACCGAGTTTTCGAAGGACGGTCTTCGCCCGGGCCTTCTCCAGATTCTTCTCAAAGGTCTTCTCCTGCGGCCTATGCATCTCTGTGGAGTGGTAAATAACCCATTTCTGCGGGATCCCCGGCTATATTCTCTTCCTTTTCTC
The DNA here is from genome assembly GCF_004297185.1 of Methanofollis fontis. Lineage (NCBI taxonomy): Archaea > Methanobacteriati > Methanobacteriota > Methanomicrobia > Methanomicrobiales > Methanomicrobiaceae > Methanofollis > Methanofollis fontis. The sequence continues at coordinate 543,255 of NZ_PGCL01000001.1, forward strand.
CTGGTGATGGTCAATTCGGTTCAAGGTGTGTATGGCCCCTGGCATCGCTTGTTAGCCCCTGGCTTTGTCAGGGGAGAGGGATTGATCAATAGCGTGGGCTCTCCGTCGTGAGGGAGGGAAAGGTTCGCCCTCTCCATACATGGTAATGGGCCAAGCGGGATCGATCCCATCCCCCGCGTGGGGAGATGTCCTCCCTGGAGGGTGCACCGAGCCTTGTTGCTCTCTCTGTATCATCCCCGCATCGCCTGAAAGTTAGGAATGCCCAAAACTGTACGGACAGATACATAACTGTCATGACAGTGGAATCAGGGGTGATAATGGTGATATAATTCCGATAATACCGCACAATGGGCGTAAAATAGATAATCGTCTCAGACGTCTGTGGTGATCGGTGCAGTAAATCCTCTGAAAAAACGGCAAGAATCCCTCTTATTTGAGATTCAGTCGCACGAACGCCTACGATCTCCAAAAAAACTACAAATAATCAGACAAATCGTGAAAAGAAAGATAATTCATGGGCCCGCTGAGATTCGAACTCAGGACCTCCGCCGTGTGAAGGCGACGTCATAACCAGCTAGACCACGAGCCCAGATGCATCGACCGGGAATTGAACCCGGGCTATTGGCTTGGAAGGCCAAAGTCATGCCACTAGACCATCGATGCGCGAGTGTGTCTGTGACACCCTATCTATTCTGTCCGGCAAGAATAAAAGGGTATTGTCCGGCGGCGTTCACCGCCGGGAGAAACCCCGCATCTCGTCCTCGATCGCCTCAAGGGCGGCCACCCGCTTCTCCAGGGGCGGGTGGGTGGAGAAGAGCTCCATCAGGGTGTCGCCGGAGAGGGCCGGGATGATGAAGAAGGCGTTCGCCCCCTCGACCTCCCGCTTCTTCTCGGGCGGGATCATGTCCATGCGTCCGCTGATCTTGTGGAGGGCGGAGGAGAGCGCCTTCGGGTTGCCGGTGATATAGGCGCTCCCGCGGTCGGCCGCGAACTCCCGGTAACGGGAGAGGGAGCGGATCAGCAGGGTGGAAACGATCCAGACGATGATCGCCACGATCCAGGCGATCATCCAGGGGTTCCCCTCCCGCCGGTCGGCGAAGGAGAAGAGCCAGGCGTTCTGCATGATGATCGTCGCCACCATGGCGATGAATGACGCCACCGTCAGGGTCAGCACGTCCCGGTTCTTCACATGCGAGAGCTCGTGGGCGAGCACCGCCTCGAGCTCCTCGCGGTTCAGCATCCTGATGATCGAGTCGGTCGCCGCCACCACCGCATGGGAGGGGGAGCGCCCGGTCGCAAAGGCGTTGGGCACCGGCGATGGCATCACCGCTACGCGGGGCTTGGGGATGCCGGCCTCGGCCGAAAGCCGCTCCACCATGCGGTGAAGTTCGGGGTATTCCTCCTCGCTCACCTCCCGGGCGCCCGTGCTCCAGAGCACCATCCTGTCTGAGAAGTAGTACTGGACGAACGCAAACACGAATGCGACGCCGACCAGTCCCCACATGCCTATGCCCGGGAACAGGGCCCCGAGAATCGTGATGAAGACGAGATAGACCAGGAGCAACAGTGCCCAGGTCAGGATCACCCTCATCGTGAGCCCTATGTCACGCTTCCATTTCATATTACTATCAGGTATCTCTCTCACCTCATAATACCTGTGAAACTGCAAACGGGTGAAAAATCCTATATCGTGCACTGGCACCAACAGAACCGCCGAAGTGGACCTGATGGAACTCGATGAAGTGACAATCAGCAGGGCGATCCTGGCCAGCCAGATGGAAACGATGCTCGATCTCCTGGAGATGGACGTCGCCGTCGTGGGCGGCGGCCCCTCCGGCATCACCTGTGCGGTCTATTGTGCAGAAATGGGTCTGAAGGTCGGCCTATTTGAGAAAAAACTCTCCATCGGCGGCGGGATGTGGGGCGGCGGCATGATGTTCCCGCGCATCGTCGTCCAGGAGGAGGCGAAGGAGGTCCTGGACCGCTTCGGCATCGCCGCCGCCGCGTTCGAGCCCGGCTATTATGTGGCGCGCTCGGTGGAGTCCGTTTCGAAACTCACCGCCGCCGCCTGCACCGCCGGTGCGGAGTTCTTCAACCTCATCACCGTCGAGGATGTCGTGGTCAGGGCCGATGGCCGGGTCTCCGGCCTGGTCGTCAACTGGAGCCCGGTGGAGATGGCCGGTCTGCACATCGATCCCCTCATGGTCCGCTGTCGGGCCGTCGTCGATGCCACCGGCCATGACGCCACCATCGCCCATATGGTCGCCCGCAAGGGCGGCGACCTCCCCATCCGCGGCGAGGGCTTCATGTGGGCCGAGCGCGCCGAGGGGAACATCCTGGATCACACGAAAGAGGTCTTCCCCGGCCTCTACGTCTGCGGCATGGCGGCCAACGCCGTCGCCGGCGAGTGCCGCATGGGCCCGATCTTCGGCGGCATGCTCCTCTCCGGCAGGCGGGCGGCAGAGATGGTGGCCGCCGCCCTCGGGCACCAGCCCTGAACCCACGCCCTTTTTCCCGGGATGCCGACGACACTCCAAAATCGAGGCATATGTCGCCTTTATCGCCACGGATCCCGGGATCAGCCGCTTTTCACCCGGCGACGCCGCGGCAGAATCCAGAGATAACCTTTTTCGATCGCCTCCCCAGAGAATTATCATGGACGAGGTCGATTCCGGTGCACTGGCCGATGCGGCATTCGGTATCTTTGAGATTCTGCTGGACAAAGCGCTTCTTGCAGGGGGAATGTCCCTCCACGCCCGGGTCGAGGCCGGGATCGACTTCCTGGACGACTTCACGGCGGTCTTCGACGCCTTCGCCGGGGACTACCCCGACCTCGCGGCGGCCCTGATCGAACGGTTTTCTGATCCCTCCGTCATCTACCGTCTGCTGGTGGAGGGCGAGGGCGTCGTCCCCTCGCGCACCACCCTGCGCTACTGGATCATCGAGGACAACCCGGCGGCCGGAGGGATCGACCCCACCGGCGAGGAGGCGGGAAAATGGCTGATCTTCTGCGATGCCAGGGAGGTGGACGCCCTCTGGCACCGCATCCGGGACGCCACGGCGAACGACGACCTGGGCATCTCGGCAAAGGTCAGCACGGCAAAACCCAACCCTGACTCCAGGGACGAACGATATGTGATCTATGCCTACACCGCCGACTGGTCAGACGAGGCCGACGTGATGCGGGTGCGCGAGCACCTCCGCCTCCTCGGCGTCGAGGCACGGATCGGCTACAAGCGCAACCTCGAGACCTTTGCCGGGGAGTACTCGGAGAAGGGCAAGAAGGTGACCTATTACAGTGCGTGACGCCTGTCCGGAATAGTCCGGTCCCGCAAAAAAACAGTGGGCGCCGACCCTGCGGGCGGTCGACAGCCCATTTTCGGCCCTGATCAGGCCTTGCGTTCCTTGTTCTTCGGGCGAAGGTTCTGGTAGCCGCACTTGCGGCACTGCGTTGCCCTCAGTGCGTTCCGTGCATTGCAGCGCATGCAGATTTTGACATTGAGCAGCCGAGCTTCGGCTTCGGGGAACCGTGCCATATCTTATCTCACCACGTTATTCGGTTCTATGTACAATGCTGTCCCGTGCCTTAAGGATATTGATCCCCCAGCCACGCCCTGAAGGCGGCAAGCGCCCGACCGCGATGGGAGACGGCGCTCTTCTCGGTGATCGGGATCTCGGCGAAGGTCCGTTCGCCCACGGCAAAGATCGGGTCGTAGCCGAAGCCCTCCGCCCCCCGCGGTGCGGCGGTGACCTCGCCATCCACCACGCCTGAGAAGATGTGGATCTCGCCGCCGGCGTCCGCATACCCGATCGCCGTCTCGAAATGGGCGGAGCGGTCCTCCACCCCCTCCATCAACCGGAGGATGCCGGCGATCCCGATCGTCTCGAGCACATAGGCCGCATAGGGGCCGGGAAAGCCGTTCAGGTGATCGATCGAGAATGCGGTGTCGTCGACGATGCAGGGGCGACCCAGGTGCTCGAAGGCATAGCGCGCCTTCTCCCGGGCGATATTCGCCACCTCATTGTCCCGGTACTCCGGGATGTCCATCCGCACATGCTCCACCTCCGCCACCCCGGCGAAATAGGCGGCCACCTCGGCCGCCTTGTGGGGGTTGGAGGTGACGACGGCGATCCTCAGAGGTACCGCCCCCGCCGTTCGATCTCCTCCTCGCGCCTGGCGACGGCGTCTGCCTCAGGGAAGGCGCCGGCATAGCCCTGCATGAACGCCGCCTTCAGCCGCTCCGGATCATCTGTGGTGCTCTCCAGGGTCTGGAAGAGCACATGGATGTCCACCCCGCGGTCCTCGACCTCTGAGGAGGTGAAGGCCAGTCCGAAATCGATGAGCACGCACCGCCCCTCCCGCTCGATCAGGTTCGAGGTGGTCAGGTCGCCGTGGACGATCCCGGTGTCATGGAGGCGTCCCACCGCCCGCCCCGCCATCTCCAGGTTCTCCGGCGTGGGGGCGTCGCGGATCAGGGTGCCCTCGATCCGCTCCATGGCGATCCGGTCGGCCGTGACGTCGTGGAGGATCGGCGTCGGCACACCGCCCCTTCGGGCGGCGGCGATGAGCCGCGCCTCTGCCCGGGTGCGTTCGGCGATCAGGCGGCGGTCGAGCGTCGCCGTGCGGTAGGACTTCGAGACTCGCTGTTTCACCACCTCGTCTTCATCCATAGTCACCACCGCCTCGGCGCCCCGTCTCGCGCCCGCCGCTGCCTCGTGCCGCGGCTCCTCCCGCCAGACCACCTCCACCTCGTCGGCCCGGAAATGGGGGTTCGCACGGGAGTGCTCGACCGGGATCGTCGCCCCGGCCTCCCACATGATCCGGCCGGTATAGGCGATCATCGCCCCGTTGTCGCCGCAGAACTGGCGTTCCGGGACGAAGAGCTCCGCCCCGCGTTCTGCGCACATCGTCTCGAGCATCTCGCGCAGGCGGGCGTTCGCCGCCACGCCGCCGACCAGCAGCACCTCGTCCTTGCCCGCCTGGGCGAGCGCCCGCTCGGTCACCTCTACGCACATCGCAAAGGCCGTCTCCTGCAGGGAATGGCAGGCGTCCTCGAGGGGGGCGCTGCTCTCCTGTGCGGCGCTGATCAGCCCGGAGAACGCAAGGTCCATCCCCTTCACCGTATAGGGGAGGTCGATATAGGTGCCCTGCCGGGCCAGCTCCTCGATCCTGGGGCCGCCCGGATGCGGGAAGTCTTTGCTTCGTGCGAACTTGTCCAGCCCGTTCCCGAGCCCGATGTCCAGGGTCTCGCCGAAGATCCGGTAACGGCCGTTCAGGTAGCCGAGCACCTGGGTGTTCGCCCCCGAGACATAGAGGGTGATCGGGTCCTCGCACCCGGTCGCCCATCGCCCGATCTCCACGTGGGCGACGCAATGGTTCACGCCGACCAGGGGCACCCCCAGGGAGAGGGCGAGCGTCCGCGCCGCCGTCGCCACTGTCCTGAGGCAGGGCCCGAGTCCGGGCCCCTGTGAGAATGCCACCGCCCCGATCTCTTCAGGATCGGTGAGCACGCGGGCGATCACCTCACGCATCACCGATGCATGGTGCTGGGCCGCCTCGCGAGGATGGATCCCCCCATGCGGGGGCTGATAGGGCGCCGAGTACAGGGAACGAAGATCGTCGTCAAAAACAGCGGCACTGAGGTTCCAGGCCGTCCCCTCGATCCCCAGTACCTGTGTGCCCGTGTGCATTCCTTATTTCGTAAATTCGGTATAGCCGCACTTCCCGCAGGCAAAGCGGTCCTTGTGCTGGGCCATAAACACACCGGGTCCGCAACGGGGACAGTATTTCCGCTGTGCCACGGCCTTGTCACCCTCGACAGAGAAATAGGCGCTGCGCTTGACGGCTGCTGCCGGCGCTGCTCCCTTCTTTGCCGCCATTACTCTGCCTCCTTCGCCGCCGGTGCACTGCGCTTGACAAGATATTCGCGTTCAGTCATCTTGAGTGCGTCCTCGTTGTCATAGATCCGGGCGACGCCCTCGACCTCCATCGCCCCGAAGCGCTTCTTCATCGAGTCGAGGACCACGAGGTTCTCGGGGGCGTTCATAAGGGCGGCGAGTTTGCCGAGAATCTGGACTCTCGAAGGGGTGGCGCCGTCATAGGTGAGGGTGTAGTGCACTTCCCTCCGGTTTAACAATTCATTCCGGTTGTCACGGGTGATCTCAAATTCCATCGATATCCCTCAAATATTGTCGACCTGGTTATTTAAAACATCGGGCGCGGACGGCGTCCGGCCCTATTCGTGTTCAAAGAGCGAAAGAAGGTCTTTTGCTGCTGATTTCAGACTCTCCGTCACCATGCAGACGACCACGCCCTCGCCGGGTTGTCCATAGAGGATCGCCGCCCCCATCGGCGCCGCCAGGGCCAGGGGGATCACGGCCAGATCCTCCTCGCCGTCCACGGTGATCAGCACCGGCGGATCGGCGACGGCCTCTTCGAGGGCCTCTGTCAGGTCCTCGGTCAGGGTGCCGGGCGGGTTCTTCACCCGCACCCTCCGGTGGAGGAGGAGAGGGGTGCGGTTGCAGGGCGTGCGCATCGTAAAGCCGTCGATGACGGCGATATCCGGGTCCCGCCCCGCGGCCAGGAGGTTGTGGGTCACCACATCGCCGACGGCATAGACCGTCTTCCCCTCCAGCATGGGGAGGGCGTCGGCCAGTTCGGGGTAGAGATCGCCGAACGGTTCCCTGAACCGGTCCCGGTGCCTGTCTGGGAGACGGAGCATCAGCGGACCTTCAGGGCGTAGCGTCCGGGCATGTCGATATTCATCCGCTCTGCGATCGCCGAGTGCTTCGGGTCGATGATGATCAGGTAGCCCGCCCAGTCCTCGGTCAGGTTCGAGGAGCCGCAGGACATGCAGACCTCGCCCTCGACCACCTTGTGGCACTCGTGGCAGACCTTCGGCATCTTTTTCTTCTTACGCTGCGGCGCCATGCTGGGCCCTCTCCTTCTCCCTCTCCTCGACCAGCCACTTCGTGGTGCCGAGTCCGGCCTGCCGCATCGTCAGCCCGATCTTGCTCTCGCGGGGTTCGCGTTCATTGAGGCTCAGGGTGACCACCCTGCAGCGGATCGTCTCGCCCACCTGGATCGAACGCCCCGACTCCTGGCAGTTCAGGGTGTTGTTCTTCTCGTCGAAGGTGATGTAGTCGTCCGAGATCTGGCTGACGTGGAGCATGGCATCGATCGGCCCGAGTGAGATGAAGGCGCCAAAGCCTGTCGTCTCCACGACCTCGCCCTCGATCACTTCCTGCAGGGCAAGCCTGAGGACGACGGCATCGAAGACGACGTCATAATAGACCGCACCGTCGCCGTGGACGATCTCTCCCTCTCCCACATCATCGATCTTTGTAACGGCAACAAAGATGCCGATCTCCTTGTCTATGCTCCCCTCGAGCTGTTTCTGGAGTTCGTCCAGAATCACCAGCTTCAGATCCTCGCCAAGGCGGTGCGGGGGCACCCTCACCTTGTCTTCAAGCGTCACACGGTAATACATGCTATCGCCTTATAATTTCCAGTTTTTTCCGGTTTCTCAGCGTGATTACGGGCACGCCTGCCGCAAGCAGGTGTTCCCTCAGACGCCGGTCGTTCGTCGCCACCATGCAGCCCTCGTCCATGGCATACGCCCTGATCCGTTCGTCGACGGTAGGAGCCGAACTCCTCCCCCGCACGGTCAGGCAGCGGTCCGCCATCAGCAGACCGGTGCGGGCGGCGGCGGCATCGTTCCCTGATCCCCGCGCCAGACCCTCGAGTTCGTGCACCACGTCCTCAAGGACGAGGGGTTCATACCCGCCGAGCAGGGCCCGGAGTTCGCCGAAGAGATCGACCCTGAACTGTGCGGGCATCATCAGGGCATTGGTGTCGAGGAGGATCCTCACTCGGCGAGGATCCCCATCCCGATCAGGCGCCACCGCCCCTCGACCTGGCGGCTGATTGCGATCCGCGCCCCGGTGTCTGCACATACGGGCCGCTTCAGAACGACTTCAGCCTGGTCCTTTCTGGTGTTGACCACGACCCCGACCGTCACCGCAGTCCCGACCGAGAGCATCAGCGGTTCCTTGTGCTTCAGGGGCGTGATGTCCAGTTCGCTGCCCGAGCCCACGACACGGTCCATCAGTTTGACGGTGAAGAGGAGGCGGTCCCGGATCGGCGGGAGTTCGCCGACGTGTCCGGCCACCTGACCGACCAGGGTGTCGCTCTTGGTGATGGCGGGATCGAGTTTTGTCCCGATTGCCATCAGGCCGCCCGGACTGGCCTCGTTCACCTTGTGCACGCCTGCATGAATGGAGACGACCTTGGTGACGATCGGTTCCCAGAAGGAGCGGTTCTCGGCCTGCTTCTGGATGCCGGGCCTGATCTCGATCTCATCGCCGTCCCGGATCACGCCGCGTGTCAGCGAACCGCCGATCACGCCGCCGCGGAGGTCGCGCCAGTTCGATCCCGGTTTGTTGATGTCGAACGAGCGGGCGATGAGCATCTGAGCCCTCGCCTCGGGGTCCCGTTCTGGCGACGGGATATAGGTGTCGAGGGCGTCGATCAGGGCGCCGATATTGATCCCCTTCTGGGCGGAAACCGGGACAATGGGGGCGTCCTCGGCGATGGTGCCCTTCACGAATTTTTTTATCTGCTTATAGTGCTTGAGCGCATCCGCCTGCGAGACCACGTCGATCTTGTTCTGCACGATGACGATATTCTTGATGCCCACCAGTTCGAGGGCCATCAAGTGTTCCTTTGTCTGGGGCTGGGGGCAGGGCTCGTTGGCGGCGATCACGAGCATCGCCCCGTCCATCAGGGCCGATCCCGAGAGCATCGTCGCCATCAGGGTCTCGTGGCCGGGAGCGTCCACAAATGAGACCGTCCTGAAGGGGGAGCAGGGGCCCCCGCAGATCGGGCACTCCGTCGAGGTGGAGAAGGCGTCTCCCCCCTCGTGGTTTTCGCAGCGATAAAAGGTGGCGTCGGCATAGCCGAGGCGGATCGAGATCCCCCGTTTCATCTCCTCGCTGTGCCGGTCCGTCCATGTCCCGGTCAGCCCGGAGACCAGGGTCGTCTTGCCGTGGTCGACATGCCCGACAAGCCCGATATTGACGTTCGGTATCAGTATGTCATGCAAACTTGTTCAAACCTCCCTTCCTATATATATCGCACTCTTTATAGATAAATCGGTGCCGAATCCGGGAGCACGTTGTCTGTTTTGCACGCCGGTTCTGCATACGATGTATGTATGCTTCCCCAAAAGAATGCAGAAGAGGTAGTACTCAAAACCCGATCCTTTATGTTCTCGCGCGTACCACAGGAGGGTATGAACCCGGAGAGCGAACTTTCGAGGATCGGCATTTCCCTCCCGAAAAACCTCCTCGATACGTTTGACGCCATCATCGGTGCACGGGGCTACTCATCCCGGTCCGAGGGGATCAGGGATGCGATCAGGAGCTACATCACCTATTACAAATGGATGTCCGACGTCAGGGGGGAGCGCCAGGGCGTTATCACCATGGTCTATGACCACGACCAGCGCGGCCTTTTGCAAACGATCACCGATATCCAGCACGAGTACATCCATACCATCCAGGCATCGATGCACGCCCATCTCAGCCATGACATGTGCATGGAGGTGATCCTCCTGCGGGGGGACGGTGCCGAGCTCAAGACAATTGCGGAACGGCTGATGTCCCAGAAAGGAGTGGAATCCGTAAAACTGACAACGATACCGATCGAGAAGGAAGGGAATTAACCTCCTCCCTCGCAGGACTGGTCGGTGTTGATCCAGGCGTTTTCAATGTCCCGGTCAAAGCCGCTCTGGCGTTCGGCATAACTCGTGATGTCCTCTTTTTTGTGGGTGCGCCGCCGGTCGGGCAGGGCTGCGGGCTCAAGGGTGTCCGCCCTGTAGAGGAGTCCGGTGGAGTCGATCTCCGCATAGGTCTCCCCGGCGATCTCCTCGATCCGATCCACCGTTCCGGCCGTCCCGGTCCGCGGATAGCGCACCGCCATCCCGACAGCGATCTCCTCGGCCTCCATGGTGGAAGAGTGGAGCATGAAGATATAAAAGTCCACCCTGCCTATCATCTCTGATGAGCCTTACCTTCAACCACGTCAGAAAACAGTATTTCGATGGCACACACCGATCGAGGGCGCCGGAGGAGACCCTGGAGATCATCGAACCCCTGATGGAGGAGATCGGCGTTGTTTCGGTTGAGGACGTCACCCATCTTGACCGTCTCGGCATTCCCTGCTTCTCCGTCTTCAGGCCGTCGGCCGCTATCGGGGCGGCGAAACATCATGCAGGCAAGGGAAAGGGGCCGGTTCAGGCGCAGGTTTCGGCGATGATGGAGGCGATTGAACGGTATTCCGGCGAATACCGGGGCGACCGGATGGAGTATGCGACCTTCGAGGAGCTCGGCATACGTCGGGCCCTGGACCCGACCGACCTGATCCTGGCCCGACCCCTGGAGAGGGACGAGAAGGTCCACTGGTCGTTGGCATGGGACCTTGTCAATGATGAGGAGATCCTGGTCCCCTCGAATGCGGTCTTCCACCCCTATGACTGCCTGGGGATGACGGCACCCCTGTTCATCTCAGATACGAACGGGCTTGCATCCGGGAACGTTATGGAGGAGGCGGTGCTCCACGCCCTCCTGGAGGTGGTGGAGCGCGACGCCCTCTCCCGTGCCGAACGGCGGCGTTCGATGGGGCAGCGCCTCTCGGTCGGTGGAGAGGGCCCGGTCCGCGAGATCCTGGACCTCTATGCCTCTCACGGCATCGAGATCCACCTCTGGCTCCTGGAGGGGCGGACCGGCATCCCGACGATTGCGGCAGCGGCCGACGATACGGTGACAAAGGACCCCTCCCTCCTGGTGATGGGTGCGGGCACCCACCTGAGCCCGACGATCGCGGCGCTCCGGGCGCTCACCGAGGTGGCGCAGAGCCGGGCCAGCCAGCTCCAGGGCGGACGGGTGAATGAGCAGCGGCAGAGCATGATCGAGCGGATCGGCTATGACCGGATGAAGCGGATCAACGGCGAGTGGTTCAAGAAGGGGGAGGAGGTCGGGATCGAAACCCTCCCCGACCTCGCCACCGGCTACTTCGACGACGATATCAGGGTCGCCCTCGAGGAGGTCGGGGCGGAGGCAGAGCGCGTCCTGGTCTGCGACCTGAGTCGGACCTGCATCCCGGTGGTCCGGGTGATCGTGCCCGGGTTTGAGGTCTCCCATATGAACAAGGACCGTATCCCCGGGAAGATCCAGTAGTCGGCTTGTGTTTTTTTCGGGAGGGGAAAACCCCTTCCCAGACCTCCCTGCTCTATGGGAGTGATGCGCGGGACGGCCTTTCGTACCTGAGAACCCGGGGATAAAAACCGGAAAAAGAGCGGCCCGTCAGTACGGCATGACCTTTCTGAGCAGAGCGGCAAGGTTTTTTGTGTCGGCGGACGGGCGGAGATTATCCGGCATTTCCGCCCTGCTCCCCTTCAGGGCCGAGAAGATGGCGGCGATAGCCTTCCCGTGCGAGGGGCCGTAGCCCCCTTCGAGCACCAGCGCCGTCGGCAGGTCCAGAGAGAGGAGGCGTGAGGTCAGCACCCCGTAGTCAGAGGGTGTCAGTCGCATCCTGCCGTGGGGGTCGTCGTAGAGGGCGTCCTGCCCGGCCGAGAGGATCAGCAGGTCGGGGCGATGGGTGCGGATCGCCGGCAGGAACACCTCCTCGAGGATCCATACATAGTCGGCGACCGTCGACCCCGAGCGGATGGGAGCGTTGATGGTGTAGCCCCGTCCCCGCCCGCTGCCGATCTCCTCGGGCCACCCGGTGCCCGGAAAACTGTTCCGCTGGTGGATCGAGAGGAAGAGCACCCGTTCTTCGCCGTAAAAGATCCGTTGCGTGCCATTGCCGTGGTGGAGGTCCCAGTCCAGGATGACGATCCGCTCGAGCCCCTCCTGCAGGCTCATCGCCGCCGCCACGGCTGCATTGTTGAAGATGCAGAAGCCCATCTGCCGGTCCGGTTCGGCGTGGTGACCGGGCGGACGGACCAGGGCAAAACAGTTCTCCCCCTCCATGGCGCGCACTGCCGCCGCATGGGCCGATCCCGCCGCCGTCAGGGCGACATCGAAGGTGGCGGCGGTCACATAGGTATTGTCGTCCAGAAAACGGTCGCCCCGGGCCATCTCCCGGATCCAGCGGACATACGAGCGGTCATGGACCAGTTCGATCTCGGCACTGGTGACCGCCGTCGGGGCGCGGACAGGGATGTCGGGGGGGATTCCGCCCATCACCTCCCTGAGGCGGGCACCGGTCTCGGCATGCCTGCTGCACGGATGGGCCCCCATGTCGTGTCTGGCAAACACCTTCCCTGTAATGGCCGAGCATCTCATTGACCGATGGTGAGTCCCTGCATGACGGCGGATTCCGGCACATCCACGGTCCGGCCGCTCTCGAGGATCCGGTACGGCCCGGAGGCGGTCACGCCCGAGGTGCCGCCCGACGTGGCGTAGGGGACGATGAACTCGCCGTCCGTGCTCGTCTGTCGGTAGGTGAAGGAACGGCCGCCGTTCGTGATCAGATCGATCTCGATGGTGCCTTCGCCCCGTATATGGGCACCCGGAACATATTCGAAGATCTTGACATACCTGATGTCCGGCGTCTGGGCATTGTAGACGTTCTGGCTCGACTCGAAGACCAGCCTGAAGTGCTGGAGGGCGGGCACCTCGACCGGGGTGAGGGCCAGGTTGCTCTCACTCCCGAAGAGCCCCGCATGCCTGCCTGCGGCTGCGTTTGCATTGAAGGCGTCGGCCTTCGCCTGTGCTGCCGCCCCGTCCATCACCTCGGCGGTGGTGATCGTCGGGACCGAGTAGCCCGAGGTTCCCGCATCGGTGTACTCGGCATAGATCACCTGTGAGGGTTCGGCCAGGGAACCGTCCAGGTTGTGGAGGCGCCCGATCATCGTCGTGAAATACTCGCCGGTATAGAGTTTCGCCTGGTTATATGATCCGCTGCTTTGATCCGGGACCAGGAAGGTGTCGATATATCCTGCAGCGGCGCGATCGGGGTCGAACCAGGTCGCCATCGCCCAGAACTTTCCGGTGTCCATCTCGATATCGGTGATCACATAGCGGGTGCCGTCGTTGTCCATGATCTCGGCGGCCACATCCTCGTCCTGCGCCATGAAGAAGGAGGCAGAACCATTCGGTCCGGTGACGCCGTGCTGGAAGGGGTTGGCGTTCGGGATCCGCTGGGCGAGATAGGTGATCCAGTGACCGTAGTCCCACCATGACATCACGCCGTAGGCGCTCTCCGGGTAGGTGTAGGAGCTCCGTTCATAGACCCCGAGATAGTCCACGCCGGTATCAGGGGTGCTCTCCCCCATCCAGTCCAGGGCCTGGCGCCACTGCGGGTTCATGCCGCCGTAGGATGATCCCTCGGCGATTGCAAGACCGGTCTGGAGGGAGAGCGCCACGAAGATGCAGGAGAGGACGACGACGGCCCCGACCGCCAGCAGATGCCTGGGATCGGCGGTTGCCGAACGGGGTTTTCTGGCAGGTTCGGCCTTTTTCTTCCCCTTCCCTGCCGTCGGTTCGGGTGTCGGTGAGGCGCCGAGGGCCAGGATGTCCTTCCAGGCGAGGTTCAGCACAAAACCGACACAGATGCCGGAGAGGAGGGCGATATTGACCGCCAGATAGTACTCGTAGCGCACATGCTGCCAGGTCGAAGCGAGCATGATCGCCGACCAGACCAGCACGAAGAGGTGATCGGCCCGCTCCTTCCTGAGGATCATATATGCGAGGACGGCGAAGCCGCCGATCATCAGCACAAGGCCGGTGCTGAAGGCCTGCCAGGCACCGCCGGTGCTCCAGCCCATCGCCTCCTGGACCGTCAGCACCACGGCGGACTGACCGAAGAACGAGAAGAAGCTCCCGACCAGGACCGAATACACACCAGGTGCGGCGACCATCAGGATGAGGGCGCCGATGATGCCGATCCCGGCAAGCGAGAGGGGATAGACGTATTTCGGGCGCTCCCGCATCGCCCGCGCCAGCCCGAAGAGCGCCCAGGTGCCGATGATGATGGCGAGATAGGCGACCAGATGCCCCATCGAGTACCTGGACAGACCCATTCCTGCCTCCTTGAAGCCGAAGAGGAGGAGCCCGACCGTCGCCACGGCGAAGACGGCGGTGTTGATGAGGGCGAGATCGGTGCTCTCCCTGCCGTTCCAGGCGTCCAGCACGAACTGGACCACGGTGTAGAGCGCCGTGATCATGGCGAAGAGGATCATCGTCGGCATCACCAGCAGCCCGAGCAGATAGGCGATGCCGGCGGCGGCGCCGAAGACGAGGGGGCGTCGCAGGGTTTCAAACGACTGAAGGTCGGGCTTTTCCTGCCTTCCTACGCCCAGGGCGACGATATAGGCCAGGACGAAGAGGGTGGAGAAGAGCACCTCGGCGATGTGGTGGTCCACAAACCCGAAGAGGGAGCGGTACATGAACTGGCCGGAGACGACGGCCGTGAAGCCCGCCGCGATCAGCCCGGTCTTCCAGTCCGCCATCTTCCTGCCGATGCCATAGACCAGCGGCACCATTGCCGCACCCATCAGTGCCGGCACCAGGGAGGCCACATAGGCCACCTCCGGCCTGGTCGTGGCACCGCTCAGGATCACCAGCACGGCGATGATCTGGGGGAACAGGGGGCCCCAGTAGACCGTGTCCCCGGTCGGGAAGAGGGTCATGGGGTCGTACCAGGCGTAGGTGAGCCCGTTTGCTACGAGGGACTCCACCTGCCTGAGGTTGTACCAGGGATCGTTGCCGAGCACATCGGCCACGCCCTCGGCCATCAGCCCGCCCATCGGGATCAGCCGGATCCAGAGGGCGATGATTGAGAAGAGTATGATCGCTGCTGCGATGATGATGGATTTTTGTTTATTGTCGAATGGCGGCATGGATGCTCCTGCTATGAGTGTTTTGCCGATGATGATTAATATATTTGGATACTGCCGAAAGCCGCCGGGTGCCGTATGAGGGGCGGAGTCGGGATCGGAGTGTGCAGGGTGTGTTTTGCGTGGATGAGCCCGGATTCTTTATCCTGCGGTGCACGGAAGGAATTCCCTGGATCGGGGCACTGCCGGGAGGGATGGTCGCTCCCCGGGGGGAAACAGCGAAGGGAAAAAGAGTGGATCCATCAGTCGATCAGGGATTCGAGCACCCCTTCCATCTCCGCCGCCCGCCGCTTCCAGCTGAAGCGTTCGGCATCCACCGTGACGGCGGCGGGGGAGCGGACGGCCCGCTCGATCAGATCGATGAATTCCTCGTCGTCCCGGTAGATCGAGAGGTGCTCTCCCCCGATCGCCTCGACGTCCGGGATCGGGCGGGAGAGGATCGGGCGGGCGCAGGCCGAGTACTCGAAGAACTTGTTCGGGAGGGCGATATTTGCCCACTGCGGGGGGGAGAGGGGGATGGTGCAGACGTCCATGGCGGCGATATGGGGGGGGAGGTCCGCATACCCGACCGTGCCGGTGAAGGTGACCTCGCCTGCGACGCCGCAGGAGGCGGCGAGGGCCTTCAGGTCATCGATATAGCCGGTGAAGAGCGACCCTCCGACAATGAGGAGGCGGACGTCGCCGAACTCCCGTCGGAGACGGGGCAGCAGGCGGATCAGGTTGTCGACGGCATACCAGCGCTCCACCGATCCGGCAAACCCGATCACGAAGGCCTCCTCCGGTATGCCGAGGCGGCGGCGCATCGGCGCCCCGTCCATCGGGCGGAAGATATCGGTGTTGACGCCGTTGGTGATCACCCCGGCCTCGAAGCCGTGGCGGCGGAGCTGCGCCGAGAGCGAGGGGGAGACGGTGGTGATCTGGTCGGCGTGGTCGAGGTTGTGGCGGGTGATCGCCCAGACGCCGTCGTGGATGATCCGGCGTGTAGCCGGGTTGTTGTAATAGGCGGCCGCGGAGTCGGGGAACCAGTCCTTGAGGTCAAAGAGCACCGGGATATCGGCGGAGCGGGCAGCCCGGATCGCCGCTGTCCCGGCGAGCACATGGGCGGCCACCACCACGTCGATGCCGTTCTCCCTGATGATCCGGCGCATCACCGCCGCATGGTAGGGGGCGTTCGCCATATAATGGACGAAGGGGCTGGTGACCGGGACCAGGGTGGCCTCGTGGATCCGGCAGCGGGTCGGGCGTTCCGGGCCGCGGCTCACATGAAAGTGGGGGACGTGCACCTCGTGGCGACCGGCAAGCTCCTCGAAGATGTAGTGGTGCCTGGAGGGCACCGGGTGGTGGATGTAGTCCTGGGTGGAGACGAGGAGGATCTTCATGGTTTCAGTGTGTGTCCGTTTCGGTCGCCCCTGCCGATCCCCCGGTAGGCAAAGCCCGCCTCGATGAAGGGGTCGGGATCAAGAACGTTCCTGCCGTCGATGATTCCAGGGTGGTCGCAGCCGCACGCCTCCTTCACCGCCGCCGGCAGGAGCCCCCGGTAGTCCCGGTGCCCGGCAAACACCACGACGGCGTCGGCGCCGCCGAGCACGGTATCCAGGTCATGGCTGAGTGCTGGCGGTGCATCCGGCGATGTCTCCGGATCGACCCAGGGGTCGTGGACGGCGACCTCCGCACCGGCGACGATGGCCGCAGTCCGGAAGGGCTCTGCAGGGGTGTTTCTGGCGTCGTCGGAGTCATTGATGAAGGCCCACCCGAGCAGGGCGATTCTGGCGCCTTTCAGAGTTTTTCCGACCTGTTCAAGTGCCGATTCCGTGAGGAGGAGCATGTGGGCCGGCATGAAGTCGTTGATCCGGCGGGCGGTGACATACAGGGAGGCGACGTCCGCGGGCCAGTCCAGGGCGTCGGCCCCGAGCTGCCGCACCCCCCGCTCCAGGTGATAGGTGTCCTTGGTGAGGCAGTGGCCCCCGACGCCGGCGCCGGGCCAGAGGATGCCCCGCGTGATCCCTTCCCCCTTCAGGGAGGCGATGCCGGCCCGCACATCATAGACATTGATTCCCATCGCCTCACAGTAGAGGGCGAGCTGGTTGGCGGCGGCGATCTGGAGGTCGCGGAAGGTGTTCTCGGCGGTCTTCGTCACCTCGGCGGCGGTGGCCGTCATCGGGATCACCTGCCCGGTGGTGAGCACCGGGCTATAGAGCTCGACGGCCCGTTGAGTGCTCGCATCGTCGATCCCGCCGACACAACGGTCGTGCTCCCTGATATTCCTCAGCAAACGCCCGACCATCACCCGCTCTGGTGCATGGGCGAGGGCGAAATCCTCGCCGGCGACCAGGCTGGACTCCTCCTCCAGGATCTCGCGGGCCATGCCGGCGGTGGTGCCCGGGGTGATCGTGGACTCGAGCACCACCAGGGTTCCCTCGGTCAGGTGGCGCCCGACGTTCCGGATCCCCTCGATCAGGGGGGTGAAGTCCGGGATCAGGTCCGCCGGATCGGCGAAGGGTGTCTGGATCGCAAGGGTGACGGCATCGCATTCCGAGACTGTCGAAAAGTCAGGGGTGCAGGTGAATTTTCCGGCCCCGACGACCCGTTTGAGGAGGTCCTCAAGACCGGGCTCCTCGCCCCTGAGCGGTGACTCGCCGCGGTTGAGCATGGTGATCTTGTAGCCTGATGTGGGGGAGTCCCGCTGGAACCCCCATACCTGCTCGAATGCCGGTGCGTCGGCGAAGAGCGCAGCGGCGGGGATGCCGACATAGCCCATGCCGACGACGCCGATCCGCCGGATCGGCCCCCGTTTCTCGATGATGGATGCCAGTCTGGTCTTCATGATGATCCCGGAATCTGAAGAGTAGTCAGCTCCCGGTGGACAAGTAGGCGTCGGTTGCGGATCAGCGGGGGAGGCGCCGCCCGATCTCCTCGCAGACCCGGAGGTTCAGCACCCCCTCATCGGGCGTGATCGGGAAGGGCACGCCCTCCGTTGCGCACCTGACAAAGGTCTGGAGTTCGGTCTTCAGGGGCTCAACCTTGTTCACCAGCACCTTCTCGATGATGTTTTCCTGCCGGTAGAGGCCGTCTTCCAACCCGTACTCGCTGGGTTTACGGTAGACATAGATCTCCTGCGTCATGTAGTCGGCCTCGACCGTCCGGCTCTCCTCCTCGATATAGATGCTCCTCACCTTCTTCGAGGCCTTCCTGGACGCCGAGAGGTAGACAGGCGTTGTATCGAAGGTGGCGAGCGCCGCTGCCACGTCCCCTGTCCCACCTGCGGCGATGGCATACTCACGGCCCGGGAAAAAGAGGTTGAAGGCGATATCAATGTCATGGATCATCAGGTCCTCCACCACCGAGGACCCGCTCACCCGGGCGGAGGCGGGGTTGTGGCGGTGGAATGCCACGTAGAGGGGATCCCGAACGATTCTGGCGATCTCCGGGATGATCGGGTTGAAGCGTTCGATATGCCCGACGCCGACCGTCACCCCTTCGGGGATCAGGGGGATGAGTTCCTCCCCCTCCGCCGCCGTCAGGCAGATCGGCTTCTCGATGAGGGTGTGGACCCCGGCCTCGATGCAGCGTCGGGCGGTGGAGAAGTGGTGGGGGGTCGGGACGCAGACTGAGAGGCACTCCGCCTTCCTGAAGAGTTCATCGATGGACGTGCAGACCTCGGCGCCGGTCCGAGCGGCGACGTCGGATGCCGCCTCCAGGTTCAGGTCGTAGACATAGGTGGTGCCGACCTCCTTGAGCTCGGTGTAGACCCGGACGTGGTTTTGCCCCATCGCCCCGGTGCCGATCACGCCTGCGTCCATCAGGCCACCTCGTTCAGGGTGTCGACGATCAGGGTGCGGTCCTCGTCCGTGACCGTCGGGTGGACCGGTATGGAGAAGACCGAGGCGGCGAGGGCATCGGCCACCGGACAGGAGGCGGTATGCCCGATATACAGGGGCTGGCGGTGGATCGGCACCGGGTAGTGGACGGCGGTGCCGATCCCCTTCAGGCGGAGGTGCGCCATCAGGCCGTCACGTTCCAGGGGTGCGCTGTCCTCCACCCGCAGGACGTACTGATGGAAGACGTGCCCCGCCCCTGGGGCCGTCGAGGGCGTATGGAGCCAGGGAGAATCGATCCCGGAGGAGTAGTATGCCGCCGTCTCCTGCCGCCGCCGGTTGAAGCCGTCGAGGCGGTCCAGCTGGACGAGCCCGATGGCGGCGGCGATATCGGTCATGCGGTAGTTGTAGCCGAGTTCGGTGTGCAGATACTTCTCTGACTGGCCGTGGTTGATGATCCGGCGGAGGCGGGCGGCGTAGTCGTCGTCCGCTGTCGTCACCATCCCGCCCTCCCCGGTGGTGATGTTCTTGGTGGCATAAAAGGAGAAGCAGCCGAGATCGCCGATCGATCCGGCCCTCCGCCCGTCCAGGGATGCGCCGTGGGCCTGGGCGGCGTCCTCGATAAATATGAGGTCGCTGTCCGCACAGAGGTTGGCGATCGCCGGTGCGTCGCAGACCTGACCGTAGAGGTGGACACCGATCACGGCCTTCGTCCGCTCGGTGACGAGCGCCGCCGCAGAGGCCGGATCGATCGTATAGCGTTCGGGCTCCACATCGGCGAAAACGGGGCGGGCGCCGCACATCGAGACCGCCGTTGCGGTGGCGATGAAGGAGAAGGAGGGGACGATCACCTCGTCCCCGGGACCGATGCCGGCGGCCAGCAGGGCGGCATGGAGGGCGGCCGTACCCGAGTTGACGGCCACGGCATGGGTGACGCCGCAGCAGGCGGCGAAGCGGTCTTCAAAATCGGCTACCCTCTTGCCTGCGGCGATCATACCGGACTCGAGCACCTCCTGCACCGCTTCCGCTTCTTCAGGTCCAAGAGTGGGTCGGGCGATCGGCACCGCCATGCCTACTCCAGCATCTTCTCCGGGAGGTCGACGAAGCGCGCCGGGGTGCCGATCGCCATCATGCGGGCCGGGACGTCGTGGGTGACCACCGACCCGGCGGCGACGAGCGCCCCCTCGCCGATGGTGATGCCCGGGAGGATCACCGCTCCGGCCCCGATCGAGACATTGTCCTTGATCACCGGGCCCTGGAGGGGCGGTCTGCCGTGCGGCGGGTAGCGGTCGTTCGTGAGCACGGCGTTCGGCCCGATGAACACGCTGTTCCCGAGGATGGTATTGGTCGGGATATAGACCATACTCTGGAGGGAGACGTCGTTCCCGATCGAGCACTCCCCCTCGATCACCGTCGAGGTGCCGACGGCCACCCGGTCGCCGATCTTCGTATGCTCACGGATCATCACGTTGTGCCCGCTCGAGAAGTCGTCACCGATCTCCACGTCGCAGTAGATGATCGTCCCGCTCCTGAGAACGGCGTTTTTGCCGATGACGGTCCCGGTAAAATCCGTCTGTCCGAGCCGTTCCCTGGAAGGAAACCCGAGGGTCACCGGTTCGAAGATGCGTGCGCCCTCGCCCACGCTGTTTGTGCCATATTCTGTCATTCGACGGTCACGCTCTTTGCCAGGTTTCTTGGTTTGTCGATGTCACGGCATAAAGCGTTCGCCGTGTGGTAGGCCAGCAGCTGCAGGACCACCGAGACCGTGACCGCCTGCACCATCGGGTGGTCCTCGGGGACCGTGACGAAGACGTCCACGACACTCTCGACCTCGGTGTCGCCCTCGACCCCGATGCCGATGATCGGAGCGCCCCGCGCCTTCATCTCCTTGATGTTGGAGAGCATCACCCCGTAGGTCTGCCCCGGGATGCAGATGGCGACGACCGGGGTCTCGGTGGAGAGGAGGGCGAACGGACCATGCTTCAGTTCGCCGGCTGCATACCCCTCGGCATGGATGTAGGAGATCTCCTTCATCTTCAGGGCGCCCTCCAGGGCCACCGGGTAGAACACCCCGCGTCCCACATAGAACATGCCGGTGGCGCTGCCGAGCAGCCCGACCGCCGCCTCCAGGTCGGTCGAGAGCACCCGTTCGATGGAGCGGTGGGCGTGGGCGAGGGGTTCGGTGAACCGCCCGTCCGCCATCACGTTCACCATGCCCATGAACACGGCGAGCTGCGCCGTGAACGACTTTGTGGCGGCGACGCTGATCTCAGGGCCCGCACACATGAAAACGGTCCAGTCGGCGCTGCGGGTGATGGAGCTCCCGAGCACGTTCGTGACCGCCAGGGTCGGGCAGTTCCTCGCCTTCGCCGCCTCGATCGCCGCCAGTGTGTCGGCGGTCTCGCCGGACTGGGTCACCCCGATCACCATGTCGCGGACCGGTGGGGTGTAGTATTTGAACTCGGAGGCCAGTTCCACCGAGAGGCGTTTGGTGGTGTACTCCTGGACGAGATAGCGGAAGGCCATGGAGGCATGGTAGGAGGTGCCGCAGGCGGCCACGGTGATCTCTGAGGGGATCCTGAGCATGGAGAGGCGGGAGTCCTTCTCGAGCGCCTTGATGGTGTTGTAGAACACCTGCGGCTGTTCGTAGATCTCCTTGAGCATATAGTGCTCAAAACCGCCCTTCTTGGCGTCGTCGACACTCCAGGTGATATGGTTGACCGCCCGCTCGACCGCCACGCCGTCATGGTAGACGTCGATCCGTGCCGGGGTGAGGGCGGCGATATCCCCGTCCTCCAGGTAAACCGCCCGCTCGGTGTGGTCGAGCAGCGGGGTGATATCTGATGCGCAGAGGGTCTCGCCGTCGCCGATCCCGAGCACGAGGGGACTGCTCTTGCGGGCGGCGATGATCCGGGTGTCGTCCTTTGCGATGACCAGGATGGCATATGAACCCTCCAGGTGGCGCACCGCCTCCGTGACCGCCGCCAGCAGGTCGCCGCGGTGGTGCTCCTCCACCAGATGGGCGATCACCTCGGTGTCGGTCTCGCTCGCAAAACGGTGCCCGTTTTCGATGAGTTTACGTTTCAGCACCGCATAGTTCTCGATGATCCCGTTATGCACCACGGCGATCCTGCCCGAACAGTCGGTATGGGGGTGGGCGTTGGTGTCGTTGGGCACCCCGTGGGTCGCCCAGCGGGTGTGCCCGATCCCGATGGTGCCACCGAGAGCGGTGATATCGGCGCCGTTCTCTGAGATCCGTCCACTCCGTTTTACAACGCGGATCTCGCCGTTCTCGGTTGCGACTCCGAACGAGTCATAGCCGCGATATTCAAGGCGTTTTAAGCCCTCGACAACCAGAGGTGCGGCGTCCCTCCAGCCGATATACCCCACTATCCCGCACACGTCTCTCCCCTCACGAAAAACAACATCCAGTATTCACCTCAACTCTTATAAGATTCTTGCGCCATCGGGAACCTCGCCATAGACCGTCTTTCCGTCATCGATACGGGCCTCGTTCCCGACGATGCAGTTCTTCAGGATGCAGAACGGAGCCGTCCTGACGTTGTCTCCCAGGATCGCCCCGAAACCAGCCCTGATCATCTCTCCCTCGATCGAGAAGATGGTCCGGTAGGGAATGGTTGTGGAGTGGTCCCCGATCTCCGACCCGATCCCGATGACTGCATCAGATAGACGCGCATGGGACCTGATCCGCACGTCGTCCAGGACCAGGGAGTGGGCGATCATCGTGAAGGGTTCGACCTCCACCCGTGATCCGATGCTGGTTTCAGGCATGATCACGCAGTTCGGGCCGATCCGGCAGTCGTCCCCGATGACGACCGGGCCCAGGATGGTGGTGTTCGGGCCGATGGTCGTACCCTTTCCGATCGAGACCGCCCCCCGCATCACCACCGAGGACCCGATCTGTCCGGCCCGCTCCTGCCTGATCTCCCTGAGGAGGGCGGAGTTGAGGCGGAGCAGGTCCCAGGGGTAGATGGCGTCCTGCCAGTCCTCGGCAGGAACGGCCCTGAGGCTTTTTCCGTCTGCGATCATGGCGTTGACGGCGTCCGGGATCTCGTTCTTGGTGAGATAGGGGAGGAAGGATGGGGTGAGGGAGAAGATACCGGTGGAGACGGTGAAACCCGGTGCCTCATCCGGTTTTTCGATCACTTCCCTGACATACCCGTCCCTGATGGTGAGCACCCCGAAGTTGGAGGGGTGGGGGTGGTCCCATGTCAGCACGGCGTTCTTCTCCTTCATGATCCGTGCGATCGATGCCGTGTCGATGTAGTTGTCGCCGGGGAGCAGCAGAAAGTCGCCGGTGATCAGTGGTGCGGCGCACTTCAGGGCGTGGGCCGTTCCGAGCTGGCGCTCCTGCACCACCACCCGCACCGGGATATCCAGGCTGTTTAAGTGACGGATCACCTGCTCCTTTTTATAGCCGACGACGACGATGATCTCCCGGATCCCGTTCTTTTCAAGCGCCCTGATGATATACTCAATGATCGGCCGGTTTGCGACCGGCACCATCGCCTTGGGCATCGAATGGGTGAGGGGGCGGAGGCGCCGCCCCTCCCCTGCTGCAAGAATGACTGCCTGCATGTGTACCATCTCCCTACCGGATCACCGTCCGGTCCTTCAGTGTCCCCTCGACAAGGGAGTGCGGGCCGATGAGCGAGTAACTCCCGATGACGCTTCCGACATTCACCGAACAGTTGATCCCGAAGAGGACGTGGTCGCCGATGATCGCCCCGAACTTCCGTCTCCCGGTTGATTTGCCGTTGATCCGGATGGTGCCGTGGTCGTGCCTGAGGTTTGCGACCTTGGTGCCGGCCCCGAAGTTGCAATAACTCCCGATCACCGAATCGCCGATATAGTTGAAGTGCGGGATCTTCGTCTCCGGAAAGATGATGGAGTTCTTGATCTCCACCGAGTGGCCGATATGGCAGCGGTCCCCGATCGCCGTTGAGCCCCTGATATAGGCGTGCGGCCCGATCATGGCGCCCTCGCCGATGATGCAGTCGCCCTCGATGTAGGTGCCGGCCTTCACGACCGAATCTTTTCCGACGATGAGTTTGCCATGGACCACGACGCCCTCCTCGACCGTCCCCAGGATCTCCGGCTCCATACCGTCCATCAGGGTGGCGTTTGCGTCCAGGAGGTCCCAGGGGGCGCCGACGTCCATCCAGAGGGAGAGGGTGTATGCCGAGAGGCGCCCCTCGGCGATATAATCGTCAAGGGCGTCGGTGAGTTCGTATTCGCCCCGTCCGGAGAGGGGCACCCGTTCAAGCCGCTCGTAGATCTCGGGCTCGAAGAGATAGACGCCGGCGTTTATCAGGTTGCTCTTCGGCTGCGGCGATTTCTCCTCGAGGCCGGTGATCCGCTCCCCTTCGACCGTCACCACCCCGAAGTCCTGCGGGTGGTCGGACTCGTGGACGCCCATGCAGGGCGCCGGAGTGGCGGCGAGCGCCCGCAGGTCCTCGGCTCCGACGATCATGTCGCCGTTGAGCATCAGGAAGCGTTCGCTGACCAGACCTTTTGTGGTCCTGAGGGCGTCTGCGGTGCCGAGCTGCCGGCGCTGGACGACATAGCGGATCGAAACGCCCAGGCGGGCGCCGTCGCCGAACCACTCGCGCACCTCCCGTTCGCCATAGCCGACGACCAGCACGATGGACGTGATCCCGGCATCGCGGACGGCACAGATCAGGTGTTCGAGCATCGGGCTGTTTGCGAGCGGGAGCATCACCTTCGGGCGGGCTGCGGTGAGGGGCCGCATCCGGGTGCCCTCCCCTGCCGCCAGGATGACGGCCTCCATCATGCCTCCTCCCGGCGTGCACGACTCAGGAGGGCCCGCCCCTCTTCCATCATCCGCTGTGCGGCGGCGGCGTCGCGCCCCTCCGCGGTGAAGCGCACCTTGGGTTCGGTTCCACTCGCCCGTATCAGGCACCAGCCGTCCTCCTCCTGAATGCGGACGCCGTCGGTCGGGACATCGGCGCCGAGGGCCGTGACTGCCGCCCGTGCATCCGGGATCCGGATCGACTCCCTCAGGATCGGGTAGGAGGGCATGCCGTCGATCTCGGCGGCGATGTCCCATTCGCCGGCGATCTCCGTGAGAAGCGCTGCGGCGTAGATGCCGTCCGGGCAGAGGGAATGTTTCGGGAACATCCATGCTCCTGATGGTTCGCCGCCGAAATCGCCCCATTTCAGGAGTTCTTCGGAAACATAGGTGTCGCCGACCGGTGTGCGGTGCACCTCGGCCACCTCCTCGATCGCCATCGAGGCATCGGCGGTGGTGACCACCCGGTCGGCGCCGAGATAGCGGGCGAAGAGCATGAGCAGGTGGTCCCCACCGATGTACCGCCCCCTGTTGTCGAAGGCCATCATCCGGTCTGCATCGCCGTCGTGGACGATGCCGAGTGCCGCCCCCCGCTTCCTGACCATTGCGGGCATGTAGGGCAGGTGCGCCTCGAGGGGCTCTGAGGGACGGATGAACTTCCCCTGTGTGTGTGCATTCAGGCAGAGGGCCGGTACCCCGGCACCGGCGAGAAGGGACGGGGTGATCACACTGCCGGCGCCGTTCCCGCAGTCCACGACGACACCGAGCCCTTCAGGAGGCGTGACGCTCTGGAGAATTGCGGCGGTGTGGAGGGATATGGCGTCGATCCCTCGAATGGTGCCCTGCTCCCGCCACCCCTGCCAGTGGTCGGCGTCGATCGCCTCCTCCATCTCCCGCTGCTGGACGGAGGTGAAGGAGGAGCCATCCGGGTTGAGGAGTTTGATCCCATTGTACTCCTCGGGGTTGTGCGAGGCCGTGATCATCGCCCCGAAGCCGTGCTCCCGGGCGGCGCAGGCAACGGTCGGTGTGGGTGCAATCCCGCAGCGGTAGACATCTGCGCCTGCTGAGAGGATGCCGGCCGCCACCGCATCGGCAAGAAGCGGGCCGGTGGTGCGGGCGTCCAT
The DNA here is from genome assembly GCF_004297185.1 of Methanofollis fontis. Classification (NCBI taxonomy): domain Archaea; kingdom Methanobacteriati; phylum Methanobacteriota; class Methanomicrobia; order Methanomicrobiales; family Methanomicrobiaceae; genus Methanofollis; species Methanofollis fontis. Next base: position 568,933 of record NZ_PGCL01000001.1, read on the forward strand.
ACCGACCACCGCCGATCCCGCGCCGGCAGCGGCGGCAGCACCGACCCGCACGGCGAGATCGGCAAACGATCCCGTATACTCTCTCCTGATCCCTGAAGAGCCGAAAAGCATGGGTGGTACTGCACCCTCACAGAATATGAGGTTTGGGGATTTGGGCAGCCCCGTTTCAGTGGCCGTACGGGCACCAGTGCTCGTGTTTGAGCAGGGCTGCGACGCCGGCCGTCGATGGGCCCAGGAAGATTACCCGTCGGTCCTGGAGGGCGCCCTCGACGGCGGCAAGGGCGTCGGCCTCGATCAGGCCGGGACCGGTGACGAGCACCACATCGGCCGCGGCCGGGTCGTCGGTGTAGGCGATCCCCGCATCCTCGGGGAGGGTGCGGCTGGACCCGGCCACGAACGCCGTCTTCCCCCGGAGTTCTGCTGCAAGGGCCTGTTTGCATCGGGTGTGATCGGTCTCGGTGCAGGCGTTCAGCCGTCTGTTGATACAAAAAAAGCCGCTGACGGCGTTTATGATGGCGCAGGCGGCGCTCCGCTCTATTGGACGTTCGAGTGGTGCCCCGAACATAAACGAAACCTTCGTGCACGCCTGAATTGGTTCAGGCGTCACCACATGGGCGCGCCGGTCGCCGAACCGCGCCTCGATGCAGACCCCGCGGGGGTACTGGCAGAGCGGGATGGTGGTGGAGCGCGAGAGCGAAACCGCCCCCTCCTCGCACCCGGAATGCTCCACCGTCTCTTCGAGTTTTTTAACTGCTGTTGCGATCAGGTTCATGGGGTCACCTCACGTGCGGTCCCCGGTCGGTGAGGATCACCCTGGCCGGAGAACCGTCCAGCCCTTTCAGACGGAGTGGGAGTGCGGTCATCATATACTCTCCCTCCGGGACGGCCGAGAGGTCGAGGAGTTCGATGATGGCGATATCCTCGTCCAGCAGGCTACGGTGCACGCTGCCGTCGCCCTCAAAACCCTCGATCGAGGGTGAATCGATGCCGACGCAGACGATCCCCGCCTCGACCAGGAAGGCCGCCGCTGCGGGGGTGAGGTGGGGGAAGTCGGGGCTGAACGTCTTTTCCCCGGAGAAACGGGTCTTCAGGAGGATGCGGCTTGCCCCCTCCACCCGGCCGCGGAGGTCTGCTACATCGATCGATCTGACGGTGCCGAGGTCCACGACCCGGCAGGGGCCGATGAGGCGGTCAGGATCGATCCGGTCCACCGTGCGCTCGTCCTTGAGATAGTGGGACGGGGCGTCGATATGGGTGCCGGTATGGGTCGAGAGGGAGAGGAGGGTGAGCAGGTAGGCGCCATGGTCCTCGGTCGTGAATGCCGGGGGGGGATCGCCGCCCGGAAAGATCAGGATATTCTCGGAGAGTTCTCTGGTAACGTCAAAATACATGGTTCAATCCTCCCAGCCGTATTCGCCGATGAGGGGGACGAAGACCACGCCCCCCCAGGATTCCTGTTTGATATCGGTTCCGTGCCGGGTGTAGCGCATCAGGTACTGGAGGTCACGCCCCCCCACCGGCGCCACGAGGCGCCCGCCGTCGGCGAGCTGCTCGAAGAGGGGGTCGGGGACGGACGGGGTGGCGGCGGTGACGATGATGCCGTCGAAGGGCGCCCGGTCGGGGAGGCCAAGGGTGCCGTTGGCGACGACCACATGGACGTTCTCCACGCCGGCGGCCCGGAGGTTTTCTCTGGCCTGCGCCGCCACCGCCGGGATGCGCTCGATGCTCCAGACCTCATCGGCAAGACGGGCGAGGACTGCCGCCCCATAGCCGCTCCCGGTCCCGATCTCCAGCACCCGGTCGCCGGGGCCGATGGCGAGGAGTTCGGTCATCACCGCCACGATATAAGGCTGCGAGATCGTCTGCCCCTCCCCGATCGGGAGGGGATGGTCGCCGTAGGCGACGTTTTGCAGGTCGGGCGGGACGAAGAGGTGGCGGGGCACCGCCTCCATGGCGGTGAGCACCCTCTCGTCCGAGACGCCGCGGTCCCGGATCTGGTGCTCCACCATGCGGTGCCGTTCAATCCTCTCGTCCCGTTTCATCGGTTCAGAACCCTGACTCGGCGGCGTCGATCGCCGCGTCGATCTGCTTCTGGAGGACCGCTGGCAGTCCCTCGATCCGCACGTCCAGGAAGCCCCGGATGATTGTGGCCGTCGCCTCCTCCTCGTCCAGCCCGCGGGCCATCAGGTACTCGATCTCGTCGCGGGCGATCTTGCCGACCGCCGCCTCGTGCGAGAGGTCGGTGCCGGTGACCCGGCCCTCGATCTCCGGGATGGCGTGGATGATGCCGTCCTTCAGGATCAGCCCCTTGCACTCGATGTGCCCCTTCGTCTCGGCCGTCTCACCGAGCACATGGCCGCGGGAGATGACCGTCCCGCCGCTGGTGATGGCGCGGGTGATCAGTTCGGCGCTGCTCCCCCTGCCGTGCAGGATGGCGCGTGAGCCCAGGTCGAAGTGCGATCCCGGTTTTGCCACCACGATCGAGGAAAATCGCCCGACAGCGTTCTCCTTCAGCGTCACCTGCGGGTACATCTGGATCCGCGAGACGGGCTGCATGCAGACGTAATTGGATATGAAGACGCCGTTCTCCTCGACGACGGTCGCCGTCCTGGGGAAGACCGAGACGTTGGGGTTCCAGTTGTGGATCATCGTCGAGGTGATCCGGGCGTCCTTGCCGACGTAGATCTCGGTGACGCCGAGATGCGATCCGCTCTTCGCTCCGCCGGCACTGGCGCACCCGGAGATCACATGGAGTTCGGCGCCCTCCTCGGCGATCATGATGTTGTGAACGGTCTGGACCGGTTCGCCGGCCATATACAGGCAGGCCTGCACCGGATAGACGGTGCGGGTGCCCTCATGGGCGATGACGACGACGCCCTTCGGGTGCTCCTGTCCGGCAACGAACTCGGTATATTTGTCCTTGTCCTTTGGCACCGCATTCCAGTAGCGCTCTTCCAGCCAGTCGTAGCGTTTCAGGGCGTCTTCGATGGCGAGCACCTCCACGCCCTCGGCCGAGCAGGTGGTCTGGAGGATCTCCTGGTCCATCTGGAAGAAACTACCGCAGCGGTTCTCCAGCCCGACTTCAAGCCCGGTCTGGGTGAGGCGTTCCTGCTCCTCTTCGGGCAGTTCGTAAAACTCGTTCATATCTGCTGGCATGCAAGACACTCCCTGTATCCCTTCTCCTTGATCACGCTCAGAATTTCGCGGGGGTTGCCGTGGCAGCGGATGGTGCCGTCGATCATCACATGCCCGAAGTCGGCCTCCAGATAGTTGAGGATATAGCCGGTATGGGTGATGATCAGCCCGCTCTTCTGCCGGTTGACGATGTGCTGGTCTTTCTGGAGGAGTTTCGCGATGGATTCGCCCATCAGCGAGATGTTCTCGAGGTCCACGCCGCTTTCCGGTTCGTCGAGCATGACGAAGTCGGGGCGCTGGACCATCAATTGCAGCACCTCGCTGCGTTTGATCTCGCCGCCGGAGAAGCCCTGGTTGATGTCGCGCTCTAAAAAGCCCTCCATGTTCACCAGGCGGGCATGCGCCGGGATGTCCCCGGTCTTTCCGCCGGCGACGGCCGTGAGGAGCTTGCCGAGTTTGAGCCCCGCGATCGTCGGCGGGCGCTGGAAGAGCATGCCGATGCCCAGCTCAGCCCGTTCATGGATGGGCAGGTGCGTGATGTCCTCTCCTTTGAAGGTGATCCGGCCGCCGGTGACCTCGTAGTTGCCAAACCCCATGATGGTCATCAGCAGGGTGCTCTTGCCCGATCCGTTGGGGCCCATAAGCACATGCGTCTCGCCGTCATTGATCCGCAGATCGATGTCGTGGAGCACCTCGCGGCCGCCGACCCTGACCCTCAGTTTCTCGATTGTAAGCATTGATATCCTCCAGGATGATATGGCCCGCCCATTGCCCCCCTGATGGCGCCTGCCCGGTCTGGTGGTGAGCGCAATCGGCGTTGAGGACGGTGCGGGAAAACCGTTTCAATGTGAACGGTTCGGTGTATCCGCTATATATGAACGCGTGGTGTTAAACACTTGTCGGAAATGGTATTCTGCGGCTCCGGGTGCCGGTTTTTTCCTGAAGAAATCTCTCCCATTCTGGCCTTAAATTGCATTCTTTGTCTGGAGCGTGTGGGAACGGCCACCCGACGGCAGGTGCCGGAACACTTTCACACCGCCCCCGGCTCCGGTAGATATACCCCCGCGTTCATTCTCTGAACATGGAAGATACAACCTTCTCTGCCATTGCAGAACGCGCCCGAACCTATCCTGTGGTGCTCAGAAAAAGCCAGATGTCGAAGGTCACCTATATGGCGAGGCCGCACCATGCAGAGCGGCGGTCGTGCCCGGCGCCGCTCCCCTGCATGATCTGCGTGTGATCAGGGCTGGAGGGGGTTGGAGCGGAGCCACTCATAGGTGCCCTGCCGGTCATAGCGGTGCCCTACAATATAGTTGTAGATCCTCACCGCCCGGTCGTAGTATGCAGCCTCGGTTCCGTATGTGCCGAGGTCCTGGTTATATGCCGCAACCTGACTGTTGTATCCTGGAACAAGGGTGTTGTAGCGAACGGTCTGTCCTGATGAGAGCAGAGATTCGATCTCCTCGCGTTCCTTCCTGAGGCGCTCTTCGGCCGCCTGCAGTCTCGCCGAGTGTTCGGCCACGCCCGGGCCGACCTCCTCGATCACCGCCCGCGCCTCCATCTCTCGCTCGATGATAGATGCCGTCTGCGATCCGGCACCATAGGTGGTGTTGCCCTCGCCGATCCGGATCACCAGGGGTTCGCCGGTCAGGTGAACCCCGTCTGCCAGGTTTTCCGGGACGTCCCCGACAAAATTGAATGCGGTCGTCTCGATATAGGCGTAGCCGGTCGATCCGTAACTGTTCTCCTTGCTCCTGACGCCGACGGCCATGTGGGCATCGGCAAGAAAGTCCAGCAGGGCGACGTCGTAGCCGGCCCGTGTGAGCAGGGCGGCCAGCAGGAGGCTCTTGTCGTCGCAGTCGCCGGTCCGTTCGGTGATCGTCTCCACCGGGAACTTCGGGGGTGCACCCTCGGGATGGGTCTCATAGGGGATGGACTGGACGAATGCGGTGATCATCTCCAGGTAGCGGTCGGAATCGAGGGCCTGTTCATCTCTGATCCCTGAGAAGGCGGAGAGCAATCCGCTGTAGAGGCTCTCCTGGTGTGGATCGTCGATGAACGCACGGTAATACCCTGGCATCCATTCTTCGTCCGGGATATCCCCATAGAGGATGGCGCTCTTTGAACCGGTCCGCGCCCCGCTGTAGACGGTGACGTCCACCGGCATGCGGAGGCGGTAGCGGATCTCCTCGAAGGGGAAGATAAACTCTGATTCCTCGGTCCCGCCGTCCGTGGCGATCGGCGTGATGGACGGGTAGATCGCCATCGGCCTGATGAAGGAAACGATCCCGGATGCTACAAGAACCCCGGTGAAGAGGAGGGTGATCACGATGACGGTGGCGATTACATGCCTGTTTGCAAAAAAATGCTTGTTTCCTTTGGGGATGTCCGGTTCGGACATCCGGTCCCTCTGCTCCCTGATCCTGATCCCCCCGCTCTCGATGTGGCGATATTCTGATCCCCTTATATATAGGTTCGCCTGACGAGGTCGGGAAGAGCGGCGATCGATGGGATCAGGTGGTCCGGACGGGTGCCTGATGCCTCATAGACCTCCTGCCTGAACTTTCCGGTCTGCACCAGTGCCGTATTCATATCCACGGCCCGTGCACCGTCGATATCGGTCCTGATGTCGTCCCCGACCATCAGCGCCCCGGCCGGATCGACGCCGATCTCCTGGAGGGCGCCCAGGAAAAACTCAGGGGCCGGTTTGCCGACGACGGTAGCCTGCCGACCGGTGGCGTACTCGAGCGCCGCCACGAATGGACCCGCAGAGAGCATCAGTCCGTCGCCCCCCATCCAGTAGCGGTCTCTCTCGAGGGCGATGATGGCGGCGCCGTCGAGGATCATCCGGAAGGCGGCGTTCAGGTGTTCGTAGGTGAAGTTGTCCCCGGCGTCGCCGATCACGACGGCCTCCGCCTCGTTCCTGACGAGCGTGATCCCTCCGGAGAGGAAGTCGTCGGCGACGTCGCCGGTGGTGAGCAGAAATGCGGTCCTGCCCTGGAGATGCCGGATGGCGCCGATGGGGGGGTTGAAGATCTCCGATTCCGTGATGTCGTAGCCGAGGTCCCCCAGGCGTGCGGCGATGGAGCGCCGGGAGCGGCGTGTGGTGTTGGAGACGCACCTGAACGGGATCCCCTCGTCCCGGAGCCATGCAATCGTCTCTGTTCCGCCCTCAACCGCCCTGTCTCCTACATAGAGCACCCCGTCGATGTCCAGGAGAACACCCCTGATCTGGCCCTCATCCATGGCAGTGATTCTGTCCGGGAGGTAATGGGTGTTGTGGGTCCGGGTCACATTATATATATTGGATCTGTATAATAATCCGGCGCCGCCATCTGCGGTGCGGCGCTCTGGAGGTGAGAGAGATGGTCGGTATCGAGGAGATCCCCGCCGAACTGCGCTGGACGCTGGCGACGCGGCTGGCAACGGCGATGCCCTTCGCCTTCGATAAGGCGATGCGGGAGCGCATCGGCGAGGACTTTGGGGGGATGGTTGCTGATATCTGGCTTGAGGCTGGAAAAAAGCAGATCGGACTTGCAAAGGGGTTCAATATGCCCCTGAAAAATGCGGCGGATGTAGCGAATGCCTACAGCACGATCTCGACGCTTCTTCTCGGCCCTGAACTGCAGGGAGAGGTGAGGGTTGCACGGAATCGCGACTGCGCCGAGATCGCCGTGACCTCGTGCCCCATGTGCACGCGGGCGCAGGAGATGGGTGTGGACCCCCGTTCCAATTGCGGCCCCTGCAGGGCATATGCGGCGGGTGCGGTCGGGGCCCTGAACCCGGCGTATGCCGTCTCGCATCGGAGCGGGATGTGTGTCGGGGATGAGAGGTGCGAGATCCGGATAGAACCGGGACAGTAACCGGTTCAATCACCGCATCCATTTTCTTTTCCCGGATATGAGGTCTATGCATGGCGCATGATCTGATCGAGGATATCCCGTTGATGGCGCGGTGGCGCTCTGCCGCCCGTGCCGCCGCCCTGCTGCCTTCCCTCTACTCCCGCGCCCTCCGAGAGGAGGGACCGCTCGAGGAACGCGAGCAGATGGTCTGGTATGCCTTCGGCAAGGAGGTGGGGGATATCGCGCGCACCTTCGGTCTGCCTGTGGGCGATGCGGAGGAGGTCTGCGAAACGTTCAGGGCGTGCACACTCGTCCTGTTCGGGCCGGATTTCAGGATCACGGTCCTTTCCGCCTCTGAAGACTCGGCCACGATCGTCATGAAGGGCTGCCCGTTCTGCGGGATGATCCGGGGGAGCGGGGGAGACGAGGCCGTCGGCTTCTCATGGTGTCTCCCCTATGCCCTATCGGCGGTAGAGGCGTTGAACAGCGAGTTTACCCTGCGGTTCGTCAGGTCGCGCTGTATGGGGGACGGGCAGTGCGAGATGACGGTCCAGAGAAGAGAGGACGGGGGCGGGACATAGGTTTCCCGTCTCCGGAAGGGGGGTGAGGATATGATGAAGAAGAATCTGTTGATCACCGGGGCGCCGGCGAGCGGGAAGACGACGCTTCTCCGCCGGGCGGTGAAGAGTTTTCCCGGGGCTGTCGGTTTTTTCACTGAGGAGATGAGAGAGGGGGGAGAACGAATGGGTTTTCAGATCGCCGGCCTTGACGGGCGCCGGGCGCTCTTTGCCCACCGGGGAATACGGGGGCATGGCAGGGTCGGGTCCTATGGTGTCAACATCCCGGTGTTTGAGGGTTTCCTTGCGGCGACACCATTTGATTCCCCGGAGGCCCGCCTGGTCGTCATCGATGAGATAGGGCGAATGGAGTGCCTTTCGGCCGATTTTCGCCGTCTGGTGCTCGAACTCCTCGACGGACCGGTGCCGGTGGTGGCGACGGCGGCGCTTCACGGCGACGAGTTCATCGAGGGGATCAAGGCGCGCCCGGATCTGTCGGTGTTTGTAGTGACGCGGGAGAACCGGGACGACCTGCTCAATGAGGTGCGGGCCGAGATCGCCGTCCTGCTCGGGGAGCGGAAGCCTGAAGAGCCGCCGTACCCATAATAGCGGCATGGATGCGGGTCTGTCAGGGGATGCGGTGGTGGCGGCGGACGTCGGCGCCACGCATATCAGGGCGGCGGTGGTGGAACGGGACGGCACTGTCCGCCGGCACCTGGTCAGAACGACACCCCGGAGCGGTCCGTCCGGCGATGCTGTCACCGATGCGGTGTTCGGGATGATCGCCGCCCTTTTGGACGGTGGTGGCGTGCAGGGGATCGGTATCGCCGCCGCCGGTCCGCTCGATCCGGGGAGAGGTGCGATCGTGGGGTCGCCGAATATGGCGTTTGACGAGGTCTGCCTCACCGGACCCCTGCGGGAGCGTTTCGGCCTCCCGGTCACGCTCCTGAACGACTGCCGGGCCGGCGTCCTGGGGGAGCACTGGCAGGGTGCCGGGCAGGGGATCGGGGATCTGGTGTATGTCACCCTCTCCACCGGGATCGGCGGGGGTGCGATCGTGAACGGTTGCCTCCTGAGCGGCAGGGATGGGAATGCCGGGGAGATCGGGCACCTGTTTGTGGAGGGCGACCTCGCCCTCCCCTGCGGCTGCGGGCACCGGGGCCACTGGGAGGGGTATGCCTCAGGGAGCGGCATGCCGCGGTTTTGTACAGCCTGGTGTGAACGAAAGGGCGTCATACCGGCGTTTGATGCCTCGTCGAGCCGCGGCATCCTGGAGGCGGCGGAGGCGGGCGACCCTGTTGCCGCTCTGTTCATGGAGGCCCTGGGGGAGGTGAATGCCCGGGGGATCTCCGACCTGATCGTCGCCTATGCGCCGGAGGTGATCGTCCTGGACGGTCCGCTGGCGCAGGCCCACGGACGCCTGCTCATCGGGCATATGCTCCCGCATATCGACCGCTATCTCCCGCTCCCGGAGATCCGGGTCAGCACCCTCGGGGGTCGGGCGCCCCTTCTCGGGGCGGCATGGTCGGTCTTCAGCGCCTCTTCTCCAGCCCCCTGAGGGGGTGGTCGGCGCTCGTCATCCGGCATCCTCCTCCTCGAAGATGAAGAGGTCCTCGATCCCGGCGCCGAGGGCCCTTGAAACCCGCCAGGCAAGTTTCAGCGAGGGGTTGTACTTCCCCTTCTCGAGAAACACGATCGTCTCGCGGCGGACGCCCACTGCTATGGCGAGTTCCCCCTGCGTGAGTCCCTGCAATGCCCGATACTCCCGGATTCTTGTTTTCATGCCAATCTAGGGGATGGTGGTGACGATCCGCTCGCGGTCCAGGTAACGCGTCGCCCATCCGACCAGGAGGAGGAGCAGGGCGGAAGCGGCAATGACCACTCCCTCGGTCTCCCAGGTCACCGCCAGACCGCTCTCCGTGAGGCCGGCGATGAGCGAGAAGGAGAAGATCACGCAGAAGATCACCGCCATGTTGATGATCTGGTTCTCCCTCATGCCGAGCAGGAGCTGCACGAACCCCAGCAGCCCCACGGCGACCGCCGTCAGGGCGGGCACGGCGACCAGGGCGTGGAGGACGACCGGCCCGGAGGGGAGCACGGGGGCGCCGGCGAGTGCCGAGGCCCCGCCGCTCATGATTCCCGCAGCGGCGAGAGTGAACAGCCATGCCGGCAGGGCGATGCCGGCGACCTTCCCGGCCCAGATCTCCCTGAGCGAGAGGGGTGTGCAGAGCAGGGTCTCGATCGTCCCCTCCTTCTTTTCCCGCAGGAACACCTCTGCGGAGAAGATGTAGCCCATGAAAACACCGATGACGGTGAGGATCATGATCATCATGGCCTCGAAGCGACTGTCCCCTGTTTCGAGGACGGCCGGGGCCGCCGTGGCCGAGAAGACGATGGTGATCATTACGGCCGAGAGGATCAGCTGGCGGGAATGGAGGACCAGCGCCGCCTCTTTCTGCATGACGGTGAGGACGTTCTTCATGCGGACCCCTCCGCCTGCCGCACCACCGAGAGATAGATCTCCTCAAGGGAGCGGCGTTCCTGGACGACCTCCTCAATGGCGCATCCCTTTTCGACGAGTGTCCGCACAATGGCCGGGACACCGGTGCCCTCGAGATGGACCGTGACCTCCTCGCCGTCCCGGTCGGCGGGACCGATGCCCGGCATGGCGGTGAGCGTCCGCAGCGCCTCCTCTGCGGAGGGGGGGTCGGTGAGCACGATCCTGACCCTGCCGCCGCCGTCCTCCCTGAGGCGTTCGATCCGGTCGAAGGCCCGCAGCCTCCCGTCGTGGAGGATGCCCACGCTGGAGCAGACCCGTTGCACCTCGTCGAGGTTGTGAGAGTTGATGAAGACGGTCATCTCCTCCTCCCGCGAGAGTTCCAGGATCAGGTCCCTGACCATCCGTTGCGCCTCGGGGTCGAGGCCGGAGGTGGGTTCGTCCAGGAAGAGCACCTCCGGGGTGTGGAGGATCGAGCGGCCGATCCCGAGTTTCCGGCGCATGCCGGTGGAGTAGGTTCCCACCAGACTGTTCTGGCGATCAGAGAGTCCGATGAACTCCAGGATCTCCTCGATACGCCTCTCTCGTTCCTGGACGCCGTAGAGGCGGGCGTGGTAGTCCAGGTTGTCCCGGGCCGTGAGGCGGTCGGAGAGCCCGTCGTTCTCCAGGAGCACCCCCACCTTCCGGCGCAGTCCGTCCGACCGGGCCAGGTCTTCGCCGAAGACGGTGGCCGTACCCCCGTCCGGGCGGAGGAGGCCGAGCAGGCAGCGCATTGTCGTCGTCTTGCCGGCGCCGTTCGGGCCGAGGAAGCCGAAGACCTCGCCCTTTTTGACCGAGAAGGTGACCGCCCTGAGCACCTCTCTCCCTTTGAACCCCTTCTGCAGGTGTTCGATGCTGATTATGTCCATGATGGTCATGTCCTGTGTTCGAGTATTCGTATCGCTGTTTTTTCCAGAATTACCATGATGAATACGCCTGCACATGCCGCAAGCACCGGTGAGGCGAGGTTATGGAGTTTCGGGTCCCCGGCCGTCGTCAGCCAGAGGGAGAGGATGCCTCCTCCCACGAGGGTTCCGGCGATGACGGCGGCGCACCATATGATGCGGGTTGACCGCTTCGGCAGGCGGTTCTGGTCTTCTGACCATGTCCTGAGGACTGCCGGGAGGAGGATCAGCACGCCCCCGGCGAGCACCGGCACCAGGGATGCCGGATCCGTCTCCCCGACCGCCCCCGACCATGCCAGGGTGAGTCCGGTCAGGGCGAGGAGGAGACCGGCGGTGCTGACGGCGATGCCTGTTCTGGTGGAGATCACCACTCGTCCCCCCGCAGGGAGAGATATCCCTGAAATGCGATGGCGCTTGCCACCATCAGGACGATGGCGATATAGAGGTTGAGTGGTGCATCGAGCGGGATGAAGGGGCCGATCGAGGCGAGGAGGAGCATGCCCGCAAACGTGACATACCAGGAGTACCTGAACCCTGCGCTCGTGATCCCATCGGTGCGCTCGTCCTGTTCAGGTCCGTCGCCGGAGCGGTGTCTCCAGAGGAACCCTCCGACCAGGAACCCGATGCCCGTGCCGGTGATCATCAGCATCGAGGGCCATGACTTCTCTGAAATCGGCCAGGACACGAGAATCAAGAGCCCGCTCGCCAGGATCAGCGCCCCGGCGAGGATGAGGAGGTCGGGCCTTCTCATTCCACATCTCCCCGCCTGAAGAACCACCACTGAAACAGCCGCGCCGAGATCGCCATCAACAGGATCGAAGATAGGATGACGTCGGATGAGGAGAGGGCGATGACGCCGAGGTTCTGGACCCAGAAGAGGACGAAGAGATAGAGGAGCGTCACAAACCAGGAGTATGTGATCCCGTAGGCGCCGATCCGCCGGGTCCGCTCGTCCTGTTCCGGACCTTCGTCCTTCCGCATCGCCCGCGTGCCCGCGAAGACGAGCACCACCGCGCCAGTGGTGACGAACATGCCGGTGGTGGCATCAGAGCCCGTGCCGCTGAGGTGCTGGATCACCCCTATGGTGATGAAAAGGAGGCCGAAGGCGATCCACAGGTGGTAGCGTCGGTTCATGCCCCCTCCGTGCAGTGTGCAAACGCCGCTCCGGTGATCCCCATGAAGAGGATGTAACGTGTCTTCATATCGCCTCATGTGTGAAATAGATCACATTTTGTTATGGATATCTAACATCTGGTATTTGTGGGTTGTGATGGATCTACACGCTCTGGTGCCGGGAATCGGCAGGTTCATTCTCAACGGCGTCGAAATGTAAAAATGTGGCAGTGATACAGCGCTTTGGAATTGTGTCGGTCGCCCGGATCAATGCGGCGATCAGCCTCGTGATTGGACTCGTCCTGAGCGTGCTCTGGATCCTCTTCACCGGCGTCACCGGTGTCGCCCGGGGGATTGACGGTGGCGCCATCGGCAGTGCGGCGATGCACGGGGCAGGCGGCCTCGTGGTGATCATTTTTGTCACCATCGTCTATGCGGTCGTCGGCTTCATCGCCGGCGCCCTTGTGGCACTGCTCTACAATGTGGCTGCCGGATGGTTCGGCGGGATCGAGATGGACCTCGCCGATTGAAACCTTTTCAATTAATTTTTATCGAATTCTGTGTTATTTTGCTCTTTGTAAAGGCCATAGTGGCGTTTGAGCACTTCCCTGACCTTGTCAGACTCCACCCAGCCCTGATCCAGGAGGGTGACGATGCGGTCGATCTCCCGGGCGAGTGAGATGATCTGCTCCATGTTGGGGCTATCCTCGAGAGCGGCAAGCCCGATGATGCCCTGGAGGGGGTTTCGGATCTGGTCGTTGAGGACTGCAAACTGCTCCATATTCCTTTCAATCCTCCTGAACGCCTCAACCGCCCTCTCTTCCATCTGGATGCGTTCCCTGATGTCCCGCATGATCGAGAGGATCACCTGTCTGTTATTGAGGCTGAACATGTGGGCCCTGACATCCACCGGCACCCTCTCCCCCCCACTGGTGCGGAGCACCGCCTCGAACTGGCACCGCCCGCAGGCGGCGAGTCTCTCCATGATGGCCGCAATGTCGGTCCGCTCGCTGTCGACGATATCATAGAGGAAGGATGAGAGGAGTTCTGCCCTGGTGTAGCCGAGCATTGTGCAGAGACTCTCGTTCACCTCGGTGAACTCTCCCGGTCTCAACCCCTCCTCGACCACGTTCAGGGAAATGCCGTCGGTGGCGTTGTTGAAGATCGCCCTGAACTTCTCCTCGCTCTCGATCAGGGCCTCCCTGGCCCTCTTCTCCTCGGTAACGTCCATCAGCGTCCCGACACACGCGGGGGCCCCCCTGAAGGTGATCGGAGACCCGATCGCCTCCAGAAAGCGCACTTCGCCGTCCGGTTTCCTGCAGCGGATCCCGGTCTGGAAGGGTCGGTCGGGGGTGGCGACGAACTCCTCCCAGCGTTCCCGGTCGGCGGGATCGATGAGTTCTGCTATGGAGAGGTCCAGGAGTTTGTCTTCGTGCTCATACCCCAGGATATGCGCCAGGGCCGGGTTGGCGTAGCCGATCCTCCCGTTCTGGACAACGTAGACTCCGATGAGGGAGTGTTCGACCGGGTTGTGATACATCTCCTCATCCATCTCACGCTGGATGGCGAGGCCGATGATCCGTCCTGCCGCCTGCAGGGCCTCGATCTCGGCGTTTGACCAGTGCCGCTCGTCATGGCAGTCATCGAAGCCGATGAAGCCGAACCATCTCCGTCCCACATGGATCGGGGCGACCACGAGTGCCTGTATCCCCTGCGGCTCGAGATATGCGCGTTCCAGGGCAGGGAATGTGCGGACGGCCCCTGAGATCATCCCTCCCTTCGAGAGCGCTTCTGCCCAGCGCGTGGCGGTCGGGTCGTAGGGAAGGTTCTGGAGATCGGGATTGTCGATCTCCTCCGAAACACCATCCTCTGTCCATTCCCAGCGCTGACTCATCAGGATCTCGCCGGTCCGGGGGTCGGTGCTGTTCTCGAAGATGTAGGTCCTGCTCGCCTCCGCCGCCTCGCCGAGATCGCTGAGCACCAAACCGATTTCCTCCTTCCAGGAGGAGGAGCCGAGGAGCTGCCCGGCGGCGAAGTTGACCGCTTCAAGGATGCGATCCCGGCGTTTCAGTGCATGTTTCGCCTCTTCTGCCGCCGATACGTCGCGGGTCAGACCGAAAAAGGCCTCTTCGCCCTCCCACATCCCAACAGAAACCCGGCTTTCCACCTCGATGACGCGCCCGTCCCTTGCGATGATCGGGACGGCGCAGATGGTCTTTGTCCCGGCAAGCATTTCGCCGAAGTTCTGCTCCGCCTCAGCACGGCGTTCGGGCACATGGAGGTTGAGGAGCGGCATTCCCTTGAGTTCTTCGGCGGTGTAGCCGAGGGTTGCCTGGACCGAACGGTTCGTCGCCAGCACATGGCCGTCACGGCTGATCACGAAGATGAGATCGACCATGCCGTCAAAAAGGGTCTGCAGGTTCTGCTGTTGTTTTTTCAGTTCCTCTTCGATCTTCATCCGCCGGATCGCCCCGCCGATCTCCCGTCCGATGCTCTCGAGTGTGCGCCGCTCATCGGCACGGAAGAGGTGGCGCCGCCTGTTGATCACATTGATGGCACCGAAGATCTGGTCATGCTCGAAGATCGGAACGCTGGCGAGCGAGGCGAACCCGAACTGTGCTGCCCGTTCGGGCGAGATCGCCGGATAGTTCTCGGTATAGATCGCCTGACCCTCGCCGAATATGCGGTCATAGGGGGGCGAGTTCACGTCCACCTCCCTGACTTCGGACAGAAACGCCAGCGGCACCCCGGACTCGCAGACCACCTCCGCCCTGCCGGCCTCTCCCAGAAGATAGATCCCTCCGGCGTCGAAGGAGAGCAGGTGCAGTGTTTCTTCAAGCACGCCCTGGAGGAGGGTCTGCAGCCCGTCTGCCCTTCCCGCAACCGTGATGATCCGGTTGAGCACTTCCAGGCGGCGCCGTGTCAATGCGTCCGTGAGGATCTCGTCGTCGTCCGGGATACGCTCCCTGAGGGTGAAGAGGTAAAGGTCTCCCCCGGGGGGAGAGAGCGGGGCCAGCGAAACGTCGTATCCGATCAACGATCCCCCGATGCCCCTCAGGGTGCATGAGATCTCCCCGGTTCCCGCATTCAGTGATTCCATGTCATGGACCAGAGCTGAAAAGGAGCAGTCCGATCGGGTTTCAAGGTGAAAAATCCCCTCGATCGAATGCCCGACCAGCTCCGTCACGATGATGCCGGTGATCTCCGCCATTCCGTGATTTGCCAGCAGGATCGTCCCGTTCTGATCTGCAATTGCAGCAGGGAGAGATATAGCGGAGAGGAGCGGTCTGATGATCCGCCCCTCCGGTCCACCGATGTCACTCTGATCGGTGTCCCATGCCGGCATCTCGCTTTCCGGGTTCTGTTCTTCCGGTCTCATCTCTGCTCCAGTGCATCCCTCGGATCGAAGGCACTCGATTCAATAGTCGCACATTCTGATATATAATGGCTGCCCAGAGAAAAAATTTCCAAATTTATTAATTTTTGATTATTCTGTTAAATCTAGTTGATTTTTGAGATTTTATGGCCTTTTTGTCTGTTTGGGGAGTATTGCCGGCATCGGCGGGCTCATCGCATGGTCACGCCCGTGTCATCCTGATCGGTACGGTAGGCCCCGAAGGGCACGGTGATCTCGAAACAGGCGCCCTTCCCCTGGATCCCCACCTCACGTATGGTGAGGCCGGTGATCGAGAGGATCTCGCGGGCGAGGAAGAGGCCGTAGCCGGTGTTCTTCCCGACGCCGCGGTAGAAGATCTTGCCCTTGTCCCTCTCCTCGATCCCGTGACCGTCATCCTCGCAGAGGATCACCAGGTGGTCACCCTCCAGCCTCGGCGAGAAGCGGATCCTGCTCACCCCGTCGCCGTGGCGGATGGCGTTGTCGATCAGGTTGATGAACACCTTTTCGAGGAGGGGATCGGCATAGATTTCCATGCCGTTGAGGTCGTTCTCGATCACCGCCTCGTTTCTGGGGAACATCCTCGCCGCATTGGCGACGAGGTGTCGGGCATTCTGCCATGCCGGCGTGTGGACGCCGATATCCTGATAGTCCTTGGTAAAGGAGATCTGGTGCCTGATCACGTTGGCGGACTCCTCTGCCTTCTCGATGAGGGTGATCACCTCGGAGTCGAGCCCGAAGTCCCTGACAAACTCCAGGTAGCCAAGGAGGCTGGTGAGGCGGTTGAGCACGTCATGGCGTGTGATGCTCGAGAGGAGGTTGAGTTTCTCGTTTGCCCGTTTCAGCGCCTCCTCCACGCGTTTTCTGTCGGTGATGTCGCGTTTGTTCTCCCTGCGGCCCAGATATTTGCCGTCAGGTCCGAAAACAGGCTGACAATAGTGGCTGATCCACTTGATGTCGCCGGTTTTGGTGATGATCCGGTAATCGATATGGCAGACCCCTTCCTGCTCGTGGATGCCACCATGGTAGTGGGTCTCCACCAGGTCGCGGTCCTCCGGGTGGACGATGCGGATCATCAGCATCGGGTCCTCCATGAACTCCGCCGCAGCAAACCCGGTGATCCGTTCGCAGGACGGCGAGACATAGAAGTACTTGCCGTCGGGCTTGAACCATGCCTCCCAGTCGTAGGTGAAGTCTGCAAGGGTACGGTATTTCACCTCGTTTTCCCGGAGGGCCTGTTCCATCCGTTTTCTCTCGCTGATGTCCGAGATCACTCCAAGAATGCCGGCAACCGTTCCATCTGCGGTCATGAGGGCGGTCTTTGAGAAGAGGACGTCGAGGCGTTTCCTGTTCCGGTCGGTGATCGCATATTCGTAGCGCTGGACATGAGGGCGAGCGATGATCAGGTGGTCCTTCTTCTTGTAGAACTCGGCGTACTCCCGCGGGAAGAAGTCATGGATCGTTTTGCCGACGATTTTGTTCTTTGAAAGTCCGACGAGTTCCTCGAAGGCGCGGTTGCAGTCGTGATAGACGCCATTGGTGTCGCGGTAGAAGACGGGCGCCGGTATGGCGTCCATCAGTGCATGGACATAGTTGACCTTCTCCTTGAGGTCGATCTCCATCTTTTTGCGCTCGCTGATGTCGACGATCACCCCGACGATGCCTGCCACCGATCCGTCTGCACGCAACAGGGCGGTCTTTGAGAAGAGGACGTCGATCTTCTGTCCGTCACGGTCGGTAATGGCGAACTCATAGCGCTGGACATGGGGGTGATCGATGATCAACCCGTCCTTTTCCTTGTAGATGTCGGCGTACTCCCGCGGGAAGAAGTCGTGGATCACCTTGCCGGTGATCTCCTCCCTGGAGAGTCCGACGAGTTCCTCGAAGGCGCGGTTGCAGTCATGGTAGATGCCATGGGTGTCGCGGTAGAAGACGGGTGCCGGTATGGCGTCCATCAGTGCCTGGACATAGTTGACCTTCTCCTTGAGGTCGATCTCCATCTTTTTGCGCTCGCTGATGTCCATGATCACCCCGACGATGCCTGCCACCGATCCGTCTGCGGTCATGAGGGCGGTCTTTGAGAAGAGGACGTCGATCTTCTGTCCGTCACGGTCGGTAATGGCGAACTCATAGCGCTGGACATGGGGACGCTCGATGATCAACCCGTCCTTTTCCTTGTAGATGTCGGCGTACTCCCGCGGGAAGAAGTCGTGGATCTCCTTGCCGATGATCTCGTTCTTGGCAAGACCGACGAGTTCCTCGAAGGCGCGGTTGCAGTCATGGTAGATGCCATGGGTATCGCGGTAGAAGACGGGCGCCGGTATGGCGTCCATCAGTGCCTGGACATAGTTGACCTTCTCCTTGAGGTCGATCTCCATTGTCTTGCGCTCGGTGATGTCCAGGATGGTGCCGATGATCACCTTCTCGCCCTCGATGGTGGTCACCGAACCATGGACCTCGGCGGTGATCATGTTGCCGTCGCTCCTGACCCCTCTGAACTCGTAGGTGTCTCCGCTCCCCTCGCTCCGCTCCCTCATCTTTTCCGCCACGAAGGGGCGGTCCACGGGGTGGACGATATGGAGCAGGGGCATGTTGTCTGACATCTCCTCGGCGGTATAGCCGAACATCTCTGCAAACCGGGGGTTCACATAGGTGAGTCGCCCGCTCCTGAGGATGTAAATTCCGACCGGGGACTGCTCAGAGAGCACCTTGAACTTGTTCTCGGAATCTCGCAGCGCCTCTTCGGCCAATTTCCTGTCGGTGGTGTCACGTCCGACCGACTGGTACTCGATCAGGGTGCTGTTCCCGTCAAAGATCGCCCGGTCCACCCACTGCTGCCAGCGCATCACCCCATCGTCGAGCACCACCCGGTGCTCGATGGTGCCGACCGGGTTCTCCGGGGTGAGACTGTCGAAATGGGCCCTGATTCGTGCCTTCTCGTCCTGAGGCACGTCAGGGAAAAAGTATTTGCCGACGATCTCATCGGGATCTTTCCGGTAATATCTGCAGAAGGCCTCATTGGCGAAGACCTGTGTGCCATCCGGGAGAAAACGGCTGATCAGTTCGGTCTGACTCTCGACGACGGCGCGATAGCGCGCCTCGCTGATCTTCAGCGCCGCCTCGGCGCGGGTGTTCTGGACCGCCTGCCTGATCATGTTCTTCAGTTCTGCGAACTGACTCTTCGGGTCCCCGCCTTTCTGGAGGTAGAAGTTCGCTCCGTTGTTGAGGGCCTCGATGACGACGTCCTCCCGACCCCGCCCGGTGAAGATGATGAAGGGTGCGTTGTTCCCGCCTGCCCTGATCACCTTGAGAAACTCGATCCCGTCCATCTCTGGCATCTCGTAATCGGAGATGATCGCATCGAATGACTGCCCGGAGAGGACGTCGAGGGCCTCGTGTGCACTCAGGCATGTTGTGACCGCAAACTCGTGCCCTTTCCTGAGATAGAGGCTGGTGACATCAAGGATCATGGGGTCGTCGTCGATGAGCAGAACTGAGATCATGGTTGGTCCTCGGTGTACTAAGTACGGACTGTTGTAGATAAAAAGAGATATGTTTTATTTTTCCGTCTATTCATTCAGAATGGTGTATTTGAGCGTTTAATGTGCTTTTTAATGGTAAATGGGTATGCGGGTGTGATTTTTCCCGCCGGGGTCCGCCTCACACCCCCTCCATCTGGTGTGCCGGGCAGACATTGCAGATGGAGAAGGGCACGTCCTGCTCTTTGTCCCTGATCGGGCAAAAATATTCGTCTCCTCTCTGTTCAACGACAAATCCTCCGGGAAATGGGGTTCCGACCGGGTGACCGGGGCCGTTCTCGACGAACATCAGGTAGCCGGTGACGAGGTAATAGAAGAGGGAGTGCAGGGGATCGGAAAAGCCGAAGTCGGTGCCGCTCTTCCCGCTTTCTCTCAGGCATCCCTCCTCGATCAGGGCGGCGAACTCCTTGAAGCGGTCGGGATCGGCGATCGGGTCGTCCATGCTCCGGAAGGACCCCGAGCGGTGGGCGTGCATCAGACGGTGATAGGCGCCGAAGATCTGGGCCTCGAAGTAGGGTCTGACCTGACTCCGGTAGGGTTCAGGGAGGGGGTCCACCTCCCTCTTGATCCCCCCCCCGATCCGCTGGAGGTCGTGCAGGGTGTAGCGTCCCGCCTCCTCCCCGAGCACGCTGCCGAGTTCTCCCCTGGTGGTGCAGGCGCCGATCCGTCGGGCGGTGCGTCGGATCCGCTCCACCCCTCTCTCTGACATCTCTTGAGAGTATGGTTCTGCCACCCCATCAGGCTATGGGAACCCCTTCACCACCTGAAGCGTTCCTGTTTCTGTTTTTTCTCCTCAAACGGGATCAGGATATAGCTGTGGACCACGCCGGCATCGTCCAGTTCCATCTCCAGGTAGAGCTCCTCGCCCCGGTGCTCCATCGCCACGGCGGCGGGATCGGCACCGATCTGCACAAATCCGAGGCCGGTCAGGTCCCGTTCAAGGTTTTCCATCGAACGGTTGCGTGCGTCGTCAAGGATCGCCTCCACCGTCTTCATCATGCCGCTCTGGTATTTCTGGTCGGTCATTCACATCCCCCGGCTTCCGGTATAGCGTGGGGAGTAATTAACCCCTCCCTCCCTGATGTGCCGCGGCATATGGGGGCCAAATATAAATTCTTTTTACCTCCCTGGTTGCATTGTGGAATATGAAGCAGATATGGACTGTATGTGCGGTTTCAATCCTGATCGCCGGTATGCTCCTCATCGCGGGATGCACCACGCAGGAATCCCCCTCACCGGCACCGGCGCCCACGGTGACACCGGCCCACACCGAGGAGGAGATGGTTGCGTTTGTGCATGAAGCCGTCGCATATGCGCAGGAAAATGGTAAAGACAGGGCTCTTGCGGTCTTTTCGGATCGCAATGGCTCGTTCTTCCGTGACGGCCTCTACATCTATGCCTACGACTTCAACGGCACCACACTTGCCCATCCGGTCAATCCGGAGAAGATCGGGGTGAACAGGCTGGACGAGACCGATGTGAAGGGGAACTTCTACATCCGGGAACTGCGTGATGTCGCCAGAAACGGCAGCGGGTTTGTATATTTCTATTATGTCGACCCGATGGCGGAGAACACGGTGCAGCCGAAACTCGGCTACGTGGAGCGGGTGGACGAGACCTGGTGGCTTGGTTCGGGGATCTACGGGGTGACCGCTCCTGAAGCGGCGTCCTGATCTGATTCCGGAAATCTAATCCCCTCTCAGCGCATGGGTAGGTTCATTCATGCATGACAACCCCCTCAAAAAAGGGCTTGCCTTCCTCGGCCTCTCCACCAGCCTACTGCTCGGGTCGGCGGCAACCGGCAGCCTCCTCTTCACCGCCGCCGCCCCGGTGCTGGCGGTGATGAACATCCTGGTGTTCCTGATGACCGCCGGTATCATCCTGATCTGGCTCAGGCTGGGCGGTCTGCCGGACGGTGTCGTCTGGCTGGAGATTGGAGGTTTTGCAGTCCTGGAGATCGCCATCTGCGCCCTGTGCGTGATCGGGTGATCCCGGACCTCCCGCTCTCTGCTTTTTCTTATCGATAGGCGTTTTTCACCCGTTTCGGGATGGTAATCTCCCGGAAGGCGTCCTCGAAGTAGCGATCCGTCATGCCGGCGACGAAGTCCCGCACCTTCCCTGCCTCCCCTTCCTTCTGCAGGTAGTCCGGGGAGATCCAGGGCGCCTCGATGAAGTCCCGGAAGATCGGCGAGGCGGTGTTCTCCCTCTCCAGGTCCGTGAGGAAGTGTTCGAAGAGGGTGGCGAACATCGTCTGGATCTTTCCCATCTGCGAGGTCAGCACCGGGCTCTCGTAGATGTGCGTCCTGCTGAACTCCCGCAATTGCCGGATGCCGTCCGAGACCTCCCCTGAGAAGGATATCCGTTCCACTCCCATGCTCTCGTTGATGATGTCCCTGATGGCGGTATCGACGACGGTGCGGTTGATCTCATCGGGGTGTTCGATCCCGAAACTCTCCCGGCAGATTGCCATCAGGTCGTCGCCGTCGCCGTCGATCAGCCCCACCTCGATGGCGTCCTCCAGGTCGCGCCCAAGGTAGGCGATGGTGTCGGCGAACCTGACGACGCACCCCTCCATCGTGGAGGACGGTATCTCCTCCGCCTCGCCTGAAGAGAGGCGGCGGAATTTTTCCTCGAAGCCCTCCGGGGTCACCTCGCCCGCGGGTGCAAGAGAGCGGTGGTGGACCTCGCCGTTGTGGCAGAGGATGCCGTCGAGCACCTGGAGGGTGAGGTTGCAGTCCTCGATCACGTCCAGGAACCTGACGCTCTGGACGTTGTGGAAGAAGCGGCCGATTGTATGGCGATTGCAGAGGCCGTCCAGGCACTCCTCCCCCCTGTGCCCGAAGGGGACGTGCCCGATATCGTGGCCCAGGGCGATCGCCTCGATCAGGTCTTCGTTGAGTCCGAGCGCCCGCCCGATGGTCCGCCCGATCTTGGAGACGAGCTGGACGTGGATGACGCGGTGGGTGATGTGCTCGTTGTCGATCAGGAAGAAGACCTGCGTCTTGTCGATATAGCGGGTGAAGCCCTTCGAGTGGAGTATGCGGTCGGCGTCCCGGTAGAAGGGGGGGCGGATGAGGGGGTCCTCTGGCCGTCGGGGATCGGGTCGCCGGCGCCGGGCGTCGGCGTTGCGGGTGGCGAGGGGGGAATAGGTCTCCTCGATGGCGGTCTGCCGTGCGGCGATGCGGGCGCAGATCTCGGGTGTGATCTCCATCTGGATAGCAGGATCTCGGATACCGGTCATATCAAGGTTCGGATCTGCCGGTGCAGACGAAATCGATGTAGCCGTTGTAGGGATCGGTGAGGATCAGGCGGACCCTGACCCTCTGCCCGACATACAGGCCGTATTCACCCTCCATGACCCTCCCTTCGACCGGGGGTGCGATGAGCCTGACATAGGTTCCCCGTTCCGAGGCGCCGGTGACGATGGCGTCGAAGGATTCGCCGATCCGTTCCCCGAGCAATACGGCCCCCGCCGCCTTCCGCATGAAGCGTTCGACCTTCTGGGAGGCCTTTTCCCTGCCGGTGAGCCATTCGGCAAGGTCTGCGAGGTCTTCTGAGGTGTAGGGGGAGCCTTCGCCGCGGAGGGCGGCCTTGAGCAGCCTTTGAATGATGATGTCGACATAGCGCCTGTTCGGGGCGGTGCCGTGGGTGTAGTTGGAGATCGCAAGCCCGAAGTGGCCGATTGAAGCCTCACCGGGCTGGAGGGGCAGGTAGATTCCCGGCCCGATCAGTTTTACGATGGTGAGGGAGAGGTCGGGGAAGCCTTCGGGGTCGGCGGTCCGCTGCCCGGTGAGGAAGCGGGAGAGGGCCACCGGGTCGGGTTCCGGGGGGAGGTATTCGCCGTGTTCTGCCGCCGTCCGCTGGATACCCTTCCAGTCTCTGGGTTCGCGGACGACACGCTGGATCATGGGCATGCCGGCGGCGGCGAGGGTGCCGACGATCGTGGTGTTGGCGCCGATCATGAACTCCTCGATCAGGCAGTGTGCGGCGTTCTGTCTCCTGACGATGAGGTCCCTCACCATCGCCCCCTCCATGACCGCACCCGCCTCGATGGTCTCCAGGTCGAGCGCTCCCCCCTCGAAGCGGCGGCGTCTCATCCGTTGTGCGGCCTCGTTCTGGAGGAGGACCTGCTCCCTGAGGCCGGGGATCGCATCGATGTTCTCCGGGAGGGGTCCGGTCCCCTCCAGCCACTCGCCGACCTCCTCATAGACCAGGTGCGCCCGATTGCGGACGAGGGCGCGCTCGATGCCGTCGGGGCGGATACTGCCGTCGTTCTGGACGGTGTATCTGATGACCAGGGCCACGCGGTCCTGATCCGGCAGGAGGGAGGTGATCCCCTCCGAAAGCCGGGGGGGCAGCATGGGGAAGGTCTCGACGCCGGTGTACACCGAGGTGCCGTTATGGGCGGCATGACGGTCGGCCGCGGAGCCCGGTCGCACACGGAGGTCGACGTCGGCGATCGCCACCGCCACCCGGATCGCTCCTTCCGGGCCTTCCTCGCAGTATTCGATCTGGTCCAGGTCCCTGGAGTCGTGGTTGTCGATGGACGACCAGGGGAGGTGGCGGAGGTCGGGGAGTCTGTCCGGGATCGGGGGTGCCCCGGCGGTTTCGCTCTCGATGGTCGCGGGAAAATCGGGCTCGAAGCCGTAGCGCCGCATGGCGTCCCATGCGATGGCCCTCAGGTCGGGGGTGCGGGTGTTCATGCTGCTCAGGGGAGGTTTTTTCGTGCGGGGGATAATTATCTTCTGGAATGCGACCGGCAGGACAGGGTGATGCCGTTTATTCCCTCTGATCGGCCCGCACCTCCTCCTCGATCCCGGCGATCAGGTCTGCCAGGGTGGTCGCATCGGTGATCTTTGTCCTCACCTGTGCCGATTCAAACACATATTCGGCCGATTTTCCGGCGAGGGGCTGCTGTGAGTAGACGATGTCGGGCTTCTGCTCCAGCAGCATCTCCGCCGCCCGGATCCCCTTCTGCCGCTCCAGGTCGCGGGCCGGGTTCGGGAGGATCTCCTTGCGCTCCAGTCTCCCCTCCTTCACCCCGATGTCGAGGAGGGCGAAATAGGGGGCCTCGCCGAAGTGGGGGCTGATCGTGCCGTCGAGGTCGATGAGCGGGACGGCATAGCGAATGTGCGAGCGCTCCGCCGGTTCGGGGTGGATGACGACCCGCTCCACGTTGGGGACCAGGCGGCGGATTCGGTCCTGGATGCGTCCGCTCGCCAGGTCCGCCCCGGCGAGATCGGTCGGTTTCATCGCCACCACTGCCTCGACAAAGATGTAGCGTCCCGAGTTCCGGGCGGTCAGGTTCCTGATGCCGATCACCATCGGGTCGGCGAGGACGGCGGACCTGATGGCGTCGCGGGTGGCGTGGTCGATGGAGGCGTCGAGGAGGGTGCGCATGCTGTCCTTCAGGATGTCCCATCCCGAATAGGCGATGAATCCGGCGATGACGACGGCGGCTGCGTGATCGATAGGGAGCCCGAAATACCGGGCGAGGAGGGCGAAGAAGACGACCGAGGTGGAGAGCACGTCCACCCGGTGCTGTCGCCCGTCGGCGATCAGGCTGGGGGAATGGTAGTCTCTTCCCATCCGCACCTCATAGGTGCCGAGCAGGTAGGGGACGGTGACCAGGGCGGCGACGGCGATGAGCACCCATCCACTGAAGGGGGTGGCCGTGCCCTCGCCGGTGAGCGCCTCCGCGGCGATCTCCCATGCCGTGAAGAAGACCAGCAGGGCGATGATCACGGCGACGATGTTCTCCACCTTGTAGAGGCCGTACGGGAACTCCCGGCTCTTTCTGGAGGAGAGATAGATGCCGGCGAGGAGGGCGAGGGATGCGAGCACGTCCAGGGAGGAGTGGACAGCATCGGCGCCGAGGGCCAAACTCCCCGCGATCCCGGCGAGATAGAGTTTTACGAGCACCAGGGCGGTATTGACGATCAGGGAGTAGAAGGCGACCTTTCTGACGACCCGCTCGGCCTCCTGCCGGTCGTCGCCCGCTCCTTCCTGCACCGCCGGATCGTCCATTGGTGTGTGGTGGCCGATCAGCGATGATAACGCTTGCGGAGGGGGCAGGGTGAGGGGAGGGGTCTGTTCGTCCTTCATTCCCCTGATCCATATGGCCAGGGCTTTATACCGCACCCGTCAATGATCGGCTGATGCCTGACACCCCGGACACGCCCCCATGCAGTGTGCAGGACGGTGCACACTGCGACGCCTGCACATTGAACGAGAGGATCAATTGTCGGTGGGACCGGTGCGTCCTCAACGGTTTTATCGCCGTGTGCTGGGCCACATACCCCGGCACGCTGGTGTTGCTGGGGATCGTGTTTCTGCTCACGGGATGGTGGTGGCCGATCGCCGCCTACACGCTCTATGTCGTCGGGATCTTTCTCTTCGAGTTCAGGTTCCTCTGCAGCCACTGCCCCTATTATGCCGGCGAGGGGCGGGTGCTCAGGTGCCTGGCGAACAACGGTGCACCGAAGATCTGGAGGTATAACCCCGCCCCCATGAACGGCACCGAACGCTCCCTGATGCTCCTCCTGGTGTGGTCGCTGTATGTGGTCATCCCCCTGGTCGCCGGGCTCTCTGCCATCTGGCTTGTGTATGCGGGGGGTGAGGGGACGGTGGCTCTGCTCGCCACGATCGGTGTGGTCCTGCTCACCCTTGCGGCGTCATCGACCTTCCTCTGGATCATGAAGATCTACTACTGCAGCAGGTGCATAAACTTCTCCTGCCCGCTGAACACGGTGGATAAACAGACTGTCGATGCCTACCTGGAGAAGAACCCGGTGATGCGTGAGGCCTGGGAAGGGAGCGGGTATTCGCTCACCAGAAAATGAGGGGCGGGGGACGTTCGATCCCCCTGGATGTCCCGATCAGGCCGAAGGGGTCTCGTTCGCCGGGATCTCCGGGCCCGGCCCGAGTTCGGGGGTGGGGACGGGGAGGATGGACGCCGCCCAGGCGGTCGGGCTCTCCCTGGCGATGACGCTCAGGATGTAGGTGTCTGACTCGGGGACGGTGACGATCCTGAAGGTCTCTGTGGAGATTTCGCCGAAGCCGGGCTGGACATAGGTGTTGTTTGCGTCCATGAGCGGGCTTGCGTTCGCATAGCTCAGGAAGTACATGGGGGAGGAAATGCCGGTCTGCTGCCGTTCGAAGATGTACTGCCCCTTCTCAAGGTACAGCGGCGGCGCCACCTCGGTGCCGTTGCCGGTGAGGTTCAGTGGCGCCTTCTGGCCTTCGCCGGGCACGTATTTCGAGGCTGTTGCGGTCCATGCGCCGGTGCCGGTGATGTTCAGCAGGTATTCGTCCTTCTGCGGGACCTCGAAGACGAGCGTTCCGTCATACGGGCCGGTGATGGGGATCTCGTTGCTCGCAGCGTATTCGTTCGATGCGCTCGCGAAGTTGACCGTCATCGTCTGCTTCCCTTCGGCGTGGAACGAGAGGAGGATGACGCCGGTGTCCAGGGAGAGCGTGGCGTTGGGGCTGGAGGCGGAGAGTTCCGCCGGGAGCGAACCCGCGGGTGCGGGGGTTGGGGTGGCGAGCGTTGTTTCGGGAACGGCACTCTGTTGCGTACAGCCGCAGACGAGCATCACGGCCGCAAGGAGGAGTGCGATAAGGAGTATCCGTTTCATGGGGTTTTTTCTCGTGTTTTCAGTGGATATACGTTTCTGTTTTTTTTCCCGGATCGTCCTATCGGTCTCGCCTCAGGGTGGGGATCTGAAATGCGCTGATCGGGAGGGGGACCGATCCGGGCCGTCCCCCGGATGATCCTCATGCCGACGCCGGAATAATGGTAGATGAGTCTGTCCCGCATCCCTGAGGCGGCATGCCTCCTGATGGGGGGGTGCTCGGGAGGGAGATCAACTATGTCCTCTTCACGAAGGACGAGATGGAGCGGCGGATCGCGGCTGGCGATCCGTTTGTCTTGAATGTGCTTGCAGGACCGAAGGTGGTGTTGATTGGCCGGGATTGAGGACCTGGAACGCCATGAACCTTGCCCGGCGGGACGTGACGGTTGCCGGGAGCGTCCTTGCGGGCAACAGCGACTGGGCGTATACCATCGCCTACAATGCCATGCTCCAGGCCGGGCGGGCGCTGATGTTCTCGAAGGGATACCGCCCGGCGGGGACGAATCAGCATATCACGGTCTACGATATGGTGGGGGCGGTCTATGGAGGGGGAGGCGAGAAACGCCGTTTCTCGTGCTGGGGCATTCCTGGATGCGATCGAGGGGCTCCTCCGCTGAGGATGTTGCGGCGGAGCGGAGAACGGACTATTTCCGTTCTTTGAGTTCCTCTCGTTCTATCCCTGCCTGTCGGAGGATTTCAAGAAGAGTGCCTGTGGGCAGATCCTTTGCATGAACCGGGACGGTCACGCGCCTCCCTGTTTCCGGGTGACGGTAGAGGTGGTGGCTGCCCCGTGTCCGTACCAGGACGAATCCTTTTGTTTCAAGAATTTTGATGACTTTTTGCGGGGAGAGGACGGGAATTTTAGGCATATGCTTCGACCGTCAGGGTATATTCGAGGGTGTCCTCCTCGGTCGGGATCTCCTCGCCTCTTTCGGTCAGGTCTTCCAGGTACACCTCGATCGCCTCCTTCGCCATTGCGATCGCCTCCTCGATCGTGCCGCCGAAGGTGACGCAGCCGGGAAGCGTCGGTACCGTGACGGTGTAGCCTCCCTCCGGCTCTTTTCGCAGAAGAATGCGATAGGTGATGCGGTGCATGTCCCTTTTCTCCTTTTGGTTCGATCTTTTGTGGGGGTTTTATGGGTGAAATAGGTTTTGTGGTGGATGGATATCGTTGCAATAGAGGACCGGGTCGGGCTCAGACATCGGCCCTCTCGCCTGCGATCCTCTCCCGCATCGCTGGTCTGACGGCGTCGGGGGACGTCGGGTCGTTTGGGGGGGGTGGTCTTCCCGCTTCCGCGAAGGCGAAATGTGCCGACCGGGCGGGAGCACTCGAGCCGGGATGTCGGTGCCGCCTGCGGGGGTGGTTATGGCAGGGTGTGGGCTGACTCCCGGCCCCTCCGGCGTTTACACTGTTTTCAGCAGGTTTTCGGCAAAATTTCAGCGTCTGCCGCGAAGATGAACGGGCGAGGAATGGCCCCTGTACCGACAGTACGGTACAGATAGAGAGACGCGTCTCTCTATCTGTACTATATTTCAGCAGATCACACGCACAGCCTCAGGTGTCTGTGCAGGAGTGGGTGGGTGCGGGTGTGTGTGCGACCTCCGGAATGTTGTAGACGATCCGGTGATCTGGGTGTGCGGGGGCTGTAATTTGAATCAGGGTGATTTGTGGCGTTTTTATGGTGGTGGTGCCTGCTGAAAGGTGCTGAAAAAGGGCAAAAATGGTGGGTCTGTGCTGTAAGGGTTCCTGGGGGGGATCGTGGTGCAGGTTTTTTGAAACTGTTATTCTCTCATTACTCCCCGATCTCCCCTCGCACCGTCAGAAACACCGGGCCCCGCACATCCACCTTCCTCTTATTATCGGTAATATACCGCATCGTCCAGTCCGGGATCCGCAGGTTCACATCCGACGGCGTCTTCGCCATCTTCACCTGCACGCTCGCCGCCTCCCCGCAGCGGGCCGCCTCCTCGATGCGGGCCGCCGCCAGGTTCGCTGCCGCCATCAGGTAGGAGATGCCGGTGGGTGCGCCGTTCGCCCGGACGTCGGCGAACTTCTCGGTGTCCGGGACGCCGAGCACGCGGCCGTCCTGCACAAAGACCTCGTTGAAGGTGGCCGGCCCGCAGAGCCGCGAGTTCTCCTCGGGCTCCTCCACAAACACACGGAGGCGCCGCCCGCCGACCTCGCCCTCGAAGGCCAGGAATGAGCAGGGCCCTTCGGCTGCGGCGTTCGCCGTCGCCGTCGCCATGATCGCCTCCACCAGGGCCCGCCCCTCCGGGCTCTGCGCCTCCTCCCTGAGGGTGATCGCCGCGGCGATCTCCCGGTCGGTGAGGGTGCGGGGGAAGAACTGGGGATGGGTGAGTTTTCTGACGTCGTCGGCCTGGTAGAGGATCATCGCCAGCCGCTCCACGCCGAGGCCCAGGTTCATCACCGGCACCCCGATGCCGTACTCCCCGAGGGCCGAGGGGGAGTACATGCCGAAGGTGGCCACCTCCACCCATCCGATCTCCGGGTGGCGGGCGTAGACCTCGGTCTGGGTGTCCGGGATATAGTATTTGGAGCGCTTCTCGTCAGGGCGGAACTCGAAGTCCTCAAAACCGAAGGCCGAGAGCAGGGCCTCGGAAACCGCCTTGCCGTCCTCGATCGTGATCTCCTCACCGGCCAGCACGCAGGAGGCCGAGTGGTAGGTCATCAGGCGGGTCGGCCCCTCCTCCTGCTCACGGCGGAAACAGCGGTCGATCGAGAAGAGACAGATCGGGCGGGGGTAATGCTCCCACATCGCCCCCAGGGAGAGGAACCAGCCGCTCGTCATATGGGAGCGCAGCGTCGTCCTGGACGACTCCGGGGCGAGGTCCCGGAACTCCGGGAAGATCGAATCCAGGATATGCACCACCAGGGCATCGTCGATGCCGAGGTCGGCGGCGATCTCATGGCTCAGTTCGTCGCCGTCGATCGTCGCCTTCTTATAGGCGTGGAAGGTCTGCTGGAGTTTCTCCTTCACCTCCTCGGGGGGAACGGCGTAGGAGTCGTTCTCGGCCCTGATGATCCCCATGATCTCCTCGGCCTGACGGTCCGAGATCCCCACGTTCGGCCGCGGCAGACCGCCGAGATAGAAGACGCGGTCCAGCACGGCGCTCGCCTCCGGGCCGAACTGGCGATAGACGTCCGCCTCCTCGATCATCAGCGGCACGCGGGCCTCGTCGAAGCCCATCGAGAGGTAGACCTCGCGGAGGCGCTGGATCGTCTCGGCGATCGGGTGCGGCGCCGCCCGCCGGAAGCCCTTCCTCGGATAGGTTGCGGCCAGCGACGGGCGGGAGAGCACCTCCGGCCCCCGGTGCCAGGCGCCCTCGAAATCGGTTCTTGACAGTTCCTTCCAGAATTCAGGATCAAATCTCATATCTCACTCATCCCCTCGTCGTTCCATCAGCACCACCCGCGAGATCGGGCTCTCGTCGGTGATCTCGTAAGAGCAGTGTGCAGCGATCTCCTCGGCAAACGCCCTCACCTCGGCATGATCGGGCATGTTCTCCCTTTCAAGCCGTTTTCGACTGTATCCGAGATACATGTATCCCTTTACCTCGATATAGGTGGGCCTCGACCGCTCGTAGATCGCCGCATACCCCGCGGCGTCGATATCGTTCAGGCCCTTCACGACCGTCGTCCTGATCGCCGACCGCCGTGAGGAGAGGAGGTCCAGGCTCTCCATGATCCGGTCCCAGTAGTCCTCGTCCGGGTTGCAGAGGTCCAGGTAGGTGCCGCGGTCGGGTGCGTCCACCGAGACATAGGTCTGGAAGGGGCGGCAGCGAGCCAGCATCTCCGGACGGGTGCCGTTCGTGACCAGGAAGGTGGTGAAACCCTCGGCATTGAAGCCGTCGATCAGTTCCGCGAGGCGGGAGTAGAGCGTCGGTTCGCCGGAGAGGGAGACCGCCACCATATCGGGGTCCAGCGCCTCGGCAAACCGCTCCTTTGAGACATAGCGCGAGACCTTGTAGCCGGAGAGGGCGCGTTTCTGGAGGCGGCGGACATTCTCCAGGATCACCTCAGGCGGACACTCCTCAACCTCCTCGACCTCGTGCTCAAAGGATCGCCAGCAGAAACGGCAGCGCTGGTTGCAGCGCAGCGTCGGGGTCATCTGCACGCAGCGGTGGCTTGTGATCCCGTAAAAGCGGTTCTTGTAACACATCTCGCCCCCCTTCAGGGAGCGCTTGTTCCACATGCACGGCTTCACCGCCGCCGTCGATTCAGGCGAAAAAAATTGGTAGCCCTGTTTCTTCAGGGCGCCGCGGGCGCCCTCACATCGTTGAGATCGCATCGATACCAAGCGTCTCCAGCGCTTCCTTCAGGGTGTTCTGCGCCGCCCGCACCAGGGTCAGCCTGCTCTGCAGCGTCACCCCCTCGGACCGCAGCACCGGCAC